>CASBQF010000183.1 GCA_949127775.1 Oscillatoriales cyanobacterium PMM_0080
ACAAATAACAACCAACAACCAACAAATAACAACTAACAATTAACAAAGTTATGTTTGCAGATTTCTTTATTAAACGACCCGTCTTTGCTAGCGTCTGCGCCTTAATTATCATTCTAGTAGGCGCAATCAGCATTCCCAGCCTGCCCATCGAACGCTTCCCCGACATCAGCCCCACCCAAATTAACGTCACAGCTAACTATAGCGGGGCGAGTGCTGAAATTGTCGAAAATGCAGTTACAAACATCCTAGAAAGGCAAATAAACGGCGTTGAAGGACTAAAATATTTAACATCTAGTAGCAGTAACGACGGCACCAGTACCATCACAGCAACCTTTGACCCATCACGTAACAAAGATATCGCCGCCGTCGATGTTCAAAATCGAGTCGCAGTTGCCCAACCGCAGCTACCAGATGCCGTACAACGCACAGGAGTTCGAGTTACAAAACAATCTACCAGCCTCCTATTAGCCATCGGCTTATTTACAGAACATAAAGAATACGACACCATATTTTTAAGCAACTACGCCGACTTGTATTTAGCAGATGCTTTAAAGCGAGTAAAAGGCGTTGGTGAAGTGCGAATTTTTGGGGAACGCCGCTATGCTATGCGCCTGTGGATAGACCCCAATAAGTTAGCCGCTCGCAGCTTAACAATGCAAGATGTAAGCAGAGCACTTAACGAACAAAACTTACAAGTTGGTGCCGGTAGAGTTGGGCAAGAACCAGCTCCAGACGGGCAAATGTATCAAATTGATTTACAGGCTGAAAGTCGTCTAAAAAGTCCAGCAGAATTTGAAGAAATTGTCCTCAAAACTGAGGCAAATGGAACATTAGTTAAGTTAAAAGATGTGGGAAGGGCAGAATTAGGAGCAGAAAATTACAGCTCTTTCCTGCGATTTCGAGGCAATGATGCGGTGGGTTTAGGGATTTATCAATTGCCGGGAAGCAATGCTTTGAATGTAGCCCATGCCGTCAAAACAGAAATGGAAAAACTAGCTAAAGGCTTCCCTCCTGGATTGATACATAGAGTAGCGCTAGATACGACTTTATTTGTCGAAGAGTCGATGGCAGAAGTAGTGAAGACACTATTTGAAGCAGTCTTGCTAGTGGTGATAGTAATTTTTGTTTTCTTGCAAGACTGGCGCACTACTATTATTCCCGCGATCGCGATTCCCATTTCCTTAATTGGAACCTTTGCTTTTATCAAAATCTTCGGCTTTACCATTAACAGTTTATCTCTGTTTGGTTTAACATTAGCGACGGGGTTAGTCGTGGATGACGCGATCATTGTCGTAGAAAATATTGACCGCCTAATCCGCCAAGGCATGAATCCTCGTGAAGCCGCTTCCGAGTCAATGCGAGAGCTTTTTAGTGCTGTAATTGCTACTTCATTAGTGTTGATGGCAGTATTCGTGCCAGTGGCATTTTTCCCCGGAACTACGGGAGCGCTCTACAAACAATTTGCCTTGACAATTGCCTTTTCAGTAGCACTTTCTACCTTTATTGCGATTACTCTCACGCCCTCACTTTCCGCTCTATTACTGCGGCGAGGGCAGAAGTTTGGCGGCCCGCTGGGTTGGGTATTTGACCGCGTTAATATCGGCATTGATTGGACGCGGCGGCAATATCGCCAGTCGCTAATATTTCTAACAGGAATTAAAACTATTGTCACCCTGGTATTTATCGCTTCTCTGGGAGTAACAGCTTGGCTTTATCTATCAGTGCCGACAGCATTTATCCCTGAAGAAGACCAGGGCTATTTTATGACAATTATTCAAGGGCCCCAAGGTGTTTCACTGCAATATACTCGGAAAGTGATGGATGAAGTTGAGCAGGAAATTCTTAAACTTCCTGAAGTTTTAGGGACTTTTTCAGTGGGCGGCTTTGGTTTTAGCGGTAGCACTTCTAACCAGGGTATTATTTTTACTACGCTTAAACCTTGGAGTGAGCGTCATGCAGGTGGTCAAACTGTACAAGCGATTATTGGTAATTTGCGGGGTAAGCTTTTCGCGATTCCAGAAGCTAGAATTTTCCCTGTTAATCCCCCGGCAATTCAAGGTTTAGGTCAATTTGGGGGCTTCCAATTTCAACTTCAAGATCGCAAAGGTAACAGCGGTTTAGATGGGTTGGTTCAGGCTATGGGTGGGATTTTGAAGCAGGCGAATCAAACGCCGGGATTGCAGGCGGTATTTAGTACCTTTGCGGCGAATACGCCTCAGTTAATTGTGGAGGTTGACCGCAATCGGGCTAAGGCTTTGGATATTTCTGTTAATGATATTTTCAGTACGTTACAAACGGCTCTGGGTTCGCAGTATGTGAACGATTTTACTCTCCAGCAGCGCAATTATCGGGTGTATGTTCAGGCAGATAAACAATTTCGTGCTAATCCTGAAGATATTGGTAAATTGTATGTGCGCTCTGGAAAAAATGAAATGATTTCTTTGAGCAATTTAGTGAAGCTAACTCCGGTGGTGGGAGCGCAAACTGTTAACCACTACAATTTATTTAGGTCAATTGAAATTAATGGCTCTCCAGCTCCGGGAGCAAGTTCTGGACAGGCGATTAAATCGATGGAAAAGGTGTCGGCTCAAGTGCTACCAGCGGGTTTTGGCTATGAATGGTCGGGGACTTCTTTAGAAGAAATTGAGTCTGGGGGTCAAGCACCGATTATTTTTGGTTTGGGTTTGGTTTTTGTGTTCTTGGTTTTGGCGGCTCAGTATGAGAATTATGTCGATCCTTTCATTATTTTGCTGGCGGTTCCTCTGGCGATTTTAGGTGCGCTTTTAGCTCAGTCGTTGCGGGGGTTGGCGAATGATGTTTACTGTCAAATTGGTTTGGTGATGTTGATTGGATTGGCTAGTAAAAATGCGATTTTAATCGTGGAGTTTGCTAACCAGTTGCGGGAGCGGGGATATCCAATTGCTAAGGCAGCAGTTGAGGCGGCGACGGAGCGTTTGCGACCGATTTTGATGACTTCTCTGTCTTTTATTTTGGGTATTACTCCTCTGATTAACCCGGAAGGTGCGGGGGCGGCGAGCCGCAAATCGCTAGGGAATGCGATCGCCGGGGGGATGGTTGTTTCTACTTTCTTGAGTTTGTTTATTGTGCCGGTGCTGTATGT
>CASBQF010000184.1 GCA_949127775.1 Oscillatoriales cyanobacterium PMM_0080
CTCAAAGCCCTCAAATATCAAGACGCCCGCTTTGAAAATGCCTCAGTAGAATTTGACGACAGTTCCATGCAGCCCACCTATCGCTTGCTGTGGGGAATTCCCGGACGTTCCAACGCCCTAACTATTGCCAAAAGACTCGGTTTGTTAGCAGAAATAGTTGATGAAGCTCAAACCTATGTTGGGGGAGCATCTCAAGATGTCAATCAAGTAATTGCAGGACTCGAAGCCCAGCGCCGGAAACAGGAAACCAAGGCCAGAGAAGCAACTCAACTGC
Source organism: Oscillatoriales cyanobacterium PMM_0080 (assembly GCA_949127775.1). Lineage (GTDB taxonomy): Bacteria > Cyanobacteriota > Cyanobacteriia > Cyanobacteriales > Microcoleaceae > Microcoleus. The sequence continues at coordinate 275 of CASBQF010000184.1, forward strand.
TACACCAAACCGAAAAACTGCACAAAGAAGTTTCTCAAAAAGCCGCTGCTTTGCAAGAGCGGGAGCGAGACCTCAAAATAGCTCAGGAAGTGGCAGTAAATGAGGCGATCGGCACGGCAAAATCAGAAATTGCTCAAATTATTCGTCGCTTGCAGGCGGGCGACCAAACGGCTCAAAATGCCCAACAGGCTACAGATACCTTAAATCAAATTTCCCAAAAACATCTGCCGTCGCGGAAAGCACCGGCGAAACCGAAACCGGGTTTTATGCCGAAAACGGGCGATCGTATCCGCATTCCCAGCCTGGGCCAAACCGCCGAAGTCCTCAGCGGGCCAGATGCTAACGAAGAGTTGAGCGTGCGGTTTGGGATTATGAAAATGACTGTCAAACTGGCAGACATTGAATCCCTCGACGGTGAAAAACCGGAAACTAAGGCTCAATTAGCCAAGATTGCAGCTCAAGCAGCCGCTACCGCCAAAGCTAAACAAGCAGCGTCGGAACCGGCAAAACCCAATCCCGAAATTGCCATTCGCACTGCTAATAATTCGATCGACCTCCGGGGTGCGAGAGTCTCAGATGCCGAAATAGAAATCGACAGAGCTCTGTCCAAAGCCGTCGAATACGGAGCGTTGTGGATAATTCACGGTAAAGGTACAGGACAGTTACGACGCGGGGTTCACGAGTTTCTCGATTCTCACCCACAGGTTTCTCGCTATGAGCTCGCTAGTCAAAAAGAAGGAGGTGGAGGTGTGACGTTGGTTTATCTGAAATAAGCTGGGATCTAATTTTCATAATCATGTTGCTTGAAAGTCTTGTGGGGTGGGCATCCTGCCCGCCAGAAAACTTAAATCTTTTCGGGCAGAACAGCTTAGTCAGAACGCACAGAATTGATTTCGGGCACCGGGCGGCGTAGGATAGTTGGGGGTAAAAATTTATGGGTTTTTCTGGTTGCTGTCGATCGAACTTGCAACCGCAACTTTATAACTGGCAAATCCGTCCAGCAGTTAGGATTGCCGGAATCAAAGCAACGAGTTATGGAGAAAAATTAACAGAATCTGCTTTTGCATACTGTCGATATCCTGCCTCAACCTGTCTTATTTCCAGTGCCCAAGCCATGCGCTCGACTGTAAAGCCCTCCGCTCCCACAAATGAAACGGGCCCATCTCCCAACTGGGAAGAATTGACCCAAAAAGCACCAGAACCTACCCAGTTGGACAACATTAAAGCCCAACTGGATTTAGTGCTGTTAGCCCTAGAAGCAATGGCAGAAATTGGCTCAGAGGCGATGCTCAAAGTAGCAGCCGAACTGAATTTAGAGCCAATGGTGGCCGATCGCGTCGCTTTATGGCGTCTGCGCCAATCGAACCCGCTGCGGAAAGGCCAGGGAGGGCGAAAAAAACTGGATGTCGAGGAAGCTCGATCGCTCGTTTTGATAAGCTGTAATTTAGCTTCACAGCACCAAGCTTTAATCCGACGCGCCGTAGCTTTGCTAGAACAAATGGCAGAGCAAAACCGCGAACCTCACACAGTCGCTTTGTTGGGAGACTATATTGATAGGTTCAGCAACACCTATGCCGATCGCATGGAAGATGCAGAAACTTTATCGGCAAAAGAACTAACTAATTTAGCCCTGAAACTCCTGATCGATTTGCTATTCTACAGCAGTCCCGGCGGCCACAGACGCCTCTGGCTGGCTCTCCTAGACCGCGCTAAGAATTAAGTTAAGCCATAATGGGAACTAAATTAAATTGAAAAATATCAGGAAAATGCCGGAAAGCCTGCTGCACCAAAAAAAACATTTCTTGTGGAAAATGCCGGAAAGCCTGTTGTTAAAAAAAGCTTGTTAAGAATGCTGCGAAATATCAGATAAAACATAGTTATTCCCTCTTCCTGATGACAAATAACAAATAACAAATAACAAATAACAAATAACAAATATGGTTTTGAAACGGTACACGCCCCCTACTTGCACGCTGGAAATTACAGCCAAAAGTTCGCCTCTATCTCGCTGGGCGGGCCAACCCGTGTTCAAATCTTTAAATTTCGAGTTGCGGCTTGATGACCCCAGGCTACCAGATACCGAACACGTTACACTTAGGGGCGATCGACTTCAACTCGAAACCCTCCACCAAGCTGTCAGCAGCTACGTCCAAAACTTGCTCGGCGCATCCCGCGACTGGGAGAGCAACCTCAACCTTAAAACTGACCAGACTGCTGCGGGCCCAGACTTACCAGAAGCCGCACCCGGCGCCGTCACACTCGATCGACCCCTCAACACTTCCGAACCAGCAACCCCCGCATCAAACACCGCCTACCTGCCGGTTCCCCCCCGCCTAGAACCCCGCGGCTTACTCGCCCACAACTTATTTTTAGGCTCTTTGAGTGCCGCCGAATCCGGGCCAGTAGTGCCCTTGAGCACCCTCCAACTGTTTGACTTAGCCACAGCATTAGATGACTGCGCCACCGAAGTGATCGCCCTCCCCAACCTCGATCGCGAGCGCCGACGGCCATTGTCAGTACCCTGGCTAAATCTAGCCGCAATGCTGGTCGCGATGGTGGGTCTGACCACAGGAATCGTCAAAATGCTCGATCGACCCGCCACCGCCCCACAAACCGCCACAGTCCCCAACAC
>CASBQF010000185.1 GCA_949127775.1 Oscillatoriales cyanobacterium PMM_0080
GACGGGACGATCGAACCTCACGGCTACAAATACGTCGAAAGTTTTCACCTCGAAGGTACGACGCCTGTTTGGAGATTTGCTCTCGCTGATGCCATCCTCGAAAAGCGGATTTGGATGCAGCAAGGTGCTAACACAACGTATATTCAATATCGGTTGCACCGCGCCTCAAAACCGATCGCCCTCGCAGTCAAAGCCCTAGTCAACTACCGCGACTACCATCACCAAACCAGGGCGGGCGACTGGCCGATGAGCCTAGAAACCTTAGACAGAGGGGTTTGCGTGACTGCTTTCGGGAAAGCTGCACCTCTCTACCTGCTGACAGATGCCGAATCAGAGGCCAAATTTCGAGTTTCCACGCCTTTATACAATTGGCACTACGGATTTGACCTCGCAGCCGAAAGACAGCGCGGATTGGACTGCTGCGAAGATCACCTACACGCGGCGACTTTCCATTTTGCGATCGAACCGGGACAATCTCTCACTTTGATAGCCAGCACGGACAAAAATCCCCAGTTAAACGGCGATGCAGCTTTAGAAGCCCGCCGCACTTATGACCAAGAAGTGCTGGAAAAATGGTCAAAAGCGGACGAATCTCCCGATTGGATAAATCAATTAGTGCTAGCCGCCGACCAATTTATCGTCAGCCGCCCGCTACCGGAAGCACCGCGCGGCAAAACGATTATTGCCGGATATCCCTGGTTCAGCGACTGGGGGCGGGATACGATGATTGCGCTGCCCGGCCTCACAATCTGTACTGGGCGATCGGAGATTGCGCGATCGATTTTGCGAACTTTTGCGCGGTATGTCGATCGGGGGATGTTGCCAAACCGCTTCCCCGATGCTGGTGGCGCACCGGAATACAATACCGCAGACGCCACACTGTGGTACTTTGAGGCAATTCGCGCTTATATCGATGCCACGGGCGATGACCAACTTTTGAGCGAACTCTGGCCGATCTTATCCGAGATTATTGATTGGCACATCAAGGGTACTCGGTATAATATCCGCGTCGATCCCGACGACGGTTTAGTCTACGCGGGGGAAGCGGGGGTGCAGCTAACTTGGATGGACGCGAAAGTGGGCGATTGGGTGGTGACTCCCCGCACTGGTAAGCCGATCGAACTCAGCGCGCTTTGGTACAACGCTATACAAGCAATGGTCAGTTTTGCTCGAAGATTGGGCAAATCTCACTATGAATACGAGCAGTTGGGCGATCGGACAGCAGCCGGATTCACCCGCTTCTGGAACAGCGATACAGGCTTTTGTTACGACGTTCTCGACGGCCCTGACGGACACGACGGCTCTCTCCGACCAAATCAGATATTTGCGGTGTCGTTGCCCTTAGATTTGTCTCCCAAGTCCTTATCAGCAGATGAATTGCGGGTTAACGAAACCCACCGATATACACCATTACTCACGCCCGATCGCCGTCGGGGTGTGGTAGACGCCTGCGCTCAGCAACTTCTCACCTCTGTCGGGCTGCGCAGTCTCTCGCCTGAAGACGCAGAATATCTCGGCAAATATGGAGGCGACCAATTGCAGCGCGATCGGGCATATCACCAGGGCACAGTTTGGGGTTGGCTAATTGGGCCCTTTGTTTTAGCTCACTTAGATGTATACAAAAACCCAGCACAAGCTCGCGAATTCCTCGAACCAATGGCACATAATATATTGGCCGGCGGAGTTGGCAGTTTGGGCGAAATTTTTGAGGGCGACGCGCCCCACTTGCCCCGGGGCTGCATTGCGCAAGCTTGGACAGTGGCCCAGGTGCTGCGGGCTTGGTTGGCAATTAATAGTCAATAAGCTCTTTATGAACAGGCAAGATGCCTGTTCCACAATAAAATTTATCTTTTGTGGAACAGGCCGGACAGCCTGTTGCTGAAAATGGTGCAAGATGTTGGGTAGAACAAAGTGAAACCCCATCCACAAAATTATTGGTTTAATCGGAGGTTTATGGCATTATTATTAGCGGGTGACATTGGCGGAACTAAGACAATTTTGCGCTTAGTGGAAAGAACTGTTAACGGTGAAATGAATGCACTTTACGAGTTTCGCTATCCCAGCGGGGAGTTTCCCGATTTAGTGCCAATAGTTCAGCATTTTTTGACAGAAGCTGCTATTGAGTTGAATTTTGCACCAGAGCCTGAAAAAGCTTGTTTTGCGATCGCAGGCCCGGTGGTTAACAATACTGCAAAACTGACTAATTTGCCTTGGGTGCTAGATGCGAAGCGTCTGGAACAAGAATTAGGCATATCCCGCGTCAGTTTAATTAATGATTTTGTAGCAGTTGGCTATGGTGTTTGCGGTTTGGATGCGGAGGATTTGCACACTTTGCAAGTGGGAAAACCGCGACAACACGATCCGATTGCTGTGATTGGTGCGGGTACTGGTTTGGGAAATTGTTTTGCAATTCCTGAAGCAAATGGAGTGAAAGTTTTTTCTTCCGAAGGGGGACACGGTGACTTTGCACCGCGATCGGAGTTGGAGTTTCAATTGCTGAAATATTTGCTAGCAAAACACGACATTGCCAGAATATCGATCGAACGAGTAGTTTCAGGACAAGGGATTGTGTCAATTTACCAGTTTTTGCGAGACCGAAAATTTGCTCCTGAATCAGCGGAAGTAGGGGAAATCATCAAACAATGGGAGTCAGAAATTGGTAAAAGCGAGAAGACAGTCGATCCGGGGGCGACAATTGCCAAAGCAGCTATGGAAAAGTGCGATCGGCTTTCCGAACAAACAATGCAAATGTTTGTAGAAGCTTACGGCGCTGTGGCCGGAAATATGGCTGTCTCACTTCTACCTTACGGCGGTTTGTACATAGCAGGTGGCATTGCCGCTAAAATTTTGCCACTGATTCAAGAAGGCAGTTTTATGCGCGCTTTCACCCACAAAGGGCGGATGGATTCGCTATTAGAAATGATCCCAGTTCGACTGGTTTTGAACGATCATGTAGGGTTAATTGGAGCCGCAGTTTGTGCGGCCAGTTTGTAGGAAATTTTAAATATTTGTGGCACAGGCATCTTGCCTGTGAAATCCCTGTGGCACAGGCATCTTGCCTGTGAAATCCCTGTGGCACAGGCATCTTGCCTGTAAAATCCC
>CASBQF010000186.1 GCA_949127775.1 Oscillatoriales cyanobacterium PMM_0080
ATTAAATAAGCCTAAATGTCAAGCCTGATCAAGACTTGATTTACTTTTCTATATATTTGTTCAGATATTTTTACTGATTTAGCTATTGATTTAGCATACCAAGTAAGGAAGAACCAAAATTAGAATCAGAGTATTTTGATATTTTAGTAAATCGTAGGCTTTGATAACTCCTGGCAGACCAAGGATTTGAAGGATTTTGAATTCCTGTCGGTAGCGGACTATTTCGGCGGGAGTTGGATAGTCTTGGTTGAGCAGTTTCAGAATAATTGGCTGTTGATTTTGGGTTCTGACAGCTCGATAAACTGTTGATTTGGAATTTTCGTATATCTTATTTAATGTTTGAATGCCGGGGATTTCAAGCATTGCATAGTTTTCCTTTTCTATTAACTGGGAATTAACACCGATCGAGGCTGACTCAAAAGACTGGGCGGTTGAAACCGCGTCTATACAGACAAAACCCGGATGGTGCGCGGGTTGAAGAGTTGGCGGTTGAAATTAGGTTTTTTCTTCAGTCCGCGGAGGCGGACTTGGTTTTTGTAGACGCGGTTTCAACCGTACGTCCTATCGGGGTGTGAAATTTCCCTAACTGTAAAGACTCGCCACATATTCGCCATAGCCATTGTAGGGCAAAGTCGGGCGAGTTTCCCACGACCAACTGTTACCGGGGCCGACTACTCGTTCGCTGGCTTGTGACCATCTGGGGTGTGGTTTTTCGGGTTCGACATTGGCTTCAAAAGCGTATTCGTTGGGGCCGATTGTATTCCAAAAAGTGGCGGGCTGTTTTTCGACAAATTCAATTTTAACGATCGACTTTGCGCCCTTAAAACCGTATTTCCAAGGAATTACTTGCCGCAGGGGTGCACCATTTTGTTTTGGTAGCTTGCGGCCGTACAAACCTGTGGCAAAAAATGCTAAATCATTGGCCATTTCCTCAATCCGCATACCTTCGGTGTAAGGCCAAGGGTAAAATTGCGACATCAAACCGGGGCCGGGAGTGATTTTGGAGTCATAAAATGAGGTAAAGCGCACGAATTTAGCGTTTGATTTTGGTTCGACATCAGCCATCAGTAATTTCATGGGAAATCCGACCCAAGGAACTACCATCGCCCAGGCTTCTACGCAGCGAAATCGATATACTCGTTCTTCGATGGGAAATTTTTTATTGAGGTCGTCAATATCATAGGTGCGGGGATTTTTGACTAAACCTCCTACTTCTACTTTCCAGTTTTCGGTTGGTAAAGCTTGAGCGGCTTCCCAAATAGATTTTGTGCCGCCGTATTCGTAAAAGTTGTTATATTTGGTAGCTAGGGCTTCGTCGGTAATTGCCCGATCGACCTTGGCGAAGTTTGGATTCCGGGTTAGCCCCGCATATGCTTCGGTTGAGCTTCGATCTAAAGCAGTTTTTGAGTTCGCAGTGGTTTTGCAGCCTGTCAGCGACAGCACCGAAGCACTCACGCCAGCGCCAATTAAATTTGTCATGAAACGGCGGCGGTTGACAAAAGCTGTTTCTGATGTAATTTGTGGGTCGAGAATTTCCCAAGATTTAGGAACGCGAATTAGTGGCATAAGTAATAGTTAAAAATTAGTAGTTAGTTTGGCGAAAGTTGCCAAAATTTCAATTTTTTAGTCGATTTTAGACCTGAGATTGACTCCATCGCCAAACCCAGGAGCGCGGTTTTTAGGCAGTGCTTCGCAATTGCTTTACTGCGATCGCCAAAAATATCCTCAATGACAGTATACCCTAATTCGTTGACAGGGAATTGAGCCGATCGACCTATTAAACATCTCTCGCAGGAAAGTCAGGAATAATTTACGTGCGATCGCCCGAAGCAATTGTGGCTATAATCTGGGAAAGAATTACGATCGACCAAAGATTCCAATTATTTAATCTGTCCACAGGAAGCGGCACGCACCGCCCCGCTTTCCTCCCCCACCCACGAGTCGGACGGGGGTCTCTAGCGGCAAGACAAATGAGTTACTGCACAAATCCCCATTGCCAGAAACCCGAAAATCTCGATCGCGCGACAGTCTGCAACAATTGCGAGTCCAACTTGCTGCTCAAAGGGCGCTACCGAGTCTTTCACACCCTCGGTCAAAGTCTCGGTGGCAGAACCTTCTTAGCAGTCGATGAAGACCAACCTTCAGCGCCCCGCTGTGTCATTCAACAGTTCTGCGCCACAGCAGTCACCGACGGTAGCACACAGCTAAATCGGACATTTCGCGGCTCCACCTCAGTCCTCGACGAATTGGGGAAACATCCGCAAATACCCAAACTGCTGGCATCTTTTGAAGTCGAAGGCTGCCAGTATTTAGTGCAAGAATACATCCCCGGTCTCAATTTGGCCGATCGGCTTTCCGAAAAAGGTGTTCTTAAAGAAATTCAAATTTGGTATCTGCTGAGCGAATTATTGCCTGTCTTGCAACTGGTTCATGACAGTCAACTAATTCACCAAGATATCAAACCGTCCAACATTATTCACCGCAAAACTCCCCAAACTTCCGCAGCTTTGGCCCAGAAAGAGCCTCTGCATTCTTGGGACGAGCAATCGGGGCTAGTTTTAGTCGATTTCGCTGCGGCAATTCCTGCCAACAGGGGGCCGCTGAACACGGTAACGGGTTCTGCCGAATACGCGGCCCCGGAACAAATTAAAGGTAAAGCGATTAAGAGCAGTGACATCTACAGTTTGGGCGTCACTTGCATTCACTTGTTAACAGGAATGTCGCCCTTTGACTTGTTTGACATCAAAGCCGACAGTTGGGCCTGGCGGCATTATTTGAAAGTACCAGTTTCAGCGAGACTCGGCCGCATCCTGGATAAAATGGTGCAGAAAGAACCATCAAAACGCTATGGATCGATCGAGCCAATTCTCAAAGAGATGAAATACGGCCCGACACCGATAGACGTAATCGTCAGCAAACCTACGTGGACTTTCGCCATGTGGGGAGGAGCGGCGGTTGCTCTATTGTCGATCGTAGTGGGTTCTCGATTGCCATCTCCACCATCGCCAGCTTTCACTTCTGTTGAGCCAGTTTCTAGCATTCCCAAAATTCGGTTCAATCCTCCCCCCATGCAGGATTTAAGCCGTCAGGCATCGCAGTCAGGGCCCGCAGTCCGGATTTTGGCAGATCAAGACAAAAACCCGGTTTGGGCCGTAGCAGTCACTCCTAACGGTCGCGTCGTCAGCGGGAACGGTGACGGGACAATTCACCTGCTGCACCAGCGTGACGGCAAGATACTCAAGGTTTTTGGCGGACATTTAGGGCCCGTGTGGTCAGTGGATGTCAGTCGCGACGGCAAGACGATCGCCAGTGGCGGCGCTGACGGTACGATTAAATTGTGGAATATGTATTCCGGCAAGTTAATTCGGACTTTGAACGCACAGAAAGACGGCGTGTTTTCGGTAGTTTTCAGTCCTGACGGCCAGGCCCTGGCGAGTGTCGGCAAAGACAAAACTTTAAAGTTGTGGCAAGTCGAAGGCGGGGCCGAGTTGAAAACTCTCAACGGAGTTGTTGACGAGGTATCTTCGGTGGCTTTCAGTCCAGACAAAGAGACTCTGTTTGCTGGTAACACCGACGGCACTATCAAGATGTGGAATTGGAAGACTGGGAACTTCCAAGCGATTCTCACGGGTCATGTCGATGCTGTTTCGGCTCTTGCCATCAGCCCGGATGGTACAATTTTGGGCAGTGGCGGCTGGGACAACACGGTAAGGATTTGGGATGTCAGGACGAATCACGGGCCGCAGCCCTCGGGCGACGTGACTTTTACCGGTCATGACGATCCAATTCAGTCTCTAGCTTTCAGTCCCGACGGCGAAACGCTTGCCAGCGGAGATTTGACCGGAACTATCAAGCTGTGGCGGATGGATGGCGGCGAAACGGGTACGCTCAAAGGTCATTCAACTTTGGTGGACTTGGCTTTTAATCCTCTAGACAAAACTCTGATCAGTGGCAGTTATGACGACACAATTAAAGTGTGGCGTTTATCTCCTTGATTTTTGCGATCTTTCTTTGAACAATCTTCAACCAGAATCTTTGATTTGGTTGGAGATTGTTCAAGTTCGGCGATTGAAATCGCTTTTCTACAAACAAAACAAACTGCCAGCGGGTTGAAAATCAGAAAATCTATGACCGTAAATTCCGAGTTAACAGAGCAGTATTTGTCAGAAGGCGAACTCCTCCAGCAATCAAGAAAATTCGATGAGGCGATCGCCCAATACCGAAAAATACTAGCACTCGAACCGGATGCGGCGATCGCACATAGCAAGATAGCCGAAGTTTATTATGCTCAACAGAAATATGTAGAGGCGATCGGCCAGTGCTACCAAACCCTGCGCCAGCAACCCAATTTCGCCTCCGCCTACAAAACCCTCGGGAATATCCTGCAAGCCCAAGGGAAAACAGACGCAGCCGTGCGGGCGTACTCAAAGGCGATCGAATTCGATCCTAATTTTGTCGAAGCCTACGTTAACTTGGGCAGTATGTGTTACAAACAAAGCTTGCTAGATGAAGCGATAACATACTACCAAAAAGCAATTAATATACAGCCAGACTTAGCCACAGCTTATTGGAATTTAGGCAAAGTATTAGAACAGCAAGGGCGAATTAATGAAGGTTTAATTTATCAAGAAAAAGCTTTAAAATTAGAACCAAATTTAGAAAAAATAGGCAAAAACGCGCAATAAAAAAACTTCTAAATCTCTCTTTTCTCTTCCTCTGCGCTCTCTGCGCCCTCTGCGGTTAAAAAGCATTCTCTTTATTATACCATTTTTCTAAAGATCCGGTAGAGATAAATGACGACAAGACGTTGTAATTATCTGCTTTCCATGTCTTGGAAAGTCTATCATAACTTTAAAAAAATGGTATTAGACCTCTTGCAAAATTCATTTTAATCAAAATTTGTAACAGGCTCTCCGGCCTGTTCCACAAGAAAAAATGTTTTTTGTGGAACGGGCCGGAGAGCCCGTTCTAGTTATTTTTGCAAGAGGTCTATTATAAAAATTATAAAAGAAAACCATTCAAGCAAAATCTGAGTATATTTACCAGGAAAAAGACTATGGATTTAGAACCAAAAAATCAAGACCAGCAACATCCACAATATAGACGCGATCGAACTACAGTCAATACTTTATTAGCCGGAGAAACAACCGACCACAATTTATCAGAATTAGCAAGATTAATCATTCGATACCGAGGATTTCCCGGCGCTAGAGATATCCAAGCAGACTTAAAAAAAGTCCTACAACAATGGAATCATACCGAAGAAACTCTTTACGAACAAACCCGCAAAATTCACACCAAAGGTGAAGTTTATAGAAAACAAAAAAGCGACCAAGAAGATTGGGCTTGATACCAAAGTAAATTACAGCCAAAATTAGGAGACGGCATTGCCGTTTCTTGCGCAATTAATCGCGGTAGGGAAACGGCACTGCCGTCTCCTCTATATTATTCCGGTGCAACCGTAAAAGTAAATTACAGCCAAAATTAGGAGACGGCATTGCCGTTTCTTGCGCAATTAATCGCGGTAGGGAAACGGCACTGCCGTCTCCTCTATATTA
>CASBQF010000187.1 GCA_949127775.1 Oscillatoriales cyanobacterium PMM_0080
ACAAGCACTTATATTCTTGCTTTCAGCTTGGTTATCGCTTACAGCTATTAGCCAATCTGATTATTTGCTTTGATACTGTAGAGGCAACTTATTTATATAGCGGTTGCGTACTACCAAGGTTTTTCACCTAAATCTGAGTGGCTAAATTCATTCTATATGATATGAAGACAAGAAGGCAAATGTAAGTGATTGTTAGCAAATGTCTGAAAAAGTCTTACTGTTAATCAACCCTACGTTGTGCCGATCGGAAGATTGGAACAATTTATCCCCTCCTAGAGCCAAATAAGGTTTGTCCGACGCGTACCATCGTAGCACCTGCTTGAATTGCCAAATGATAATCTCCCGACATCCCCATCGAGAGCTGCTGCATTTGAACGTGGGGCAAGTTTTGCTCCTGGATTTTGTCAGCAAGTTCGCGGGTGCTATTAAACAATTCTAGGATTTGCGAGTCATCTAATCCTAGCGGAGGTATTGTCATCAAACCTTGAATTTTGATATGCTGACATTTGTTCAGTTCTGGGAGGTCGGCAAGCAGTTCTGGGACGCTCCACCCATATTTTTCTGCGTCAGGCAACATTTTGACTTGCAGACAGACTTGAGGAGAACAAGACATTTCCCCCGCCAAGCGCGAGAGTCGAGTCGCGAGTTTTAAGCTGTCGATAGAGTGAATCCACTGGAAATGCTCTAGGGCCTTGGCGGCTTTGTTGGCTTGCAAGTGGCCGATCAAGTGCCAGTTGATATCTGGCAAATCTCGCAGTTGGCTTTGTTTTTCGGCAGTCTCTTGAACCTTGCTCTCTCCAAAATCCCGGATGCCGGCGTCGTATGCTTCGCGGATAGCATCAGTCGGTACCTGTTTGGTAACGGCAATTAACCGCACTGATTCGGGGAAGTGTTGGCGAATGCTATTAATTCGAGAGGCAATGGTCATGGGTGTTGAATATTGGGAACTGGAAGTAAGGAAAATTAAGACAGTTACCAATTACTAAGTTATCAATTACCGATTACCAATTTTCGCTATAGAAATGTCCGCTTGTGAACAACCTGCAATTGGTCGTACTCTTGATATAAACCGCTGCGACGCAGGGTTCGCAGGCGAATTTCGACCATGAGGCGAGCGTCGGAGCGACTGATTGGTTCAAATCTCAAGCCACCAGGGCCGTTTGTCACTAAAAAAAATAGGCGCTGGGCGTATAGGGTGGTAAATAATTCTTGGCTGTCTTCAACCTGGGATACCCTGAAGAGGAGGCCAAAGTTTGGATGATTCAGGTAGGTTTCGGTAGTCATTCACGCTCACAATTGATAGATATTAGATTAAAGATTTAGATTTTAGATTTTAGTTTCGATCGATCATTGCGGGGTGCAAAGGGCGATCGCCGTAGCCATGCTATAGTCTCCATCGTGGCTGAGGCTCAACTGCCACTGGCAATTTCCCCAAACAGAGGCTTGTGCTGCTGCGGTTCCGTGCAGTTGCACGTTGGGAGCACCGTTTTCGGAGCGCCGAATTTCGACATCTGCATACCGTATTCCCCGCCATCCCGTGCCTAGAGCTTTGACAACAGCTTCCTTTGCTGCCCACCGCCCCGCTAGTTGGTTGCAGGAAACTCGGTTCATTTTACCTTTAATGCTGCTGTCTTGAGAATTTAGTTGTCCGCAGTCTCTTCGTTCTGCCGGGGTGTAGACTTTTTCCAGGAAGCGATCGCCAAATCGATCTAATACAGCTTGAATGCGCGGAACATATACAATATCTGTCCCGAGATAGATGTTCAAAGTTTTGGATCTCTAAATATTGATCTCCATTACTCTAGCAGGACTGTCGCGTACCAGACAAAACTTACTCAAATGTAGGCCCGTGCTCCAAACCACGAGCTTCATCCGTCATTCCCAATTCTTCAATCTCAAATCTAATCAATCTAAAATCTAAAATCTAAAATCTAAAATCTTAATTGTCCCAGCCCCACACTAAGCGGGCGCTCCAAAGCAGGAGTAAGCAGCCGATCGCGATCCAGTCTCTAATTTTGAATTGTAATTGGTGCCATTCTACGCGATGTCGATCGGGACTGGTGAAGCCGCGAACTTTCATAGCGCTAGCAATTTGTTCGGCTCGCAAAAGCAAGTTTTGTAACAGTCGCTCGGCGATCATCAACCAAACTTGAGCGGCGCGACGAAATCCCAGTTTTTTCCAGTTGATCGCTCTGGTACTGACCGATCGCACTAAATTTTGTATTTCTTCCAATACTAGAGGAATGAATCGCAAAGATAAAGTTAATGTTAATGCTATTTCAGTAACCGGCCAGTTTAAGCGACGCAAAGGCTGCATTAAGTTTTCGATCGCGCTGGTAATTTCTTCGCTGGCTGTGGTAAGCAGATAGAGGTTAGTGCTGTAAATTACTGTGAAAAATAGGGTGCTGACGTTGATAGCTAAATCAAGGGATTTACGGGTTATTTTAATCGGGCCTTGCTTGAATAAAACATAACTATATTTTGTAGGTTGGGGGAGAAACTTTGGGGTTGGGGATTTGGGATTTTGGGTTTGGGAGTTTGAGCCTAAATTAAAGGGATTGTACCAGGATTTTTTTGGGGGTGGTTCGGGAAGGGTTGCTGGTTGTTGGGAAAAGGTTAATTCGTCAGGGGGAATGCGCGGTTGGTGTTCTGAAGGAAGTGCATCGGGGGCGATCGCGCTCAGGCAAAATACTAAAATACAAAATAGCAGCAACAATCCCATTTGCTGTTTCCACACGCGGAAGGGAATAGCTGCTGTGAATGTCAGTATGATTAACATTCCGACTAGCATCAATCGCCAAATTGGATTGGCGAGGATGGGTGCGATCAGAAATGTCATCAACCAAGCTAGTTTTACACGGGAGTCGAGACGATGGAGCCAGGTTACGGGTTGTTCTAGGTAAAGCCCAATAGGGAGCGATCGCAATAAATCCATGTTGTCGATTTGAGATTTTTAATAATACTAATTTATTGAACCGCGAAGACGCGTTAGGACGCTAAGGAAGAGAAAGAAGGAAGAGTAAAGAAAGAAACGCAATTTGCTTTGATTATTAAACTGCGTTTTTTCTTTAATCTAAAATCGAAAATTACTTCACGCGCAGTGCTCTGTTTGTGCTGCTTTGTTCGGATTCTCGAACTTTTTTGCCTCTCCACAGCAGTCGCATTGGTGTACCTGTAAAGCCTAGGTGTTTGCGGAATTGGCTTTCCATGTAGCGGCGATAGTTTTCGGTAAAGCGTTTGGGATCGTTGACGAACAGTGCGATTGTCGGCGGTTGCGATCGTACTTGAGTACCGTAATAGATTTTGCCTTGTTTTCCTTGACGGGTAACTGGGGCTGAATGCCAGCTTGTGGCTTCTTCTATTACTTCGTTAATCACGGCGGTAGCGACTCGGCGTTTGTGTTCGTCGGAGGCTTTGTCTACTAATTCAATGATTTTTTCAACTCGCTGTCCGCTCACGGCGCTGACGAAAATCATTTCTGCCCAGTCGAGGAAATAAAGTCGGGTTCTTACTTCTCTTTCGTAGTCGTAGATGGTGTCGTTGTCCTTTTCTACGGCGTCCCATTTGTTGACGACTATGATGCAGGCTCGACCTTCTTGGCTGATGCGATCGGCTAATTTTTGGTCTTGATCTGTAACGCCGTCAATTGCGTCAATTACTAAGAGTATGACATCGGCGCGGCGGATGGCTTTGAAGGCGCGGTTGATTCCGAAAAATTCGGCGCCATATTCGACGTTTTTCTTTTTACGAATGCCGGCTGTGTCGATCAGGCGGTAGGTTTGGCCGTTGCGTTCTACTATGGTGTCGATCGCATCGCGGGTAGTGCCGGAAATCGGGCTGACTATGGCGCGGTTTTCTCCGAGAAATGCGTTTAACAAACTCGATTTTCCGACGTTGGGACGACCGATGATTGCTACTTTAATTTCGTCTACTTCCGGTAGTGCTTCTGTGGGAAGGTGAGTGATTAATTTGTCGAGCAATTCGCCGGTACCGTTACCGTGAATACCGGAAACTGGGTAAGGTTCTCCCATTCCCAATTGCCAAAAGTCTGCTGCTTGGGTAAGCCCTGTATTTTCGGATTCGCACTTGTTGACGGCGAGAATGACGGGGACTTTTTGCAGTCTCAGCCAAGATGCGATCGATTCGTCGCCACCGGTGAGTCCGACTTGTCCGTCTACTACAAAAATGGCTGCGCTCGCTTCTGCCAGCGCCGCGAGTGCTTGTTCGCGTATTAAAGGCAGAAATTCGGTGTCGTCGTCGAATACTAGCCCGCCGGTGTCTACGACTTGATATTCGCGATCGGCCCAGTATGCTGGTCTGTATGTCCGATCGCGCGTGATTCCCGGTTCGTCGTGGACGATCGCGTCTTGACTGTTGGCTAAACGGTTGACGATCGTCGATTTGCCTACATTGGGGCGTCCAATAATAGCAACTATAGGTAGAGGCATAAAAGTAGCAGCAATTTAGGCTGCGCCGTAATTTTGAGCTTTAGTCTTGTATTGTATGCTAATCTGACGGAAATTTTATCTTATTGAGCCTGTGTTTCTGTATTCTGCCGATCGCCCCTTTAAACACCGAAGAGCGAAAAAATAGCCAGAGTCGATCAACCTAAATTCCTAGCCCAATCCTGAGAACTAGAAATAAAACTTAAAAAAAACCGAAAATATCTCATATTTCCTAATTCTTTGATGATTGTGAAGGTAGGAGATCGATTTTTCGCGATCGGTTATTATTGAAAACAAGCCGGAGTTTAGTTTCTGAAGGCAGCTTAAAAAAGCAGCTTTAAAATGGAAACTAAATTTTCCTCAAAGCTCAACAAACAAGGTAGTGCAATATGGCTGTTCTGCAACTGGAAGACGGTAGGATATATACAAATATCGAGGCGATTGCGAGTCAACTGGCTGTTTTAAATATTGAGATCGATCGCCTCCCAACCAACGAAAATCCTACAATTCAAGAATTACTAGATCAAGACATTCTGAATGTCACGGAAAAACAACAGATTCTTACAGCATTTAAAACCGAGTTTGCCTACTTCAAGCGTGTCAGCGGATGTCAGTGGTGCGACTTAAAAGTCCTGCACCCCGGTTCTCAGCAAATTTACGCGCTGATGACTCAAAGCAATCGCACTCACACCCACACAGATGCAGAAGTTATTCACATTTTAGCTGGAGAATGTGTGTTTGGTTTCGTGTATGCTAACGGCTCTCAGGTAAAATTAATGTTGCAAGCAGCAGAGTACATTAAAGTGCCCGCTAATACCGAACATTGGTTTTATCTCACTCCGTTGCTGTACTTGAAAGCCGTGCAGTATTACATCACTGCTCAAGGTTGGGTTCCTCAGTATACTAACAGGAAGTTAAAAATTACAAACTAAATCAACGATCGGACATAGGATTGAAATCGAGTCTACACAAACGATGTCCGCCTTTGCGGACTCCGAAATAACAACAATACTCGGCGATTGAAATCGCTACATTTCGCGATCGGCCCAATTACTACAGGTGTTTGGCTGCTACAATGCGATCGCCCTTCAGCAACTTCTGCCACGAATCTTGGGGAAAGTAGAGCCGCACAATCCACAATAAATTCATTTCCAGCAGCATCCGCAGTGGTGCTTTTTGCAAATCGCCCACAGATGAAGGCGATTTTTTATTTTAAATTGCACAAAAACTTATAATTGTCGATCGCCTCTTCCACCGGGTGATTTCCCTCCTCTCCTGGATTAGCTTCTTCAAACCATTGATGCCATATACTTTTAGCCTCATTTTTAAACAAATTAGCAATCGTTTCCCAATCAGCACTAGCCTCCAGGTTACTTAAAAAGTGAATCGCTGCGCTAGCAACTTCTGTTTTTTCCCATCCTTTCTTCTCGTCAAATAATTCTAATTCTTGTTTATCAAAGTATTTCTTAAACAGCATTGCAAATTTAAGATCGGAAGTTTTGAGTTGTTCGCATACTCTGGCAATATTGTAAAAATTTTGAGCGATAAGTCTAGTAAATCCTAAATAAATTGAACCTTTTAGGGACATAAAAAACATCTTCAAAGCTTTTTTAAAGAAGCCATCAATTAGCAAAAATCTTTCGCCTCGCGCTATGTTCACCTCTGCGAGAATTGCTTCCTGATAACTAAACACATCTGTTGGCTTAATTTCGGCTTTAATGATATTTTCTGTAAGATCTGCTAATTTTTTAGCTCGATCGCCATCTCCCAGTCTACAGTAAACGCGACTGGCATTTGCGAGTAAGTGAGCAGCTTTCAGTCTCAAACCAATTTTTGAGGAACAATATGCTGCCATCAAAAAGTTTTCAGCAGCAGTGTCTAGCGTTTGGACACTTGCTAATTCTGAGCAAAAATCCAATCTAGCCGATCGCGCAAAAATTTCTGACGCACACAAATATACATCAAAATCAAAACGTCCTGGATAACTGCCATACCTTAAATTTCCTTCTTTGATGTAAGTTTTTAGTTCATCCAAACAATGATTTATATTATAGCTAGACGATGGAGATTGCCATTGCTTCTCCTCGATAAAAGAGCGATCGCCTGACAAAAATCTGTGCAACATTTCTTCGAGTCTGTACATAATGACAACAGGCTTATATTCAGATATATGACTATTCCCATTTAATGCAATCGCAACTTCTGACAATAATTCTGCGGCTTCTGTCATATTGATTTGAATGTGAGATGAACGCGCTAAAATTAAATTGGCCATACAAAATTGGCGCTCTAAATCGCTGGCATAAAAGTCTTTAAAAATTGGATGAGCTTTTAAATGGGTTTTTTGAATTTCCTGAATTTGCTCGATCATTTTTTTTAAGTAACTTCTCACAGACTGATTCTTTAAACGCCGATTGGTCTGAAAGACATAGCCACTCGTTAATTTTTGACAATAAGTTAAACTATTTTCTATGTCTGCTACTGCTTCGCAAACTTCATAATAACTTTTACAAAGCTCATCGGCGAGCAGATTTTCAGACAACCAACTCCGGGCAGCCGAGATCAGTGATTGCAAAACGCTTGTAATCGTATCTAGATCGATCCATACTCCCTGATAAAATTTGTCAGCTTGATTATTTTTACCTTCATCCTTTAATGTAGCTGAGGCTTTGACTAATCTAGCTGTAACTTCTTTTCTACCTAATGGCAGCGAAGCAATATCTACAAGTTTAAGACTCGCTCTATATCCCATTCCCCTAGCAACAGCAGCAAGCATATTGTCATAGTAAGTCCCAGAAGAGCTATATTTCCAGCATACATTTTGATTAATTTTGCCAAAGTTGCAGGTAACAGATACTTCGATCGCCGTGTCGGAAATTTCGGGATATAAGTCACCTCTCAAGTACCTTTCTGCTTTGATTCCTGCACTTTTTAGCAATTGCTTTGTATCTAAATCATCCGTGTCTTCTTCCCAAGAAAATGTCAAGGTTTTAAATTGGCACTCTGTCACTCTAATTTTCCTTAAAAATTCATTGCTATTAGCAGCGATCTGCTCGTTCTCTAATATGCACAAAAACAACTCAAAAAGTTCGGCTTTATTAAATTCTGATTTGCCTAATGCTATGAGTTTAATTATGGCTTCTTGAAGAGCCTGTAGCATTTTTTGATTCGGTTTTTCATAGTGAATGCGATCGTTCCACCACTGCTTGACAATCATGTCTATATTTTTTAAAGATCCGTAACCATCAATTATTGGTTTTTCATCAGGAATTAAAACATGATAATATCTGGCTGCTATTTCATCTTCAATAGTTTCTGCCATTTTAATAAAGTCAGTGAATTCTGTAAATGGCAAATTAGAAAGCCGAGAAGCAATTCGCTGCAATTGTTGATGTCTGCTAGGTTCTACTTCCAAAATCATATTGTTTGAACTGGGCAAAAATCCAGCAGCTTTGAGCAAACTATTTGAGCCTGTTTCCCGCAACTGTTCGCGGTTGGATTTGGCTTCATTTGAAATATTTTTATGATCGATTTGTTCAGGCGCAGTCAGAAAATCCCACAGACGCATCAGGTGAGACCTGCGAATTGGCAATTTATTGCTGGAGTTGTTCATAAATGATACTAGAGGCTGACGGCTGATGCCGAGACCTTCTGCTAGTTCTACGTTGGTAACGTCTAAATCGCTTTTGTACCGATTAAATTCTTGACGCAATTGTTGCCAATAGCGATTTTCTTCTTCTTCGTATTTTTCTAAGCTGTGATTTGGGCCGGTCATAATTACCTATAATCTGTTTTGTGATGAATGTTACAGGACTCTTGAGGTGATGGAAGCACAAAGAAAATGGTGTGGAGTAGGGGTTGTAACCAGTGTTTGCCTTGATTCCAGGTTTCTGAGGTGTACTCGATGCTACCCCGAAAATCGATTGTACTCCATTTATACACAACTGAGTAAAAGTTTCAGGCTGTCTGTTCCCCTCTCGAAGATTGGGACGCAGGGATCGCTGGACTGTTCCCATCCGGTAATAGCGCTTGTCTAATATTTAAACACTATTGGTGGCGATCGCACTTGCTCAACTTAATATTTTACCAGCTTCACCGTACCGAATAAGTGGTCAGAAACCGGATTTTGTTTCGATATACTTGGCTTTAGCGGTCGTCTTCAGTGAAAAACCCGATTTCCGCGTCGGAGTGCGTCAGTCTTGAAACTACAAAGAAATTTTACTGTCTTACTAATTAGTGTATATTTTATATACACTATTAAAATTTAATACAATACTACTTGACAGTCACTATCTAGAAGTAGGAGAATATAAAAAACCACCTCGGTCTGGTGTAAACCAAAACAGAGGTGGCCAACATAAAATTAACTTACCTGCCATGATACAACTCAAATCGCCAAATTTATGGGCAAGAGCGATCGCTCCTGTTGTGCAAGTCATGAACAGCATTGCTTTCGGGAAAACTATTTCTGAGGCCAAGCCTATGACAAAGATTAACCTAGCTGACAACTTCGAGAAACAAGCAACTGTAGAAGAAGAAATTCGACCTCATTCTGTTGGTCGGATTCATTTTCAGGCCACTTCTTGGCCCGCAAGGTGCCAGCAAGAAGTAATTCTTGTTCCCGGTCAAACCGTTCGTGTGGTTGGTATCGACAATATTACTCAGCTAGTCGAACCACTGGAATGATCGTAAAATGTTGTTGATTTCATCTAGGGGCAATTCCTTAATTGTCCCTACTTTTGTATTTACTTACTCGCTAATTCCGGGCAGTAATGATTGCCTGCAAGAGTCGTGATAATATCGGCATCGGCGAGAAAACTTTCTTTAGCCGTGGGATTTTCGATGCTAGCAGCTTGCCCGATCGCCCTCAATTTAACTTCCGGCAGAGAAACTCCCGCTTGGGCTTGGGCACAAAGCCTTTTAGCGGCGGCAATTTTTTGACCTGGGCTACTTTGGATTCCTTGCAGTAAAGCGTTTGTGGCGTCTGGAGAATAGCTTTTTGCTAAGCGTTTGTAGTCTTCGATAAATTTCCCATCGTCTCCTGTCAGCTTAATTCCCGATTCCTGGGGCCTGCACAACTCATTTAAGGTAATCACTTCTCCCGCTGAGTTGACGAGAAAGCAGCCTTCGCGTTCTTGGGCGATCGCACTTTTATTGTTGCTGGCTATGAGTTGAATGAACATGATAGCTATCGTAGCAGTTAAACGTAAGCGATTTAGCATGATACTGAACTCCTTTTTGTTTTTTTTAACTATGTATCGACGCGGAGTAAATTAAGTAAGCATTTCGTTGTCAAGGGATGACTTGACTAACAGTAGGCATCCGCCTTGGGTGATTGACGAATGAGTGGAACCAGGAAGCGATCGAATATAATCACCTTGATGACAAACTTCTCCTTCCACAACTAAATCTCCTTCTAACATGAATATTTCTTCTACTCCGCCGTGTCGGTGTAGGGGAAATTTAATTCCAGGTTCCAGACGGAGTAAGCAGGTAATTTCGCGCTTTTCTTTGTCAGTAAATAGTCTACCAATCGAGATACCAGTAACTCCGAAAGACTTCCATTTGACATCGTGCGATCGGCGGATAAACTGCGGCGAATTACTATTGGGAGATTGCTCAGAAACTGGTTCTGAATTAACTTCCTCGCCGTCCGTTTGGGAAAGTTCGGCAATCCGCTGGAAGAGGCGGTTTTTGAGACCGGGGGCGACGGGAACAGGAGGAATTGTGTAGGCGATCGCAGCAATTGCAGCTTCAAAAGCATCTAATTCACTTTGAAGTTCTGGAGACTGTTTCAATTTATTTTGAAGTTCACGACTTTCTGACTCGTCGATGGTATCGAGAGCCTGAATAGCTGCAAGGATATTAAATTCCTCATCTGGCATCATTTCCATCAGTTTTTTGGGATTAATTTTAATCCACGTAGATCAATTTTAGAATTTAGATTTTAGAATTTAGATTGGTCTGCTGTCATCGGACTAAAGATAGAAGATGAAAATCGCAAAAAACTTGAAGTCTGTTTTTATGCAATCTAAAGTATTTCACTCAAAGCTTGGCGCAATTTAGAAATACCCAAGCGAATTCTAGTTTTGATTGTGCCTGTTGGGATACCGAGTTTAGAGGCGATCGCCGCGCAAGTCAATCCTTCGTAATAGGCTAGTTCGATCGCCTGTCGCTGTTCTGCTGGCAGTTTTTCGAGGGCTGTTTTGACTTGTTCGCTACGTTCTTTGAACATAGCATCTTCCATCGGTTCTGCAAGATCGGAAGTGGGTATTTTGGCATCTTCCATACAAGCTTGAGCAGCCCGGGACGTTCGCTGCAACACTCGGAGGCGATCGATCGCCCGACTGCGGGTAAGCATGAACAACCATGTATCCGCTCGACTACGACTAGGATCGTAAGTTGCTGCTTTTTGCCAAATTTGGGAAAAAACATCGAGTACCACTTCTTCAGCTTCTTCTACCGAACCCAGGATTTTGTAAGCAAGACCGAAACTTGGACCACCATAGCGATCGTACAGTTTAGCTAATGCTGTTTCATCTTTCTGAGCAATCTGCACTAATAGCAGAGATTCATCGCTTGACTTTTCCCCTGTCATCTCAGTGTACCTGAAAAAATTTGTTTTGAGTGCACAGATCCAAAATTAAATACTCGGCGTATATCACTATAGAACATAATTGTAAATCAATTGGAGAGGCAATCATAAGTATGCCTTTGCTGGCTAATTTTATGATGCTTAAAATTGTAATCTTTCCGATTTATGTTGCAGTTTATCACTTCTGCATGATTTTTCATACCTAATTTTGCAGCAGAGATCCAAAATAGCAAAACCTTCGTATACAAATTAGGACTTGCACAAAAATTGGGTTTACACGCTATTTAAAGCGCGGTAAGGTGCGCAGTGCGCACCCTACATCTAGACGTTCTGTAAAAATCTCATTGAAATATAGGTGCTAACTGTGAAACTCACAAAGAAAATTCGGCGAACCATACTAGCGATTGAATTAGCTCTAATTGCCGTCCTAACTCCTGGGATAATAGCTGCTTCCGACCACGATGACGGCGAAGTCGATATCAAAGGTCGCACTGTCAATTTAACCGATTTATATGTATATCGGGAGAAAGACCAAAATTCTAGTGCTGCGGACGGAGACTTAGTATTTACGATGAATACAAATCCCCGATCTGTAGCCCGCTATCAATATTATTTCAGCACTACAGCTCTTTACCAATTTCATATTACTCAAGTAGGTGATGTGAATTCTACCCCGACTGGACGCGCCGATATTATTTTGCGTTTTGCCTTCAGTCCGCCTAACAATCAAGGTATGCAAGCAGTGGCTATAACTGTGGTTCGTGGCGGCTCGGAAACAACTACTAAAACTACAGTTAATAACACCCTAATTGCGAGCACTCCACTTAATTCCAATGCTGTTTTGAATACAGTACCTGTCGGCGGTTCTAACTTAACTGTATTTGCGGGCTTGCGGGAAGATCCATTTTTCTTTGATGTGGAACAATTTTTTAGAGTCCGGGCTGGGGCTTTGGGAACTGGGGCGAAAGTCGGTTTTAAGGAGCCGAGTAAAGCGATTGATTTTGCTAAAGGTTATAACGTCAATAGCATTACGGTGCGCGTTCCGAAAGCATTTTTGCAAGCCGGAACTGGGGCGAATACTTTTGATGTTTGGTCAACTGTTTCTATCAGGGATGGAGTTGGTGGTTTCAAACAGTTTGAGCGTTTGGCGAGACCTGCAATTAATGAGGGTTTGGTAATTACTCCGGCGTTTATGGAAGCATTTAATACTATTTCTCCGAGATTGGATTTGAGTGCTGCTGCTGCTCCGGTGCGGCAGGAAGCTGTTGCTACTCTGAATGCTGTGGATCTTTTGGACGGTCGGGATAATGTCGATCCAAATGCGATCGCCAAAGCATTTTTACCTGATGTGATGCGGATCGATACTACAAAGCCCAGCGGCTACGGTAGCGCGGCAAATACTCAAGGAAGTTTGATCGGAGGTCGAATGCTTTTGGACGATGTTGTTGATATCACTTTGGGAGCTTTGGTGGGTTCTCCGGTTAGCGATAATGTTTCTTATAACGGAGCTCCTGGAAATCCGGCTCAGGGACATAAGCCGTTACAACCGAGTTTTCCTTATTTGGCTTTGCCGAATTAGTCATTGGTCATTAGTCATTGGTCATTAGTCATTTGTTGTCATTAGTCATTGGCGCTCAGGACTGAGTGATTATTGGCTAATGACAAAGAGAAGATGCTTTTTGAACCGCAGATGAACGCAAATTAACGCGGATGTATGAAAACTAAAACTGGACAAGTAATCAAATCTGATGTTTTTTGGTTGTGGCTATTGATAGCAGTTCCTATCTTGGGTATTTTTATTATTAATATACCGCCCAATCTGCGTTTTATTTATGATTTTGTTTCCGATAAAACTCCCGCAAATCTAGATGCTAATTACCGCTATCATTTCTCGGAAATCTTGAGGAATAATCCTAGTCAAAAGGAAGCAATTCAGCAAGAAATAGCTTTTTACCAGCAGCGATTGGCTGTTGATTCCCGCAGCGGTTTGAACCGGGCGGCTTTGGCTGGGGTTTATTTGAAAATGGCTCGCGCAACTGGTGAAGGCGGTTGGTTTTTGTTGGCCGAACAAGCGGCGAACAGATCGATCGCCCTTTTGCCTTTTGACAACAAAGGTGCGCTGTTAGTTTTAGCTCGAATTGCCGAGGCTAGACACGATTTTGCGACGGCTTTGCGGTTTGCTAAACAGGTGGGTTTTGATAATGAAGATGCGATCGCCCTTGCAGTTACATCTCACTTAGCCATGGGTAAAGTGAGTGAGGCAAGTATAGCCGCAGAAGCTTTAGTTAACCGGATTCCTAACTTAGGTTCTCTCACTTTGAGAGCTTTAGTGAGAGAGGCGCAGGGCCGAGATGCGGAGGTTTTGCAGGATTACCGGCAAGCAATGGCTGCGGAGGAACCGGGAGAGATTGCTGGATCGGCGCGAGCTCGATCGCTCTTAGGTCGATTTTACGCCCGTCGTGGGCAGTTTGTGCAGGCGAAAGCGCTATTTTTGGAAGCTTTGCGGTTGGTTCCTCGCTACCCGCTGGCGCTGATTTATTTGGCGGATTTGGAGACGCGCCAGGGCAATTATCGGGAAGCGGAAGCTAATTACAGTAAGGTTTCTGCCTATGCTGGCGGGGCTGCGACGGTGTTCGATCGCACTGTTGATCGTGGTATGGCGAGGGTGAAGGAGTTGCAGGGAGATGCGATCGCATCTCGGCGACTTCTCGACAAAGCAGAAGCTGGGCTACGACAGGAACAGGTTTCCGGCGGTTTTGGACATCGCCGGGATTTGGCGCGTTTGCTGCTGGAAAAAGGTCGATCGCCGGATGTCACGGAAGCGTTGGCTTTGATGCAGCAAGAGGTGAAAATTCGCAGGGATGCTTTGACGTTGGATACTTTAGCTTGGGCGCTTTCGAGTGCTGGTGAGTGGAAAAAAGCCGATCGGGTAATGGCCGAAATTGTGCGATCGGGAATTCGGGATGCAGGGATATTTTACCGGGCTGGTGCGATCGCCCGGAATTTAGGAAAAAATGCCGAATCTCGCGCTTATTTTGTCAAGGCGAAGGAAATCGATCCGAGTTTTGATAGTCGATCTCGTCAAGCATTGGGTTTGGGAAGTTATGAATTTTGAAATTAGCAAAATACTGATTAACTACGAGAAATTTATGTCCAAAAAATGGCGCATATTGCGCAAATATCCGATTATTTTTGCGCTAACCATTTTACTACTCTTGACAAATTCAACCCAACCAGTTTACTCTCACTGGTCAGACTTATCAGTAGCCGAAATCATCGTCAACGATTTACAAACCGAAATAACATTAACCTTTCCCACCGGCTTAACAAAATTCGCCGACGACAATCGAGATGGACAGTTACAACTTACTGAAGTTCGCAGTCACCAAACAGAACTAGAAAAGTTTTTCGGTCAAGAAATTAGCATCACCAATAGTAGCAAAATCCAAGGGTTAGTTACAGTAAAACCCCTAGAAATAGCAGCTAAAACTGCCAGCTTAATCCAGCAACCCAATACCCATAGTACCTTGATTTTAGACTACACCTGGCCAGAATCTAATGTAATTTCAAAACATAACAAATTGCAGATTAACTACAATCTGTTTTTACCAGGAGTTCCGACAGCTAGCTGTCAAGCTACGATTGTAGAAGCTGGTGCTGTCAAAAGCGTTGTATTTACGCCACAAAATCGGGATTTTTTACTAGCTGGAAAAGAATCAATCTGGGAGTCTGGTTGGAGTTTGGTGCTAGCAGTAGTCGGAGCATTTACGTGGGGATGCGTGCACGCAATGTCTCCCGGACATGGGAAAACCATAGTCGGCGCTTATTTAGTGGGTTCGCGGGCGACTCCAGTACACGCTTTATTTCTAGCAGCAACAACTACAATTACTCACACTGCGGGCGTGTTTGCTGTCGGCGCAATTACGCTATTTGCTTCTAACTTAGTCGAACCAGAAAAACTCGATCCTTGGCTAAACTTAATCTCTGGTTTATTAGTAGCAATCATCGGCATCAAATTACTTTCAGAAAGAATCAAAACCAGGTTCGTAGCGAGGACTTTAGTCCGCATCAAGATCAAATTAAATCACCTCATAGAAAAAATCAAGTTCGTAATGAGGACTTTAGTCCGCAAAAACCCAAGGACTAAAGTCCTTACTACGAACCTTGAAGAACCAGTAAATCTTTTGAGTAGGGGAACTTGGGAAAGAGAATTTAAACCTGTCAAACCAGATATATCTCAGCACTACCACCATCACGGAGACGGTCGCCTTCACTCGCATTTGCCGCCCGGTGCTGATGGTTCTCCGATTACTTGGAAAAGCTTATTAGTGTTGGGAATTTCTGGCGGTTTGTTGCCTTGTCCTTCCGCTTTGGTGATGCTGTTGAGTGCGTCGGCTTTGGGCAATATTGGTTTGGGGATGACACTCGTGGTAGCCTTTAGTTTGGGATTGGCTGTGGTGCTAAGTGCGATCGGCTTAATCTTGGTTTATGCGAAACAGAATTTTCATAGACTGCCAAAACATATTACAGCAGTTAAGTTTTTGCCTGCGATTAGTGCGCTATTTGTCATGTTTTTGGGCTTGGGGATTACTGGACAGGCAATGTTACAAATATTAGCCACTAATTAATCAGTAAGGATCGCAAATTAAATAACTTACAATTTTAATTGTTATTGTGGAACAGGCATCCTGCCTGTTCAAGACGGGCGGGACATCCCACAAATTTGTGGAAGTTATTTAATTCTCATTCCTAA
>CASBQF010000188.1 GCA_949127775.1 Oscillatoriales cyanobacterium PMM_0080
CCCTCTGGCACCGGAGACAGCCACCTCAGCCCTGCCGCCTCCTAAAACTCCATCCCAAAACCTCGCAGCCCCCCCTCCGAAAACACCCACTTTCCTCCCGCCAGCCCCGGGCGGTGGCATTCAGGTTTTCCCGCCATTGCCCGGTAACTTCGATCGCAATATCCCACCACCACCATCACCCGAGACGGGATTGCCTCTGTTTCCTCCAGGCGGATTGCCACAAGATGAAGGGCAGACACTCCAAGAGAAAATAGCTAGATCCAGAATACCCGGGCTTTCAGATGCCAATAGTATTTCTTCCCCCGACTACCCAGGTTATCGGAATCCTGAAGCCAAGCGAGTACCAAGATTGACTCAAAAAGACCCGAATAAAGGGAATCTGATCGCAGAAACTCCCGAAGAAAGAAATAGGAGGCAACAATTTGAAGCAGGACAGCAACAGCTAGGAGGCCCACAACCAGGTTCAAATATATCCAGCAACAGAGAAACACAGCTTACTGCTGCAACTACCTATATTGCTTTGTTTGAAAGATTCAGAACAGCTTATCCCGACTTGCAAATGACGGGGCCGACTCCTGTGAATGTCGCTTATCCCGCAGCAGCTTGTTCGCAAAAACTCGAAGGCGTAGCAGTTTTTGGAGTAGTTGTCAATCCCCAAGGCTCGATCAGGGCCGAGCTTCAGCCGATCGTCCCGACGGGTTACAGTATTCTGGACAATGCAGCTAAAACTGCAATTACTAACCCTTCTCTAACAACATTTTCAGCAGCAAGTGTGCACAAGCTTTACCAGTTAGCTGTGCCATTTAAGTACGACGAAAAAGTTTGCAGCGGTATTCCATCCACCCGTCCCAAACCAGCAGGCCAGCCAGCCTCTCCAGCGCCTGCTGAAGCGAAACCGCCACAATTTGAGAAGCCACCCGCCGGCCCAACCAAGCCGCAGCCAGGGGCTAAACCGTCGCCTTCTCCTCAACCGCAGCCAGCCGCCAAACCGTCTCCCTCACCTCAACCTAAGCCAGCCGCCGAACCGTCTCCGCAACCTAAACCAGCGCCAACTCCTGCCCAAGTGTCGCCAACTCCTGCCCAAGTGTCGCCAACTCCCGAACCTGCGCCAACTCCGGCCGAAGTGTCGCCCTCACCTGAATCTACACCTTCTCCCGCTGAAGTGTCGCCTTCTCCTGCGCCAACTCCCGCGGAAGTGTCACCAACTCCCGAACCTGCGCCAACTCCTACTACCACAAATTAATTGGGAATTGGGAATGGGAAATTGCGAATTGGGAATTGGAAAGAGTTAAGCTGTTCTCTATTTAAATTGCCTATCAAAAAAAACTCTTGTGGGGTGTCCCGCCCGCCCTAAATAGACCTCTTGCAAAAATAACTAGGACGGGCTCTCCGGCCCATCCCACAAAAAGTTTTTTTCTTGTGGAACAGGCATCTTGCCTGTTACAAAATTTGATTAAAATGAATTTTGCAAGAGGTCTAATATACAGTTTAAATGTGCGACAGCTTATATCGTTTCCGATTGCATGGGAATAATTAACCGAAATTTGGAGACGGCAGTGCCGTGTCCCTACAAGGTTATTTTGGGTAGGGACACGGCACTGCCGTCTCCTCTTATCATTCCGCCGCAGCCGGAATTGATATTACTAGGGTGTATCAGCTTCGATATTTGTTGCTTCTCAAATCATTTTTTATTTGCTAACTTCCCTTCCTTTTTTTAACTGATTAAGAAATTGTTCTTCGTCGGGAAATTCGG
Organism: Oscillatoriales cyanobacterium PMM_0080; assembly: GCA_949127775.1. Classification (GTDB taxonomy): domain Bacteria; phylum Cyanobacteriota; class Cyanobacteriia; order Cyanobacteriales; family Microcoleaceae; genus Microcoleus. The sequence continues at coordinate 1,754 of CASBQF010000188.1, forward strand.
ATTTTTGAGGACTCAAGTCCTCACTACAAACGGTTTTTTTGCGGACTGAAGTCCTCACTACGAACCCAATTCCGTCTCAATTGTATAGGACTTTATACATTTGGAATAGGTCGCCGCTTTGTTTTTTTACTACTTTAGCACCAGCCTCTTTGATCATTTTTTCCCAATCTTCTATTGTCTCTAAAAATACTTCTCCGGCTCGATAAGTTTCCAAAATTGCCCAATCTTCTGCTAGAGGAGCATTGGGATTGAGGACATCAAACACAAAATGACCGCCCGGTTTTAATACTCGCTTAACTTCTGCCATAACAATCGCCCAATAATCTATGGGGAAATAGCAGCTAAATCCTGTGGCGAGGCACAAGTCGAATTGATCCTCTTCGTAATTTAAGCGATGAGCGGGGGCTAATTCTACGCCTTTAAATAGCTTGGAATTGAGTTGAGGGCCCCGAGCGTTTAAGGCATCTCGCGCCGCGGTGCTAATCTCTTGGCCGTAAAAAAGGGCTTCCCAATCCCGCCAAGGATAGATCAAAAAGCTGACTCCGCAACCAATGTCTAAACAACGCTGATTTTTTTGTGGTTTGGCAAGTTTCCAGAAGGGAGAAACTGTTTTTGCTTGGAGGGTTCCTGCGACTGATTCCAGGAAAATCGGCATTGCTTCGACTTCTTCGGGTAAGGCGAAAGCTTCTCCTCGATATTCGCGATCGAACCGAGCAGCAACTGGGGAGAGTAAACGTGGCCAGCTATCTGATTTATCTTTGGCAAACCAAGTTTGCTCTGGACTAGAAGCTAGGCGATCCGACTTTTTAGACATTCTTGAATTACCTTCTAGAGCCTTTGAGGGCTTTTGTAAAATTTTGGCGGTAAGGCTTATTAAAAATTAACGCGGGCCACAGCAGCGACAGCTTCAGGCGATTTGCAAAGCTTCTGTCGAAGTTAGTGCGATCGAAACCATTCCAAAATTTCCAAATACCGCCACCGTATGTCACCAGCAACACCAATCCAATTAACGGTTCCATGAAATAAACCCCCTAAGCGACTGATTGGATTTTGAGTTAGCGAGCCTGCATCGCTCCTATTAATCTATCATTTATCAGACGCCAAGGCGCACTGCTACCTGTAATAATTCCACTTAGGAGCGCAAATTTAATAACTTATACCAATTTCATAAAGTAGCGCTAGATACTACCCCCCCCAACC
>CASBQF010000189.1 GCA_949127775.1 Oscillatoriales cyanobacterium PMM_0080
CTCTCCACTACTGCCTTGGTACTAAACGGCGGTACTATTAAAGATGCTGCTACCAACGATGCGACACTGACTCTGCCAACACCTGCTGCAACTAACTCATTAGGTGCGAATAAAGCCATAGTAATTGACACTGTTGTACCCACAGTCACCATCAACCAAGCAACAGCACAAACCGACCCAACAGCTACTTCACCCATCAACTTTACCGTCACATTTAGCGAACCTGTCACAGGTTTCGATGCTGCTGATATCAACTTAACTACAAGTACAGCAAGTGGAACATTAACGCCAACTATCACAGGTAGCGGGCCTGTTTACAACGTCGCAGTCAACGGCATGACAGGTAGCGGGAACGTCATTGCTAGCATCAATGCTAACGGCGTTACTGATACAGCCGGCAATAACAATACTGTTAGTAACAGTACGGATAATAGTGTCACTTACAACGCACCTGTACCCGAAATCCAAGTATTAGACGGTGCAACGGATATTGTTGATGGTACGATAAGTGCGATCGACTTTGGTAGCGTGACAGTCGGCGCGACTCTCAACAAAACCTTTACCGTGAAAAATCTCGGTACAGCAGTTTTAAATCTCAGCAACCTGACTTTACCAACTGGATTTAGCTTAGTCGGAACTTTACCACCAACTGTCGCAGCCAACGGTAGCGCTAATTTGCAAGTTCAAGTCGATACAGCAACAGCCGGAAATAAAACAGGTACGCTGCAATTTGTCAATAATGACAGCGATGAAAATCCCTTTGATTTTGCGATTTCCGCATCAGTCACAGCCACACCGACTCCAACACCCGCACCAGTACCCACGCCTGCACCCGTCGTACCAACGCCAACACCCGTCGTACCCGTACCCACGCCTGCACCCGTACCCACGCCTGCACCCGTACCCACGCCTGCACCCGTACCCACGCCTGCACCTGCACCCGTACCCACGCCTGCACCCGTACCAGTACCCACGCCAACACCCGTACCAGTACCCACGCCAACACCCGTACCCACGCCAACACCCGTACCAGTACCCACGCCAACGCCTGCACCTGTACCCACGCCTGCACCCGTACCCACGCCAACGCCTGCACCCGTACCGACTCCAACGCCTGTTAACCTTCCCGATACAAACTGCATTTGCGATAAAATTGAATATCCGAATCTCGATCGACCAAACCAACAAATTGATAATATTATCAATGGTGGTGGCTTGCTAGTTGGCACTCCCAGAAATGACGTATATTTTGGCAGCAACAAGCCCAATATCTTCAATGCTAAAGAAGGCAACGACAATCTATTTGGTGGCGAATTTAATGATATCTTCAACGGCAATGAAGGCCAGGATTTCATAGACGGCAACAAAGGAGACGACCTTTTGTTTGGTGGCAAAGGAGACGATATTATTCTTGGCAATTTTGGTGAAGATACTCTTTTTGGAAATCAGGGGAATGATTCAATTAATGGCAAAGAAGGTGATGACTTCATTTCGGGCAATCAAGGCAATGATTTTCTTGACGGTGGCAAAGGAAACGATTTAATTTACGGCGGTAAAGGAAACGATGTAATTCTCGGCAGTCAAGGCAATGATACTCTGTTCGGACAACTAGGGGATGATACTTTGTGCGGCGGTGCAGGAAATGACTTGGTTTATGGGGGTCAAGGTAATGATTTAATTGACGGTGGCAAAGGCAATGATTCGATTTATGGAGATTTAGGAAATGACACGCTTTTTGGTTGCGAAGGCGATGATATCTTGTTCGGAGGTTCAGGGAACAATAGTTTGATTGGCGGTTTGGGTAATGACATTTTTGTCATCGGATTGAATCGAGGTTTTGATATTGTCTCTGATTTTGTGACAGGTCAAGATTTGATCGGATTGTCGGGAGGTTTGAGTTTTAATCAGTTAGAAATAACTCAAAATAACAACAATACGCTGATTAAAGTCAAGGGAAGTGGAGAAGTAATTGCTTCGTTAACGGGAGTCAATGCTACCTCGATTGGTGTTAACAATTTCCGCATAGTTTGAGCGTAAAATTATACCAATGTAGTTTCTGCCACTGACGAATATTTTCAAAGTCTATGACTGTATAGCACTTGGTTTTTTACTTTACATTGTTTAATGCAAACAATGTAAAGTAAAATGTCAACGAATTTTTCCGCCCTAGATCGGCAAACCGGTTAAGATGAGTTGTTTGGTCTGAAAACTTCAGCAAAGATTCCAAAAGCGGTATAACTAAACAAATACCCATCATCAGCGTCCATCAGCGTTCATCTGCGGTTAAAAAATAAAATCTTTGTTGACAAATGCTACCAACTGATTTACTCAGTCACCGTCAAAACGGCGAATCAATTATCCCTCTCCGCCTTAAGATAGATGCGAAAAACTTAGAAGCAGCCACCGAAATGATTGATTGCTTCCAAAGTGCGATCGGCAAAACCCAAGGCGAACTAGACGGACGCTTGCTGGAATTAGAAGGCGACAGCCCCGACTATCGGCTGAAACGGGGATTAGCGCACCTGCTGAAGAGCGGTTTCAGCACCTTGGAAGTCATCAGTCCCCTAGAACCAACTGCATTGAGACAGCGCGTATTTGCCTTGTCGGCCCGATCGACTCCCAGCCCACAATCCACCGAAATAACCCTCCAAACAGTAGCCACAGAGCTCAGCCAAGACTTAAACAGAGAAGTTTTTACCCACGAAATCAGTACAGGTTTATACGCCGATTTAAACGAAAACAAAATCCTCACCGAATTTGAAGCACCAACACCCGAAAACTTACTTCATAGATACAACCTTTCCCAAGTTCAAGGCATATTTTATCGAGCAAGTCAAGTTCAATTAACCGCCCACCGCAACGATCCAGGAGAATACAAACTCCTATTTCGCTATTTAAAACTATTTCAATTAATGACATACATAGAAGGCGATGCAGACCACGGTTTTACACTCACAATAGACGGCCCCACAAGCCTATTCAAACCCAGCACGCGCTACGGCTTAGCCCTCGCCAAAATGCTCCCCGCACTCCTACACGTCACCAAGTGGAGTATGCACTCAACCCTCCAAACCAAAGATGCGTTTAGCGGCGTTGTGAAAACAGGTAAATTCACCCTAAATTCCGACTGCGGCTTAGTCAGCCACTATCCCCCAGGCAAACCCTATGATAGTATGTTAGAAGCAGCATTTGCTAGCAGGTGGGACAGCTTAAAAACCGAGTGGAAACTCGAACGAGAAGTTGATTTAATCCCGATTCCCGGAAGCGTGATGATTCCCGACTTTCGGTTAGTGCATCCCGACGGGCGAGTGTTTATATTAGAAATAGTCGGCTATTGGCGGCCGGAGTATTTGCAAAAGAAATTTGCACAAGTACATAAATCTGGATGTGATAACTTGATTTTAGCTATTTCCGAACGACTGAATTTAGAAAAAGCCGGAGTGAATATCAAAGATGTGCCAGCAAAAATTGTCTGGTTTAAAGATAAATTGGCGCCCAAATCAGTATTGGAAGTCCTCGAATAGTAGGCAAATCCACCCATAAGTTGCAAACTTCTTTCTATTCTCTCTTCCTCTGCGCCCTCTGCGCCCTCTGCGGTTCAAAAAAATCTATTCCATTAAATTATCCTGAAAATACGATCGCACATTCCAACACTCTAGTAAAATAGAAACATCCCCAAATTATTGCCACCGCGTACCCTCACCCCAAAACTCATCCAACAATGGCAGATACAAGTATTGTCGAAAAAATCAAAAAGCTGTTAGCCCTCGCCACCTCATCCAACGAAAACGAATCAACTGCTGCGGCAGCAAAAGCTTCCGTTTTACTCGCGCAGTACAATCTCAGTCTCGCCGACTTAGGCCCGAATCACCAAGAAGAGATTGACGAAAGCGGAGTTGAAACAACATCGAAATTTGTCACTTGGAAAATGATGCTGCTGTCGGGTATTGCTGAAGCTAACGGTTGTACTGGTATGCGCAACACTTATACTGGTAGTATGTTTTTGGTGGGAAGTTCTACAAATCTGATTGTTTGCAAGCACCTTTACGAATATTTGAGTTCTGCGATCAAGAAAAGGGCGAAATACCGCAAAGGAAACGGCCGGGGACTGGCTTATCTGAATGCTTTTCGGGTGGGATGCGCCACAAGGTTGCGGCAAAGGCTGCTGGAACAAAAGCAGGAGATGGAGGAGTCGGGGATTCCGGGATCGGTTGATACGGCGGCTACTCCGGCGATTGTAGTGCGATCGATGTTTGAAAAGAATCAACTGGCGATCGCAGATTATTTAGAAGGCCGAGGGGTTAAAATCAAAACCAGGACAGATTCTCAAGTCAGCAGCGAGGCTGGTTTTAATTCCGGGTATGAAGTGGGCGACAAAATTAGTTTGCAGAAGCAAGTGGAGCCGGAAGGAGAACAAAAACAGCTTAATGAATCTCTGTGAGTTTAACTAGAATTTCAAATTTAACTTATATTGTTAATTGCTATGCCGTATAGTTCTTTCACCACAATCGGTAAAGTCAAGGAAGCGTTTAATCTAACCACTGTAGAAGTAGTTGGTTTTTTACCTAAGATTGACCCAATTTCTCCGTCACAAACACTGACTGCCTTTTTAGAAGAAAGCCTTCCCTTAGCTGCATCCGCCAGTGAGAAAGGTCGTTCAGAAGGAATTATTTACCCTGTTTTATTAGAAGCAAGACGAATTTTACAGCGGCGAGTCAGCTTATTTTCGGGAGAAGATTTCACAGTAGACGAATCAATAGGATTGAACGGCCTGTGTGATTTTCTCTTTAGCCTTTCCGAAGAAATACTAGAAATTGAAGCACCGGCAATCATCATTGTGGAGGCAAAAAAAGCTGATATCAGAACAGGATTTGGGCAATGTATTGCAGAAATGGTGGCTGCACAAAAATTTAATGAGGCAAAGCAAAAGCCGATTCCGATAATTTACGGTGTGGTAAGCAATGGCACTCAGTGGCGATTCCTCAAACTTGAAGGGCAAATAGTAACAATCGACTTGATGGATTATCCACTTCCTCCTGTCGAGCAAATTTTGGGCTTTTTGGTATGGATGCTGCGGCAAGGTAGCTAACTTATCATAAAAGGGTTAGTAGTAGGGTGCGTCATTCGGGAAAATGCTGATTGTTTCGCGATCGATGATTGGAGCAAGAGTGTTATAGTTCAATACGGTTTACTTAACGCTTTTTTTGTCATTGCGAGCGTCTTAGCGAAGCAATCGCAGTGTCTATTTTCACATCGTTTTACTTTCAGGACAATCTTAAGTGAACCGCATTGTGTTATAGTTAACGGAATAAGGTACATCGGGTAAAAATATGAGAGTTTACGATATAACTATTTCTAAAATTAGCCAACTACCGGAGTCGCTGGTTCAAGAAGTTAATGATTTCATAGACTTTTTGCTTCTCAAATACAACAGTGAATTGCCACAGCTTACTGAATCAGACTTTTCTGACTATTTAAATAATTTAGAAGCCTACGAAGAAAAGTTAGCCTGTGGAGAAATTCAATGGTAACAGCTTCATATGATGCAGGAAAAAGTTAAGTATCATGAAGCTTTTGGAGTTTTTATATATCGGAAGGGAGGCAATAGAAAACAATGAGTCAGCAAGATAAGTTACTGGCTAAAATCCTGCTAGGAACCTCCGATTGCAACATCCCCTTCGATCAACTCTGCCAACTCCTACGCACCCTTGGCTTCGATGAACGAATACGAGGTAGTCACCACATCTTTTCCCAAGAAGGTATCGAAGAAATCCTGAATCTCCAGCCCAAACAAGGAAAAGCCAAAGCGTACCAAGTCAAACAAGTTCGCACCGTAATTTTGAACTATCAACTCGGAGGACAAGATGAAGATTAAGTATGAACTGATCATTTACTGGAGTGAAGTAGATCAAGCTTTCATTGTCGAAGTACCTGAACTTTCTGGTTGTGCAGCAGATGGTGAAACCTACCAGGAAGCCGTACAAAATGTAGAAATCGTGATTCAAGAATGGATTGAAACTGCACAGGAATTAGGGCGCCCCATTCCAAAACCTAAAGGTCGATTGCTGTTTGCATGAATTGTTGATTGGAAAAATGGATACATGACAGTCTATATTTGTTCGCTAAGTAATTGTTCCTTCAACTCCTGACATTCTTTGGCTAGTGGGATGCCTAGTTCTGTGGCGATGGATAAAGCGCGATCGCAATATTCAAGAGCTAGAAGGCTATTTCCTAATTTTTGATAAATGGCAGCTAAGTTCCTGAAAGCGTAAGCTTCCCCAGAGCGATCGCAGATTTTTTGAGAAATTTTCAACGATCTGAGAAAATATAGTTCCGCTTCAGAATATTGCTCAATTTGGAATAAATCACATCCCAAATTGCACAGAGCGGTTGCTTGTTCGGTCAAATTGCCTATTTCCTCTGCAATTACCAAATGCTGCTGATGAGATTGAATGGCTTGGTCATATTCACCTTGAAAATAGTAGGCAATTCCTAAATAAGCAAAGGCATTACGTTCTCTATCTCTGTCACCAATTGCTGTTGCAATCGTCAACTGCTGCTGACTATAGTCAATTGAATGAGCATAGTTTTTTTGAGAAAAGCAGACATTACTCAGACTTCCGAGAGCCACACATTGTAGTTGTCTATATCCAATATTTTCTGCGATCTCAAGGCATTTTTGATAGTGTTCTGTTGCCGTAACATATTCGTCTCTAAAGCAACAAATATTACCCAAGCCTATTAGAGATCCACCTTCGCCATGACTGTCTGAAATTGCCTGTGAAATTGCCAAACTTTCTTGTAAATACTTGAGAGCGTCAGAATAGTTACCTATCTTTGTGTATACCAACCCTAAATTCCTCAAACACGCTGCTTCTCCTTTCCTATCTTCGATTTCTCTGACAATTGCTAAAGATTTATGTAAGCAATTTATAGCTTCGTTGTAGTTGCGAATATCTTTATAAGCTAATGCTATATTTGCCAAAGCCCATCCCTCACCTTTACGATCTTTGGTATTTTGTGCTAGTGTCAAACGCTGTTGATAATATCCAATGGCTTTCTCATCTTCACCAATACAAAGGTAAGCATTGCCTAATCCCATTAAAATAATATTAATGGAGCGACCTAATTCAAGCCAATTAGAATCCCACATCAAATTAGGATTGTTCATTATTTGTTCATTAAGTTTTTGTAAAAGCCTATCGTATATATCGGCTTGTTCGCGATAGTACCCCCAAGTATTCAAATGATTATGTAATTGTTCTTTAGTAGGAGTATTGACGCGAGTCAAAAGAATTTTCCAAGCTCTTTCCCAGTCTTCCACTTCGCAGAAATGGTGAAATGCTTCCAAGTATCCCCGAACTTTCTCAAGATTGGAAGCATCCCGCTTCGGTTTGTACTTCGTCAGCCAATTTTTCACCGCTTTATAATGAGCGCGTTTATAAGGTGGCATTTCCCTAAACTCCGGTGCTGCTAGATCAATTCCCAGATTAGCCAGCATCCACTCTCCCGGTGGCATGATGTCAACATCCAAACCATTTTGACTTTTTAAATCAAATTCTACAAAATAACTGTTCATATTGTCCACTACCTCACTGTCAAACTTTTCAAATGCTCTAATGCTACGCTGCGAATTAAATTATGTTGCCGCAAGTATATCTCATCGTCAATTAATTCTTCTTCTACCAAAAAGCGATCGCGCAACGCATCCAAGGCCAACTTTTGCTTCTCCTCATCGCAATCCCAATCCTCCAAATGACTCAGCCAAAACTCCTCCGGTACTGCACAGCGATACACCGAAGCTTCGCAAAGCAATCGATAGGAATTCAGCACATCATTTTTCAATCTCTCAAACGTCTTTTCCAGCCGGACGCGCACATTTTTTCGCAGTCCGCGAGTAGATCGATCGAGTCGCCAATTGTCATCGGCTGATGCCGTTATTCCTTTGGTCTTAGCTTCCTCAATTGCCTTCTCCACTTCTTCAATTTCCTGCCCGTATTTATTCCAATAACCTGCCACGTTGCCATAAAAAGGCTTACTGCCAATTTCCCCAGCAATCACCCGCAAAGCCAATGGATGCCCCTCATAAGCAGCCCCGATTCGTTCTAAATAGGGTCTGTTTGGTGAATCTAATTCAACCTCTAGTCCAGTTTTCTCGAACAAGTCTAACTGTTCTGATGCTGTCAGTCCCCTCAATTCTTGACAATACCAGAAATTTTGATAACGAGCAGGAATTTGCTCGGGCAAATCCTGCGATGTTACAATGATCCGACTTGGGCAAGATTCTACTGCCAAAAAACATTCAAAAAATTTTGCCCACCAATCATCCTGAAAACCATTCCAGCCTGCTTCTTCATTTCCTTTCAAAATCAGTTCCAGAGAATCAATCACCACCAAATACCGATTTTCTCGCAATTGTTTGACCAATCGATTCAGCAACCGCTGTGTATCTTTGCGGTCTTCTGGCGTAATGGGTTCTTTCCACTCTTCCAACCATCGAATCGCGACACTAGCAAAATCCGAAGCTTGTTGCTCGTTTTCAAAATTCTCCTGATGAAACTTACGACTGTCGTCTTGCAACTGCACCGCTAATCTTTCAGCTAAAGCCGTTTTACCAATTCCCGTGATGCCTAGAAGAATTAACACGCGACATGACCCCTGAACTTTCTCTGCGAGTTCAGCAATCAGGTCTTTTCGACCTACCCAAGCATCGTCAAAAGCAAAAAACTCTGCTCTCGAATCTGTTTGAGACAAAGGATTATTGTCAACAATATCTTCCCAGTTATTCACTCCAACAGCCTCGCAAATATTGACAAAAACTTCCTGATTAATAGGCTTCCGCCGCCAAAACCGCTTTAAAGTTGCCTCTGAAGTTTGGGCATTGTTGCACCAGCTAGAAGCTTGTTTGTTCAAGCCCTTCTTTCGCCTTGCCATATCGATAATTTCCAGCCCTGATTCCGATGCTCTCAGACTAGCTGCCATGCTGATTTTTTAACCTTCATTAACCATATTTAACTTATAACATCTGCCCATTTCTGGCGCGGCTCAATTTTGTCTCACTTTTGGAGACAGCGCCAGAGGTGCGTTGAAATAGAGCCGTCAAGCCTTTACTTTTCAACGAATATACAGAGAGGAAGCAAGCGCAGAGCATCACGATATCTTGTCAATTCCAACATCCATTACGGGCTAAAAAAATGCACGATTACAAACAATTGACTTTGGCTGACGCAGCAATCGCACAACTTGAAAAATTACTTTCTGAACCTTTTTGTAGCCTAGAACAGGCTGAAAAATCGCGCCTACAAATTCGCGCACTTCTGGAGTTGCAAGAATTATTTTCTAAATGGAAGTATAACTGACATCTTGCACTCGCTGCGATCGCTCCACCTAGCCAAAAAGAGCGATCGCCCTCAATCAATCAACTGGGCCTCTTCAAAAATCAGTCTAGTCGTCAACTCCAAACCAGGCAACAACTCATCCGCGATCGCCATTCTATCCGTATACACCTGACTAGAACCATCAGGGAAAAAGCTTCTAATTAAAATTAATTCGGGATCTATCACCCAAACTCGCAGAACACCTGCCACCAAATAATCCTTCGCCTTCTCTTCAAATTCCTTCATACTTTGATCGGGAGAGATAATCTCAATTACCAATTCAGGAATTGCAGGACAAGCTTCATTCCGCCGCCAACTTTTCGGCAGACGTTCATAGGAAATATACGTCAAATCAGGAACAGGTGCCCAATCTTTGCCCAGACGTTTTAACAGAATTGCCCATTCTGGAAGAACTCGCCCGCGACTTTTACACCATACACCAATCAGGCGACACAAAGCAAACTGTAAAGTCGAATGAAAATATTTAGGAGACACTTTGGGGACTGCTTGACCATCTACAAACTCATAATATACATCTCCGTCGGGCAAAGCTAGAAATTCTTCTAAAGTGAGTTTGGTTCCGATTCCTACCATGACTCCCAGCCCTCTCGCTTATTAATGCAAATATCAATTATACAAAATTTCCCAATATTCCAAAAAAAAGACCCGGCGGTTTCAACCGCCGTCCGATCTTCTTCTGTCTTACTTCACCCAAGCTGGATGAGCCATCAAAGCCGCAAACGGCTGCACGCCCCGCAACTGATTCGACAGCGGCAAATGACCTCTAGGCGCGCTCAAATCCCAAATAAACTCCTGCGGGTAGCGCGTCCAATTATTCCCTTTCTTCCAGCCAATTAGCGGCCACAATTTATCCCAATTCTTGCCAGAAGCCAGCCAAATGTCCCGCTGCACCGAAAAGCCAAATTTGTTTTCTGAATGAACTTTCCACAGCGTATTCATTGTTTGCAAATCTGCCACGGGCAAACTCTCAACTTGCGTAAAATACAGCCACTTTTTCACGGAAGCTGTTCCACCGACTAATTCACAAAGCTTCTCTAAAGTCAAGCGATCGGCTTCTTGAAATTCTTGTAGCGCCAATAATTGTTGCAGCGGAGTGTAATCAATGCCAGAGTCCGATCGCAGCGGCACAACCCCAGTCGGAAAATTTGCTTGCAAAAACTCCGTCGCTCTCGGAGAGTCCGCACTGTACAAAACTTGGTAAGCCTTACCCATTACCGCAGTCGGTGGCTCAGACTTGCGCTCTAATAAAAATTCCATCAATACATCCCAACCGGAATCTGCTATGTGTTGTTGTAGCAGTTGCAGTTGAGTTTTTTCCGAACCCGATCGTAACTGAGAGCGGAATTCGGCTGTATCGGCCGCCGAGTCTAATGGAGAAGTAGAAATCGAGTCAGTCATAGAAACTATCAGCTATCAGCTATCAGCTATTAGCTGAAGCCCTGGTTTTCCCCCATTGTACAATGGTACTGACTCCGATTCACTTCTGTGTACTCAGATGTTTGCACGCAACCGGGCCTAGTTTACCCGATCGCGCACACCGCCCTTGAGCCAATTGCAGCAATCGCAAATGAGCTGAGCATCTGAATTTTACGATCGAGCCGATTTAAAAGAGTTTCTTGCGGAGCCTAATCGTCCACGATCGCAGCCCATGCAGAGAACGAAGGCGGAAAATAGTTGATATCATATTCCGAATCTTCCCACTCTTTCACCCACAGCGGTACAATGCCGGGGCAAGGAGTTCTCGCAAAGTCACGCTCTTTGGCTTCGATCGTCTGAAATAGCTGTTTTAAAGTATCTCCCCGATCCAAAGCTTCGCTGAGGATGTCATCCAAGTCAGGATCGACCCGTTTGACCCGATTTTTGTCCTCCTCATCCAGCCAGAGAAGCTTTAAAGATTTCAAATCCCTCGGACTGAGGATACTCTTGTAGTACACGCGCTTCAGGGTCGCTACGGGCTCCAACGAGCGTTCGATCCGGCGAATTTGCTGAACTCGCAGGTAGTGCCATTCAGCTAAACGCTTGCGCTCCGAAGGCGGGATCGCTCCCTTAGTCGTGGCGTGTTTGTAGTCGTAATTCACCAAACTGCAAGCCATATTGGCCAACAGGTGAATTAACTGTTTTTCTTTGGGTGTCGCCTGACGCCGTTCCTGGGTTCGTGTCAATACCCGCTGTCTGCGAGTAGTTTCGAGAGTATTTTCCATTGGGTTTTTAAGAGATGAAATACGATTGTGCCAGATCCGAATCCCAAACATCAGAAGGTAAGGAAGTCCACAGCCCGGGAAACTCCACCGACAGACTCGCCTTACCTGTTTATTTCCCATTCACAGTTCTTTAAAACTGACTCCAACCCCCTGGATTAGGTAGACTGAATATTGGGATCAAGTTTTAACCGCCTCCATCGGAGGCGGTTACGACAACAACGACAACCACAACTTTTGAGAGCAAACCACTGAGAGCGCCGATTATTTCCTGCCTTTACCTGTCTTTACTTCTTCTTGCTCCCCATCCTCATTAGTTCCAGTGTAGTTGAAGTCGGGATGACTCCCGGAAACCGTCAAACTGCTGGCTGATGAAGGTTGTAGAACCAAAGCAGTTGCGCTGGCGCTGGCTGCATTGAAAAAGCCGATGCCGCTGGAGGCAATTACCGCTAATACCAAGATGCTGTTTTTCATGTTCGATGACCCTGATTTCCGTAGATTGACACTTTTTGGCTAACTCGATCGATCAGAAATGGGTTGATGCAATAGCCCACTTGTCGTCTGATAAATCTGCCTGCCATAATCGGTACAGACAGGCACACCCGCTTGCGATCGGAAACGCCGGAAGTGACGTGTTACTAATGTCCACGATCATCCACTAACCGGAATTTTTCGGGTAGTGGAGCGAAAGCCATCAGGGCGTCGATCCATCAGGGAGTTATGCCATCAGGGTGCTAATCCATCGGGTAGTTAAATCATCAGGGCGCATCTTCTACAACTAGCCACAGACTTAACTTTTATAGTTGAGCGAGTGGTTAGCGGCGTACTGACAACGCTTTTAAGAATTAAACTTTTTGTGGACTCGTCCAGAAAAGTTTGTCCTTAAGAATTCTCGCGCTTGCGGAAGCCCGGGAAGTGTCAGCAGCATGGAATTCCATGCAATCTAAGTCAATTAAAAAAAACGCAGATTAACGATATCTCCCACTCAAGCAGTCCTCAGCCAAACGCTGAGGTTTTTTATTGGCATCCAGATTTGAAGGCAGAATGTTGACGACGCTTTGGTGATGAATTTCCCTGATAACATCATACCACCGGGTGAATTTTAAAGTCTTATTGTAAAAAAATGTGAACAAAAAGGCGTTTTGGCGTTTTCAATCGGGTTGAGTGAAAATTCAGATAACTATGTGAGCGAGTGTAAATAATCAGGTGCCGAGGTACGATCGCCCGACGATCGCTCTTCGGTGAGGCGAACAGTTGCAAAGATACGGTAAAGATTGAGCAGTACAAAGGTGAATTAGTAGATAATAGAGAAAGAATCACCAAAAAAAAATAAGCATTGTCGGGAAACTCCAAACCCTCATTGAATAAGTCATTCCTCAGTCTTCAATTCTTTAATCTAAAATATAAAATCTAAAATCTAAAATAGTATAAGCTGACAATAATCGCAGTTTGTAACCTTTCGATCGCAGAGCATAGGGGCGCAACATCTTGATGAATTCGCAGATGACAGCAGAAGTCAACTTAACCTACCAATATCAAGTCGGAGGATATTTGCCTGCCGGTGCGCCCACCTATGTCAGGCGATCGGCAGACAGCGAACTCTACGAAGGACTTAAAGCCGGACTCTTCTGCTACGTGTTGAGTGCCCCGCAAATGGGAAAGTCCAGCCTGCTAGTGCAAACGGCCAAAAGGTTGCAAGTAGAAGGTATAGCTTTTGCCGCCGTCAACTTGAAAAGCATCAGCAGCCCAGAAATCTCCCTCCAAAAGTGGTATGCCGCCATCATGTACCGCATGGCAAGCAGTTTGCACCTGACAAACAAGTTTGATGCCATCAAATGGTGGAACGATCGCGAACTCCTGTCACCAGTACAGCGATTGGAGATATTTATCGAAAAAGTCCTGCTCAAGTCAATTAGGAAAAATTTGGTAATTTTCATAGATGACATTGACAGCACCAGTCGCCTCAATTTCAGTACCAGCGATTTTTTTGGTTTGATCCGGGCTTGTTACTCCAAGCGGGCAGATCAACCAGAATACGATCGCCTAACTTTTGCTGTTCTCGGAGTAGCAGCCCCCTCAGAATTACTCCGAGATCAAAACAGTAACCCTTTTAATATTGGACGGCCGATTCATTTAAATAGATTACAACTAGACGAATGTTTACCACTAGCAAAAGGATTGGCACTCAAAGCTTTTCGCCCTCAAAGAGTGCTCCAAGAAATATTAGCTTGGACGGGAGGTCAACCGTTTTTGACTCAAAAGCTATGCCACTTAGCACTTGAATACGGGCCTTTTATTGGCAGAAATTGTGAAGCGCAGCAGGTTAAAAAACTGCTTAAAAACAGAATTCTTAAAAATTGGGAAGAACAGGACGAACCCCGACATTTAACAGCAATACGCAATCGCATTTTTCACAACCGCTGTGACCTCACCAAGCTGTTAACACTGTATCAAAAAATTTTGCAACCGCTAGACCCGGAGAAACCCGAGAAAGCGCCGGGAGTACCTGCCGATTACTCTCTCGAACAAATCGAATTACAACTGTCAGGACTGGTTGTCAAATTTCAAGGTAGATTAATAGTTTTTAACCTAATTTATCAGTCTGTTTTCAATCAGTTCTGGGTGGAAAAAGAATTAGGACATCTGGCTCCATACCGCGAGGCACTTGCGGCATGGCTAGCTTCCGATCGCGAAGACAAATCGCAGTTATTGACTGGGGAAAGTTTGCAGTCAGCTCATGCTTGGGCGGCGAACAAACAATTAAGCCAAGAACATTATTGGTTCTTGAATCCCGATCGAGCTTTTGAAGAAAAACCAATAGTCGCTAACGCACAATTTGCAGACAGAAGTGGAGACACCGATGCAGACAGCAGCATTCTCACCCCACCCTCAGAGATTATTTCAAGTGGTAGCAACGAACAGATATTGTACGATCATATCGTCTCCTGCGTGCAAACAGAATCCTCCGCACAGGTGATCGAGCGGTTCCGAAAGCTATTTATCGACGGTATGGGCTATCCCGATCGCGAAATTGAAGCAACTCTGTACAGTATCGTCTCCATCAAGCGATCGGATCAAGACTTTAAATATATCCTCCATCGCTGTTGCTACATCCCGATCAACCGCTGGCAATTGCACTCACAGAACAAATTAGCGATCGCCAATCTGGTAGCTTTATTTAAGCAGACTTCTCCCCGATTCGGGATGGAATTTTACATAGTCAAACGCTTACAAGAACAAATAAATTTCTTTACTAAAAGCGAAGAATTTCAGACATTAGAACGCTTAGTAAAAGCCGTAGAGCAAGAGCCACAACCGCAGAAACAAGATAGTCATGCTCCCTTGGGTGAATTGATTTCTCGTTATCCTTATTTGTACGGGCATTCTCTGCTGAGTAAGGGCAGCATTGAAGAAGATCAGCAAACCATTAAACGGCTGGAAATTCAAAGACAGCGACAATTTGACAAGAATTTGTCTCAATATTTAAATTATTTGGTTGAGCCGAAAAATACAGAGATTGGAAGTGTGGAGCGGGCGGCAAATCCCACACTTTTGAATGATGCGGAACTGCACTTAGCTGTCAGAGAATTTGCGGGGAAAGTAACAGACGATCGCACTTACAAAGAATCGGCTCAATTTTTCCTGAGAGATGCCAGACAGGTTCCATCTTACGGCTCATTTAAGGTACAGTTATATGAATATTTGATTTCCTCAGTCGAACCAGAATACGGCGGGCGTCAATTTAATGAACGTTTGTACAAGCACATCAAAAATATATCTCCAGAACATGACTCTGTGAAATTAAATAATATATTGTTAGTTCGGACTTGCCAGCAATTGTTCAACTTCTTGGTAGTGGAAAATTCCCAACATCCCAGCCACTACGTCTTTTATGACTTGGTTCACAACCTCGGCCCCAGCAGGACAATGGGTTTACTGCTCAAGATCGTACTGCTTTCGGGCAAAGTTAAACCTGAGTTGGAAAAGCGATTTTCTGTTTTGTTCAATCACTATGAAGGTAAAGCTTCTGATGAAATTGTGTGGTTTGTTAAATCATTGGAAAATTTCAATGTGGCTTTGGTTGTGAATTTTGGTCAGACTGATTTGTCTTTGGTTAAGCAGCATCTGATTTTGAGTTGAAAATAAAATCGATCGAGCTGGGTTATATAATAGTATTAACTCAATAAAATCAAGGAAAAACCAATGAAAGCCTTGGAAGTCACAGGAACGATCGACGAAAAAGGTCAATTATTGCTCGATCGACCTTTAACCGCAGAAAATTACGGCCCGGTGCGAATCATTGTCCTTTTTGAGGAACCTACAGATGATGTTGAAGACGATCCAGACGATACTCCAGTGGAAGAAGTAAAAGCCAGTCTCAGAAAAGCGTTGCAGGAAGCCAAAGCCGGACAAACCAGACCAATCTCTGAACTGTGGGAGAGAATCGATGCCGAATGAAGCCGAAGGAATCCACATCAGATTTGCGGATGACTTTGAAGAAAATTTGTATGCCTTATCGAAAAGATATCGCAGTATCCGCAATGATGTCGGGCTAGTAATTGAGCAACTACAGGCTGGCAATTTTATTGGCGATCGCATTCCCGGAATGGGGGAAGATTATATCATCTTAAAAGTCAGGGTGAAAAACAGCAACATCCAAAAAGGGAAAAGTGCAGGCTATCCCATGATTTATCAAGTAGAATCACCCGTCAACGTACTTTTGTTAACCATATACTCGAAATCGGATCGCACAGATATCAGCCTCAACGAAATCCGCAGCATCATCGCCGACTTTGATGAAAGCCAATAGCGGTGTATTATGAATTAATTTTATGATTAGCTATCTCAAAGGCACAGTCGCCAATATCAGCAAAGGCAGCAACCGCGTCATCTTGATTCTCGAAGTCAATGGAATTGGCTATGCAATCCAGATTTTACCCCGTGTGACTGGTGAATTGCCAGCATCCGGCGAAGTCGCCCAAATCTTTACTCACCAGCAAGTTAAGGAAGACCAAATCATATTGTATGGTTTTGGTAGCGCGACAGAACGCGATTTGTTTCGGCAGTTGACGAGTGTTAGCGGTGTTGGTGCTCAACTGGCGATCGCCCTTCTCGATACTTTAGGATTGCAGGACTTAGTAAAGGCGATCGTCGGCGCTAACACCCGCATCCTCGCCAAAACCCCCGGTGTGGGCGCAAAAACCGCTGAAAGACTCGTCCTCGAACTCAAAAACAAACTCTCGGAATGGAGACAGGATGCAGGTTTGACAACTTCAATGGCCGCCGGAGTCCCCCCAGCTATTCAAGAAGAAGTCGAGATGGTTTTGCTGGCGATGGGATACACTGGGGCGGAAGTCTTGGATGCCTTGCAAAACCTCTGTCAAGACGATAGTTTGTCCGGTAAAGGTGCGGAAGATTGGATTCGTGAGGCGATCGGGCATTTGAGCCGATAATCTGCCACCTAATCCTACTAGATATAGGGGAAACCACAGGGGCTAATCGTTAAACAGGCGATCGATACTACGTTTGACGTGTTTGTTGACACCAATGCCCCGGAAAATTTCCCTACAAAATACTATTTAACTTTTGTAAACACTGAGTTTTTTTGGAGAAAACTAGCTGATTCAGGCTGATAGATAAATAGAGAAGTTCTCAATAATTCCTGAAGTCGATAGCCCGATCGCTTTTGCCAAGAAATCGGGACACTGAACCGCTGACAGATTACAACTCCGCAGAGGATTTCTTTCAACAACATAATTTTCATCAATTCCTTTCACAGGTGAAAAATCATGCACATTTCAACACGTACCGCTGGCTATCGCAATTTAGCTTTATTCGCTGTTAACGGTGCAATCACTTTGTCTGGGCGTCAGTTTGCCGAGTTGCAAACTCGTTTGCGGGGACGAGTTTATTTGGACGAAGACAATATCCGTTTTTATCCTGTATCAGCGCTGACTCTGGGGCAGCTAGAAACTTGGGGTTTGACCCCACCTGTGACTAAACCCGCTACTTCGGTTATTGTCTGAAAGTATTTGATTTGACACTTGACACTCAGGAAAATCTCGGTTATTAATTGTTAATTGCTGGATTCTAATTAGAAACTCACACGAGCCCAAGTAACGTACAGTATTAATAACTACCGGAATCAACAGCGCCAGTACCTAGAAAATTGAATAGGTTTAAAGTAGTGTTTTAGCACTTCAATCATTTGGCGAGTCGGTCGCATCGCCCAAGGGCTGAAACACTTATTCTTTGGTTTGGTTGGCTGTTTCCTTGTCTGGCAAGAGTTTCAGCCATTTGTGACAGGTGGTTTGAGTCGTGGAGCGAGCCAAAAATCTCATCGGTCGCAAACCGCTTCTGAAGCCTTTACTGGGTAAGGGTTTCAAATTTTAGTCGCAATTCACCTTCCCCCGCAAGGCGATTGAAACCTCCTGCCGGCAGGCAGGTCTATTAGGGCCTAAAAATTATAAAAACAAACATTTATGAAAACATTCGCATTAGTAATTTTAATTTTATTTATATCAAAATCTTGTCAATCTAAAATAGAAATGGTCTACAATAATGATGCTATTAAATCAAAAAATTTAGAAGCAAAACCAACTGTAGAAATTGTAAAAACAAATATGACACAAACAAATTTGGCTAAAAAGGAAACGCAAGAAAAAGGAACTGTGGCCATATATGAAGCCATGTCGAGAGGCTATTTTATCAAAATTGTATTTCACAATAATAAATTATCAGTCGCAAAAGATAGAAATAATACTGAAAAAGGAGAACCAATAATAATTACAGCAAGTCAAGTTTCAGAATTAAACAAATTGTTACAATCTATTAAACCCCAATCCTTGCCAGACTTGAAATCGCCCACTGAAAAACGTTTGTATGATGGCGCAGCACATGCCAACTTAACCATTATTCAAAATGGCGAAACATTTGTTGGAGGTGGTTTTGATCATGGTTTTCCACCAGCAGAAATAGAAAAATTAGTATCGAAATTAATTTCAATTGCAGAAAAGAAATAATGACAATAAAAGAAATTCAAGAAGAAATAGTTGATGAGTTTTCCATGTTTGACGATTGGATGCAACGGTATGAATACATTATAGATTTGGGGAAAAATCTTCCCATAATAGAAGAAGAATTTAAAACCGAAGAAAACACAATAAAAGGTTGCCAATCGAAAGTGTGTCGCAATTCACCTTCCTCCGCAAGGGGATTGAAACATCTACAGGTACACGCTTGAATATGGAGGCAAGGATGCGTCGCAATTCACCTTCCCCCGCAAGGGGATTGAAACAGCAGAATTTGAAAATGTTAAAAATGAGAATATTAATACAAAATTACAATTGTATATTTTACTTTATTTGATGAACTTATTTTTTATGCAAATTGATACTGAAAGTGAATTAAAAATATTTAATTGTGAAGCCTTGTTAGAAACCGCTTATAGAAAGATGCTAGAAAATGTGGTAAATTCCGTAATTACCCCTGAGGACTTGTACTATTCTAAACATGTTCCTTGGATACAAGGTGTTGTATGTGGCAATGCCCATATTACACTTAAATACGGATTAATACTTAATAAAGAGGAATTGTCAAGTTTGGAAATAATAATAAACCAAGAGCTGCAAAAAGATTTAAACATAATCTCTGTTGAGGTGTCTGAAGGCTATAAAGGACAATATAAAGTTCTATACGTTGTGCCAAAAATTTTAACTGGGTTGAATCATATAATTTCTGAATTATCTAAATTTAAGGTTATTGAAGAATCGCTTCCATTTAAACCGCATATTACACTATGCTATTTGAAGAATACAAGTAATACAGAGAGTATTAAAGATAATTTAAGTCATTTAGTTAATGTAAATTTGGGGTTGGATAAGATTATACTTGAGCCTAACTAATTAGGTCGCAATTCAGCTTCCCCCGCAAGGGGATTAAAACTTCTTTGATCGCGCTTTCCAGTGATTTGTGACCAGCAGCCACACGTCGCAATTCACCGTCCCCCGCAAGGGGGTTAAAACTTACATGGTCAATTTTCGATGGTTCAGCAGAAGTTCCTAGTCGCAATTCACATTTCCCCGCAAGGGGATTAAAACTAGATCGATCGCCCTACCAACACTTCCAGCATAAACTTTATCTACCACCCGTCACCATTTATGCTCTCCCTGTGATATCATTGCAGATTGTGACATCGTACAAAAAAACATAAAATCAATTCATGCCACTTACACAACAGCGCAAACTAGAAATCATGGGCGACTACCAAACCCATGAAACCGACACCGGTTCAGCAGATGTCCAAGTCGCCATGCTGACCGATCGCATCACCAAACTCAGCGCCCACCTGAAAATCAACCAAAAAGACTTCGCATCCCGCCGTGGTTTGATGATGATGATCAGTCGCCGCAAGCGCCTGCTAGCCTACATCCAAAAAGGAAGCGTCGAACGCTACAAAGCATTAATTGCCCGTTTAGGCATTCGCGGCTAAACACCAACAGCCAAAATTTGCGACAATATTCAAGAACCTTGGACACAAACCAAGACTAATTGAATACAAGTTCGAGATTTCAGGTTAGAGATAGAATATGTCCTCCGAACCACCCCGCCAGCGCTTACCGTTTGAACCGATCGCAAATCGCAAAAAAACGCCCAAAAAGCCCGCAGAATCCCTAGAAAATCCAGTCAAAGAAGACAAGCAGCCCCCAGCCATCAAAACCGGGGGCAAAAAGTCACAATCTATCCCAGAAGTTGTCAGCAAACGCATGATATCGCGCATCGCCTTATTTTGCGGCGTGCCGACAATCCTGGGAATTTCCACATTTTTTGTGAGTTATTTAATTGTCAGCAAAGGCTTGTTTGACCTACCCAACACAGCAGTCTTATTAGTAAGTATGGGCTGTTTTGGTTTAGGAGTTCTAGGATTGAGTTACGGAGTTCTTTCAGCTTCCTGGGATGAAGAAATTTCAGGAAGCAGTCTCGGCTTGGAAGAATTCAATACTAATTTTGGACGGATGCAAGAAGCGTGGCGTGCCGCCAAACCAAAAAGTTAGTCTGGCAAAACCATCCAAGAAACCCGCGCGCTTAGTCCAAGAAACCGGGTTTCTACGAGAATTGACGCATCCTCACGAAATTTTAGGAAGAAACCCGGTTTCTGAGTCTCGCGCGTTAGTCCAAGAAGTAAGGATGTCAAAATGCGTGTCTTAGCGCAACAAACCAAAAGGAAAAAATATGATTATTGTAATGAAAGCCGGCACTCCAGAAGCCGAGATCGATCGCCTAGACGAAGAGCTCCGCACTAACTGGGGTTTGACACCAGAAAAAATCGTCGGGCGTTACAAAACCGTCATGGGTTTAGTCGGCGACACCGTTGAGCTCGAACCGATGCAACTGCGAGAAATGAGCACCTGGATTGAAGAAGTGTTACGCGTGGAAAAACCCTACAAACGCGCTTGTCTCGAATACCGCCAAGGTGAACCGAGCTCCGTAGCCGTTGCGACTCCTTTAGGAACAGTGATGATCGGCTTAAATCACCCGATCGCAGTTGTAGCAGGCCCTTGCTCGGTCGAAAACGAAGAAATGATTGTTGAGACGGCAATGCGCGTCAAAGCTGCTGGCGCTCAATTTTTGCGCGGTGGAGCCTACAAACCGAGAACTTCCCCCTACGCTTTCCAAGGACACGGCGAGAGTGCTTTGGGACTGCTAGCTGCGGCGCGGGAAGCTAGCGGCTTGGGAATTATTACCGAAGTTATGGATGCGGCCGATTTAAGTGCGATCGTAGAAGTAGCCGACGTAGTTCAAGTCGGAGCCCGAAATATGCAGAATTTCTCGCTGTTGAAGAAAGTCGGAGCTCAAGACAAACCGATTTTGCTGAAGCGCGGCATTTCCGCCACCATTGAAGAATGGTTGATGGCAGCCGAGTATATCATGGCTGCGGGCAATCCCAACGTGATTTTGTGCGAGCGCGGAATTCGCGGGTATGACAGGCAGTATACGCGGAATACGCTGGATTTGTCGGCGGTTCCAGTGCTGCGAACCCTGACTCACTTACCAATTATGGTTGACCCGAGTCACGGGACTGGTTGGGCGCAGTTTGTACCTTCGATGGCGTTTGCGTCGATCGCCTCGGGTACAGATTCGCTGATGATAGAAGTACACCCGAATCCGAAAAAAGCCTTGTCTGACGGGCCGCAATCGTTAACACCGGATCAGTTCGACAAGTTGATGGAAGAATTGGCTGTAATTGGTAAAGTCATGAAACGCTGGCCACAACCCGTGCCAGTTTTGGCATAGAAATATCAATTAGTAGGTCATCAAAAACCGTAGTATCTACAAGGTACTATGGTTTTTTTGTGCTTACCCGTTAGATTAATTTCGATGCTACCGGAATTAATCTTACTCACAGCCAGGAGACGGCAGTGCCGTGTCCCTACAATTAATCGGGGTAGGGACACGGCACTGCCGTCTCCTCTATAATTCCGGTGCAACCGGAATTGATATTATTGATTGAGTTAGCCAGCACTTTGATCCAAAATAGCCTCGATTTGACTCTGTACTTGTTCAAGTTCCCGGCGTTTGTCAGCCAGCCAAACCTTTTCGGCTTCGCATTCTGCTTGATTTTGACGATCGCGCATTTCTTCCTGTTCTAACAAATTCTCCCACAGCGCGATCGCTTTGGACATCGCATCGCTATTCGCCTCAGTGCGATCGTTAAATACTGCAATAACTCTTTCTTGTACCTTCTCAAAAATAGACTCTGCCGATTCGGCAAATTTCTCAAAGCCTAATTCAACGACTTTTTGCTTAATCTGATCTTTAACAGCATCGCCATCTAAAAAACTAAAGCCAAAACCGCCACCAGCGCCAGCAGCTAAGCCACCTAAAATAACTCCTATAAAACCAAGTCCTGTAAAAAATAGCAACCCAGCACCTACTAATGCACCGAGACCCAAACCAACGCCTAAACTTTCATCACTACCAATATTTGCGTTAATTGATGAAGCAATTCCACTTCCACTTGCGCCCAATCCGCCTAAGCTACGTCCTGTTGCTAAGTTATTGAATTGAGCGACAAGGCTAGTGCTGAGTTGCTGGTCAAACTGTTGAAATTGTTGCCGTATTGCATAAATATCTTCACCGATTTGGCTGTCTAGCACTCCCATATTTTGTTTTAAAATTGACTGTACTTTTTGATTGCCCCAGTCATCAATTTCTTTGGTAATGTCTCGTACAAATTGATCGGCATAATCTTTAGTCAACTTGTCTTGACTCATGATATGTCCGTGTTCGGAAGTCCAGCGATGACTTTTTGATAGTAAACGTTCTCCTAATCCTTCCACCCATTCATGCCAAGATTCAAGAGATTCTTCTAAAGACTGATCCATCAATTCATTAGCTAACAATCTAATTTTAACCTCGCGACCGCTGACTTCCGCCATTTGTTCAAATATTTTCTGCTTATCTCCTTCAGAAACTGTCAACTTTCCTTCTAGCATTTCCCTATATTGAGTCAATTCATCGCAGCCAGTATTAATAATTTGCTGAATTCCGGCGGCGGACTGCCGAAGTGCGATCGCCCCCCGTTCAACAGTCAGAAATTGTTCGAGAGATTTGGTAAAATCCTGAAAAGATTTTAGATAATCATCATTTTCATTGCCTTCTAAAATCGCTTCCAAGGCAGATTGAGCAGAAATAAAATGAATCCGGTTTTCACCAGCAATCAAATTTTGACTCTTAACAATCGTTTCCACCCTTTTTCGTACCTGCTGGCGACTCTCTTCCCGCCGCACCAAATCGAAAAAATTAACTACCATAAAAATATTACTCGCGCCTTCCTTATTACCATAATTTAGTTCTTTTTTCAAGTACAAAAGCAGTTCTCGCTCTTTCTCGGTTAAAGCATTTTGAGCATGAGTTAAGAAAATAACCGCATCAGTTGTTTTGAGAACTTGTTGGGTGACTAATGTGCGTTCGGCTTGTTCGTTCAACCCAGGAGAATCAATAATTTCTACTCCATTGCGGCACAACTCTAATTCGGGATGTTCAAAAACAATTTCGGCAATTTCCGACTTGGCAATTTCATCGGCATAAGAACCATAAGCTGCTTCTTCCGAAATCGAAGCTTTTTCTTGATATTGTGCAGGTGAAATTTCTTCCTCCCGTCCATCTTTGTAGCGACAAATAACCCGGCGCTGCGAACCATATTTCAAAATAGTCACATTACCGCTACAGGGAATATCCCGCACTGGTTGGATTTCCTCACCGAGTAAAGCATTGAGTAAAGTTGATTTGCCTTTACTAAACTCACCGACAACAGCAAGGCGAAAACATGGAGATTGCAATCTCTGAGATACTTTGGTTATTTCTTCTGCTAAAGTGGGAGATAGCACGTTGCGATCGCTTCCATCTTGCAGAGCTAAACCTAGTTTTCCACAAACAGCATTCAGTTGTTGCCGATACTCCTGAAACTTTTTCAACTCCTGATATGACGAAACTGATTTGTTTTGAGTTGTTTTGTGTTTCGGTTTTGCTGGTAAATGTTCGATAATGTGACTGGCAGCACGGACAAACATAGAATCGAGAGATTGAAATTGCGCTGGATCAAGTAACCTGTGGACTTCTGCTAAAGCTGCTGTATCTGCGATCGCCCTACTGCTAAAACTAGCCTCCAAAACAGTCAAATATCGCGCATCAACTCCGAGTCGATCGGCAATGAGGCTCAAATACTGTTTTTCGCGATCGTCGATCGATCCATCTGCGGCCGACATCTGATAGCCAAAACTAATTAGCAGCAGTCTTTCCTCCTCAGAAAAACACGCAGTCAGCGCCAGCAACTCCGGCAATTTCTTGTAAATTTTATATTCCCGCACGCCCTTAGCCATCAGCATCGCCAATTGTCGCAAACTGTTGTTAGCGGGGATAAGTTCCGTCAAAGTTGTCCGCAGGTGCTGGATTTCCTCAGCGCCAACCGTACCGTCGGCATAGATGACTCCCAGCAACACCGTTATCAGCCCCGCCAGAAACAGGATCGGGGGACTAATATCCTCCCTACGAAGTCTTTGCCCTGTCATCTGTGAAACAAGCTCAACCGTTTTCGAGCGAATTAGCGAAGTGTCCATTTGCGGCGCTCACTGATAATTTTTTTTTATTTAAACTATTATAATAGATAAGTTATTCTTGGGTAGTCTACCAGGGTAAAAAGTAATGATGAACTTTGTATTTCCCGCAGCGGTACAGGCTGCGATCGAGGCTGGCAAGTATTTACAAGTTGTTAACTCTGCCGGAGTGCCGATCGGCATGGCGAGGGATGCAGCGACGGGAGAATTTGTGTCTCACGCGATCGGCGCGGCCCTCAACAACAGCCCGCTATCGCCGTTAGTGTCGCCCTTGCAGTTTGCGATGGGCGGCTTGCAGATGCAGCAAATGCACATGGGCTTTCAAGTCGTCCAAGGGAGTTTGGGCGTGCTGCAAGCGACAACAGCCGTCATTGGTGTGGGAACTTTCGCTGGGGTAGCCTTGTCAGCGGTGAATTTACACCAGACATTGAAACTCAAAAAAGCCGTAGAGAGGCTGGAAGTCAAAGTAGAAAACGGTTTTATCAATTTAGAACAACTTTTAAAATATCAAGGCGCGGAAATTAAGCAACAAATTTCGGAAGTTGTCGAAAAGATGACATTTGAGAATCATCGCCTAATTTTAGTGCGGGCTTACGGGTTATTTACGCAAGCAATTCAAAGAATGCGATCGGCTTTGCAACTCCAAGATATCAACCGCCGCAATGCTGAAATTGATGCGGCGCGGGGGATGTTGTTTGAGGCTTTAGCAGATTACAGAAATCCGCAGTTATTGGAAGAAACTTGTGCGGCGGGACAGTTGCGTCGGTTAGAGTGCAGTTGGGCGATCGAGCAAAGTATTATTGGCACGTATCAGGTGCAGAATGAATTTGGTGCAGCGGGCGATCGGCTTTCTCAACTTCAACAACAAATCCGTCAAGATGGCATCAGTATCATACAATGCTGTGACTCCGACGACGAACTTGACTTTCTATTTCCTGAAATCACGCGAATTCACAATCACGATTTAGCCGCCTTAGACATTTGGCTTAATCAGATTGAATGGACTAAAGCTTTGCCGCCAAGTGAATTAAAACAGTTACAAAGTGCTGATTTCAGCAAATCAAACTTGACTGTTGTTGAGGATAAAAAATCATCAGCAACAGCTTTAGCAATACCAGATGAACAGTTATTTTATGAAAATTTAAGACCGAAGTCTCATTTTTATGCGCTTCGCACTCAACTGGAATTTATGCTCGATCCGCAGCAACGAAAAGAGCATGAAAATTATATTATTGAGCAAGGGGAAATAGCAGGTCATAAAAGTTTAGTAGCGTCGAATTTGGAAAAAGCATCGGATTTTGCTGTTGCTAATCTTTTTTACTACTTCAGAGTCCGCGATGAATCGGGAGAATCGGAAGAATCAGAATTAGTTAACGCCTGAAGTTGAATCGGCAAATTTCAGGCTCAGATTTTCAATTTCTGAATCTCTAAACTATGGAGGCTTCGCAAAATGGATGAATTTGTTAGAAAAGCAGCAGCACTAGGATTACCCGCAATTATGCTGGTAATTGTGATGGCAACTACAGGTTTAGCAGGTGCGGCTGCAATTACAGCAGCTTTAGCAGCGTTAGGTGGCCCAGCAGGTATGTTAGGCGGAATCGCACTGCTTGGAATCATCGGTTTAGCTACAGAAACATTGTCTAAATATGGTCTTGAAGCAGTGCTAATTGAAATTTACAGACAGCGCCTTCAAAACGGAAACTCAAAATCTAGCCTTTGCGCAGAAATTCGTAACTTACCTATCTCTAAGGAACTAAAACGGACACTTGAGGAAGAGTTGGGCTGTTAAGAGATAGGTAAAATTAGACTTCGTAACCCTTCTTTTTCTAAACACGAAGAGGACTTAGGCGCAAGCTCTATCTGTATGTAGGTGGGCAATCCCCACCTTAACGTTACAGCGCAAAGTTACAAAAGTGCGATCGCTAAACAAATACTCTATAACCCATGTCATTCTTATTCCAACAATAATCAAATAAAATGAAGTCTAAATCAGTTACGCAAATCAGTGGTCTTCCCGGTCAATTAGTCGGTGCAGTTCCCGTCCGAACCAGTGGAACAGCAACTATTAAAATTGTTGGGGACACCTTACAAGGAAATTTTACTTCATTTTTTGGCTTAGAAATCAAAGAAATTATCATTCCGATTCAAAATGTCCAAGCAGTAGAAATTGGGGAAGGCTGTACTTGGTGGCTGCTCGGACTAGGAATTTTTACTCTGGGGTTCTTTTTTATTGGTATTATTTTCATTGTGTTGGCTTTTGTTGTAAAACAGCGTTATATTGCCATTTACACGAGTAGAAATAATTTCATTCTGTTTTGTACAAAAAGTGATAAAGTTAACCAGTTTCGGAACGAAATTATAGAAGCTTGTCGTCCTAAACCGAGCTATATTCCCCGACCTTCTCAGTCTCCACCAGCACCACCTTCTTTAGCCAAAGTGATTGACACTTAGTTAAATTTAACAGGGCGATCGCTATTTGTGCGAAAGTGCGATCGTATGTCGCTCAAATAGCAACGGCGTGCGATCGTTACTTTGATTTATGAAAGCACAAAGCGCGGGATGTAAACAACCTAAATTAGTGCCAATCAATAGATTAACAGGACAAAAGTGATGATAAGTGCGATCGGCTCAAACAACAATGCCCCAGCCTGAATATTCAGATTGCGGCATTGTATGAAATAAAATCCCAGGCATCGAGCTATTTTCTCAGGCAGTGACCCACCAAATATCTTCGCCACCGCAGCGTTTAACAACCGAGTTCGGGATGGAATCGGAGTGGTGCCACTGCGTCATAGA
>CASBQF010000190.1 GCA_949127775.1 Oscillatoriales cyanobacterium PMM_0080
CCCATCTCCCCATCTCCCCATCTCCCCATTTCCCCGGCTTGTGCTTTCCCAGGAAGATTCCAGGCTAAGGTAAGGACGATCGCCAGTATGGGCGAAATTGACATTGATATCAAAGCGCGATCGGACAATTTACGTTTCACTACTCAAAACCTAATTTTAAATTTTATTGATTGACAGGATGTTTAGGGCCCGGAGTTCGCGGCATAATAAGAAGACCGAGTTTCGCGGGCGATCGCACGCACGACTAAGCACATACCCATTCTCGCGGGTTGGTGGCTTTTGGATCTCCGGCGAGCAAAATTAAGCTAAAGTCTATATCTACCTGTGTTCGTCCTCCCGGCAAAGTGGGCGAATTCCAGAGTAAGAAACTCGAAAAGTTCGATCGCCTGCAATTTATCTGGTTGCTAGGTGACTATGTTCTCTCTTAATAACTGCTTTTTTAACAGCACCGTATTTTATGAGACATCTCCGAGGCTATTTGAACGAGATAATTTAAGATATGCAAACAGGGTTTCAGGAGTATGGGCTGGCAGCATAATGTAAATTTTTATCAAATCTGCTTGCGATCGGCTGCTTGAACGTGTACTATGCCCTGCTTCTGGGTAGCACTCGTTTTAAGCTATAACGAATCAACCACACAATCACCGAAATAGTATTCAATCAACATGGGCAACATGAGCGATCGAAATCAAAATCAAAGTCAGGGTCATCGAGGAATTCCTTATGCTGGTCAAAGCTGGCTAATCGAAGAAAGGGATGCTTGCGGTGTTGGCTTCATTGCTAACCAAAACGGTGCAGCGACTCACTCTATTATCGAAAAAGCTCTGCCAGCCTTAACCTGTCTGGAACACCGTGGCGGTTGCAGTGCAGACCAAGATTCCGGCGACGGTGCAGGTTTGATGACGGCAATTCCTTGGGAATTGCTTCATTCTTGGTTTGCCGAACAGGGAATTGTGCCTCCACCACAGGAAAACTGCGGCGTGGGAATGCTGTTTTTGTCTCAAGACGAAAGTCAAGCAACTATAGCGCGGCAGGTGGTTGAAGAAGTTATGGTCGATCGCGGTTTCACTGTGGTGGGATGGCGCAAAGTTCCCGTTGTACCATCGGTTTTGGGCCCGCAAGCCAGAGAAAATCAACCTCAAATCGAACAAGTCATCGTAAGTTCACCGAACTTAGCCGGAGACGACCTCGACAGACAGCTATTTCTGACTCGTCGCACGATCGGACACGCGCTGTCAACTCGCCCCGGATTCACTCGCCAAGAATTTTATAGTTGCTCTTTTTCCTGCCGCACTATTGTATACAAAGGCATGGTGCGATCGGCTGTACTAGGAGAATTTTACCCCGACCTGAAAAATCCCGCTTACAAAAGCGCCTTTGCAGTATATCATCGACGCTTCAGCACCAACACCATGCCCCGCTGGCATCTAGCTCAACCGATGCGTTTGCTGGGACACAACGGCGAAATTAACACGCTGTTGGGCAATATTACCTGGATGAGAGCGCGACAAGCGAATTTAGCTCATCCCAATTGGAGTCAAGCTGATATTGACACATTCAACCCAATTGTCAATTCTGAAAGCAGCGATTCGGCAAACTTGGATAATGTGATGGGACTGCTGGTACACTCCGGCCGTTCTCCCCTGGAATCCCTGACAATTCTAGTCCCTGAAGCTTACAAAAATCAGCCGGCTTTGGCGACATATCCCGAAATTGTCGATTTTTACGAATACTACAGCGGGATGCAAGAACCTTGGGATGGCCCCGCATTGCTGGTGTTTAGCGATGGGAAACAAGTAGGTGCTACCCTCGATCGTAACGGTTTACGTCCAGCCCGCTATTGTATTACCAAAGACGGTATGGTAATCGTCGCTTCCGAAGCCGGAGTTGTGGATATTCCCGAAGCCGATATCATCGAAAAAGGCCGTTTGGGACCAGGACAAATGATCGCAGTCGATCTCCAAACCAACGAAATTCTCAAAAATTGGCAAATCAAACAGCGGATTGCGACGCAACATCCCTACGGTGAATGGTTGAAACAAAACCGTGAAACCTTGAAACCACACCCTTTTGCTGAAACTGCAACCCTCGACGCGCCAACGCTGTTAGCAACCCAAACTGCTTTTGGCTACACTGCCGAAGATTTGGATATGGTAATCGTGGAGATGGCAAGTTCTGGGAAAGAACCGACTTTCTGCATGGGAGATGATATTCCCTTGGCTGTGTTGTCAGAAAAGCCTCAGTTGCTGTACAACTATTTCAAACAGCGGTTTGCTCAAGTCACAAATCCGCCGATCGATCCCCTGCGCGAGGGGATGGTGATGTCTCTGACGATGAATATCGGGCTGCGAGGCAATTTGCTGCAAGCAGTACCGGAAAATGCCAAGCTACTGAAAATAGATTCTCCGATACTCAACGACGGTGAATTGTCTTTCTTGAAGGATCAAAAGTCTTTCCCCGCAGAGGTTTTGTCAACGCTTTACCACATTGTGGCTGGCCCGGAAGGGTTGAAAAATGCCGTCGATCAACTTTGTGCGTTGGCTGCTGATTCGGTGCGATCGGGCGCTAAGATTTTGATTCTGAGCGATCGAGCCTCGAAGGAAGAAGGAAGATTGGCAGCGGATTATGTAGCGGATGTAACGGATGTTAAGAGGAAGGAGGAAGGGGGAGAGGTATCTGCTGCTGGTTTGAGTACAGAATATACTTATATTCCACCTTTCCTGGCCATTGGTGCAGTTCATCACCACTTGATTCAGGAAGGGCTGCGGATGAAAACTTCCCTAGTTGTCGATACCGCCCAATGCTGGAGCACTCACCATTTTGCTTGTTTGATCGGTTATGGTGCAGCCGCTGTTTGCCCTTATTTAGCCCTCGAAAGCGTGCGCGGTTGGTGGGCTGATGCCAAAACTCAAAACTTGATGAAGCACGGAAAAGTCCCCAACATTACCGTGACGACGGCTCAAGCTCAATACCGCAAAGCGGTGGAAAATGGGCTGTTGAAGATTATGTCGAAAATGGGGATTTCCCTGTTGTCTAGCTATCAAGCGGCACAAATCTTTGAGGCGATCGGGATTGGCGCCGATTTGCTAGATTTGGGCTTCAAAGGCACTGTTTCTCGCATCGGCGGTTTGAGTGTCGCGGAACTCGCCCACGAGGTGATGTCCTTCCACTCCCAGGCTTTCCCGGAATTGAACGCTAAAAAGCTGGAAAATTACGGCTTTGTGCAGTACCGGCGCGGTGGCGAATATCACATGAATAGCCCCGAAATGGCCAAGGCTTTGCACAAAGCTGTCGCTACATTTAAGGCTGATACTAACGGTAACGGTAACGCGGCCGAAACAAAAACTGCCTACGATCACTACGAGGTTTACAAGAAACAGCTTGAAACTCGCCCGGTGACAGCTTTACGGGATTTGCTAGACTTTGCCTCCGATCGCCCTTCCATTCCCATCGAAGAAGTAGAATCTGTAGCAGACATTTTCAAACGCTTCGCCACCGGCGGTATGTCCCTCGGTGCTCTATCCCCCGAAGCCCACGAAACTCTGGCCATTGCGATGAACCGCATCGGCGGCAAATCCAACTCCGGCGAAGGCGGCGAAGATCCGGTTCGATACAATGTGCTCAAGGATGTCAGCGAGGCTGGTTTCTCACAAACTCTCCCTCACTTGAAGGGTTTGCAAAATGGCGATACTGCCTCTTCTTCTATCAAACAGGTAGCTTCGGGGCGTTTTGGCGTGACTCCAGAGTACCTGATGAACGCTAAACAAATCGAAATTAAAGTTGCCCAAGGTGCGAAACCGGGTGAAGGTGGACAATTGCCGGGGCCGAAAGTCAGCCAGTATATTGCCTTCTTGCGCCGATCGAAACCGGGTGTCACTCTCATCTCGCCGCCTCCTCACCACGACATTTATTCGATCGAGGATTTGGCACAGTTGATTTTTGACTTGCATCAAATCAATCCCAAAGCGGGAGTTTCCGTCAAGCTAGTTTCGGAAGTCGGGATTGGTACTGTCGCCGCCGGCGTTGCGAAAGCCAATGCTGATGTGATTCAAATTTCCGGCCACGATGGCGGCACCGGCGCATCGCCACTGAGTTCGATTAAGCACGCAGGCTCTCCGTGGGAACTCGGATTGACCGAAGTTCACCGAGTGCTGATGGAAAATAAATTGCGCGATCGAGTTTTACTCCGTGTTGATGGTGGCTTCAAAAGCGGCTGGGACGTGATTGTCGGCGCTTTGATGGGTGCTGAAGAGTATGGATTCGGAACCGTGGCAATGATTGCTGAAGGCTGCATTATGGCCCGCGTTTGCCACATGAATACTTGTCCCGTCGGCGTTACCACCCAGAAGGAAGAGTTGCGGAAGCGTTTCCCCGGTACACCGGAGCACGTTGTCAATTTCTTCTACTTTGTCGCCCAGGAAGTGCAGAGTTTGTTGGCGAAATTGGGTTATAAGTCGATCGCCGATATCATTGGCCGCGGCGATTTGCTGACAATGCGGGCTGGCGTGAAGTTGACGAAAACTCAAGCGATTAATTTGGACTGTTTGATCAAGTTACCGGATACTAAGCACGATCGCTCTTTCTTGATCCACGGTGACATACACACCAACGGGCCTGTGTTAGACGACGATTTGCTGGCGGATGTTGAGATTCAAAGTGCGATCGCGAATCAAACCAGTGTTAGCAAGAGTGTAAAATTGGTGAATACCGATCGCACTTTAGGCGCAAGAATCAGTGGTGCGATCGCAAAACAATACGGTAATACCGGTTTTAGCGGTCAAATCACCCTGAACTGTAGCGGTACTGCGGGTCAAAGTTTCGGCGCATTCAACTTACCAGGAATGAGTTTGGTACTGGATGGCCAAGCTAACGACTACGTTGGTAAAGGGATGCACGGTGGCGAAATTGCGATCAAACCGCCGGTTGATGCGACTTATGATGCTTCCCAAAATGCGATCGTCGGTAACACCTGTTTGTACGGCGCGACGGGGGGAACTCTGTTGGCTGCGGGTAAAGCGGGCGAACGGTTTGCGGTGCGTAACTCAATGGCAAAAGCAGTCATTGAGGGTGCCGGCGATCACTGTTGCGAGTACATGACTGGCGGCGTTATCGTCGTCCTAGGAAAAGTCGGTCGGAACGTCGGCGCTGGAATGACTGGCGGCTTGGGTTATTTCCTCGATGAAGATGGCAATTTCCCAGCTCACGTCAACGGAGAGATTGTCAAGATGCAGCGCGTTTCTACGGCCGCTGGAGAGGCGCAGTTGAAGGAGTTGATTGAGATGCAGTGCGATCGGACTAACAGCAAAAAAGCTGCGAAGATTCTCGCAAATTGGGCCGAATACTTGCCGAAGTTCTGGCAAGTTGTGCCGCCAAGTGAAGCGAATTCACCAGAGGCTTCCGAACAAAAAATTGCTGTGGAAGTGTAATTTTGCAGCCCCGGTTTCTTTAGCTTGAGGCCAGAAACCGGGTTTTTTCCCGAAATCTTTGGTTGCAGTTTACAGATTAGGTGAAAAACCCGGTTTCTTGAGATTTTAGGCGTAGTCAGAAACCGGGTTTTTTTATGATAATCTTTGGTTGTAGTCCACAGATTAGGTGAAAAACCCGGTTTCTTTATTTAGCTTGATGTGTAACTTTTAGTTAAACAGGAGTACAATCTTTAACTGCATCGCACTCCCAATCCCGCAGATTTTGCCTAAAATAGACATAATCCACACTCATAATATCTTGTGTTATGATATATTAAAAAAGCGAATTTTTACTGAGAGGTGAATCGATGCCAACATTAACATTGACATTAACCGATGACCAAGTAATTGAATTAGCTGAAAAATTACCCAATCGCAAAAAACAGCAATTATTGAAACTATTACTGATGCAGCCTTGGGAATCTTGGGCAAAATTAACCCATGATGCCCCGGACAAAGCGCGACAGGCTGCTGCACAAAGAGGGAAAAATTGGGATGCCATGACAGAGGATGAACGGGAAGAATTTATTGATGAACTATTGCATGAAGACTAATGCTAAATAGCCTAGTTGTATTTGATACCAACATCCTCATCTCAGCCGTTCTATCGCCTAATAGTAAACCTTTTCAGTGTACAGCACTGGCAAAGCAGGGGATAGTTCAATCTGTAACTTGCCAAGAAATTCTTGATGAATTTCAGGAGAAACTGCAAGGCAAGTTAAAATACGAAAGAGAACGCGCAATAGCCTTAGTACAAGAGGTAATAGGCTACTCACAGCTAGTGATGCTAACTAATACTCTCAAAGTCGTCGATGCCGATCCTGATGATGATATGGTTGTCGAGTGTGCGGTTATTGGAAATGCTACCTATATTGTTACGGGAGATAAGCATCTTCTCTCGCTCAATAGTTATCAGAATATTACGATGTTGAAAGCAACAGATTTTCTCAATTTAGTCTTCTCTGGCTAAATTTAGTAGTGGTGAAATACTAGAATGTCAAATTCTGTATATAGCAATTACCAGCATTGTTTTGGCATTTCATGCTCCCTACAAACAGCCATATACCGAATTTGCGGTTGGCTAAAGTATTTGTAGGTGCGTCGCCATCGACAATCCCCAAAAAAGAGCGAAAATCTGATAGCGACGCACCAATCGACAATACTTGAACACACAAATCTCCATTTCACTCCGACTAAAACTTATGTACGACTTACTCACGGGTAGTCAGAAACCGGGTTTTTTCCAAAAATCGTTGGTTGTAGTCCACAGATTAGGTAAAAAACCCGGTTTCTTTACCTTGATGCGTAACAGTTAGTTAAACTGGAGTACAATCTTTAACTGCATCGCTCTTCACGAATTCTTGATAAACCGATTCATCACCAAAAGAGTCGATCGACACCTGAGCTTTTGGCATTGCTATCAGCGGAGATTGAACGGGAACATACTTGCAATATCCGACAACAATCGCCTCAAACTCGTGAGTCGATATTGCGGTTGGGTACTCCTCAACCCTCACCACTTCCCAGTCTCCAGTACGATAGTGAGTGCTGGAACCCGAACCATCAGCGCAGTGAAATTCCAGCAATCTGTATCCCGGTGTGGGGATAGGTTCGTTGGATGAGTCAAAATATTCTGCAAGGATATCAGTATAGGCCCCTGTGTGGGCTAACAATCGATGATCTTCCCCCTCATCTTCAGTCAATTCGGCACGAAAAATCATGTATTTTCTACCCATTAGTCAATCCTCCTCGGTTTCTTCCATGTAATCGGGGAATTCGGTTTTGCCATCGAAAATGCAATCCCACTTGAGAACGGGATTATTTTGGTTGCGCTCAATCCGTAATAACCTCCAACTATATTTCTTTTCCATAGCTGTACATCGCCAGCGTTCGGTAACGGAATGGTTAGAGGTGACTGGTTCAGGCTGCTGATTTTCACTCACGATGCTTCTAACTCTCCATCGCTGACTCGAACTAGCAAATCACCGACTTCGCAATTTAGAACTTCACACAGCCGATCTAAAGTGTCCAGGGGAATAGATTTTGCCTTGTTTCTCTCGATTTTTTGAATGTTAGCTAGCGACATCTCTAGTATTCTAGCTAACTCGTTTTGGGAGATCGATCTTGATGTCCTGACATCTTTAAGCCTGATTTTCACAACCATTAATTAATAACTACTCAATTAATACTTTAGTGTACTTCCAGTAGTCTAACCATTAGTATATCTTATGTAAAGACTACCAATGAATATGTAACTATCATAAGCCTAAGCACTGATAGTGTTACTGATGGTTGGTATACTATCTGTAGTGCAAAGCAGGAAACGCGACTGCACTGCATGCTGCTAAACATTACCGAAAATCCATGCTATCAAAGACTTTGAAGATTTTTAGTAAGTATCTGTAGGGTGTGTCGCCATCGACAATCCCCCAAAAAAGAGCAAAAATCTGATAGCGACGCACCAATCGACAATATTAGAACACACAAATCTCAATTTGACTACGAGATTGTGCGACGAGTAACGAGAAATATCCAAAGAAACCGGGTTTCTGAGGTCAGCGCCTACACAAAAATTTCCCGACTTCAGCTATAATCAACACCATCATCTCCTCCCCCTCAAACACCCACGATGAGACACTGGCCTCCCGGACAACAACTGCACAACGGCAAATACATCATCGAAGAAATCCTCGGCGGCGGCGGATTCGGTGTCACCTACCGCGCTCAAAATAGCAAAGAAGGTAAAATAATTGCGATCAAAACCCTAAATGCCATTTCTCAAGGTAAGCCAAATTTTCGCGAATTGCAAACCAAATTTGTCAACGAGGCTTTGTGTTTAGCAAGGTGCAGCCATCCCCACGTTGTCCAAGTTTATGAAGTATTTCCAGAAATGGCTGGAGATATTGAATTGTGGTGCATGGTGATGGAATTAATCGACGGGATTGACTTGGCTGGACATCTGGAAGATAACGGCATTTTGTCGGAAACAAAAGCTTTGCCAATTATTCAGCAAGTGGGAG
This sequence comes from Oscillatoriales cyanobacterium PMM_0080, assembly GCA_949127775.1. GTDB lineage: Bacteria > Cyanobacteriota > Cyanobacteriia > Cyanobacteriales > Microcoleaceae > Microcoleus. Next base: position 8,486 of record CASBQF010000190.1, read on the forward strand.
ATGCGCTGACTTTTGTTCACAAGCAGGGACTTACTCACCTTGATGTTAAGCCGCAAAATATTATGCTGAGAAAGCGGGGTTTGTCAGCAGTTTTGATTGATTTTGGTTTGGCGCGCAGGTGACGACACCGGGGAAATTGAGGACTAATAGCAATTCCGGGACTGAGTGTTATGCACCCCTCGAACTGTTGGAAAAACGAGCGGAACTTGGTTCATATACTGATGTTTATTCGTTGGCGGCGACGCTTTATGTCATGTTGACTGGTGAGATGCCGTTTCCGTCGCAATTTAGGAAGCAAAATATTCCTTTGACTCCGCCGAAACAGCACAATGAGCAAATTAGTGACAGGGTGAATGCGGCGATTATCAAAGGGATGGAGTTGGAACCGCAAAATCGCCCGCAGTCGGTGCAGGAATGGTTGGATTTAGTGATGCCGAAACCAGTGGCTGCTGAGACTACGCGAGTGATTTCAGCCGTGGGGATGGATTATATAAACTTGCGGGATTTATTAGCAGCAGGAAAGTGGAAAGAAGCGGATGAGGAAACGGCGAGAGTGATGTTGAAGGTGGCGGGTAGGGAGGAAGAAAGATGGCTGAATACAGAAAGTATTGATAATTTTCCCTGCGAGGACTTGCGTACTATTGACCAACTTTGGGTAAAATACAGCGATGGGCGCTTCGGCTTTTCGGTGCAGAAGCGCATCTATCAAAGTCTGGGGGGAACCTGGAAATGTAATGGCGAAATATGGGAAGCTTTTAACGATCTGGTGGGATGGCGTGTGAATAGGAAATGGTTGGATTATGATGATCTAAAATTCAACACCAAAGCACCAGAAGCACACCTACCGGGGTGTTGCGGGGGGGTGTTGGGCGGTATTGTGAGATGGGGATATGGGGTGTTGGGTTGTTGGGTTCTCTTCTCTCGCGTCGAGACTTGTAAAGTGTAACATCTAAGCGTTTCAGGGTTTCATAAAGACTTATAAAAAAGGCTAAAACCACGAAACCTCACCACTTCTCAGGTTTCTGATACCTGGCACTGCGGCCGGCTACCGGACTGGGCTAAAAGACTCCCAGCAACTTGCGGGTTGTAACAGTTAGCCAAGATAAATTTTTCTGCCACCGCCATAATTTCCGGGTTTTGGGCAAATCAAGAAACCGGGTTTCTGCTATAATTTATGTATCATCACCCAGATTCAGGAAGAAACCCGGTTTCTACCTCCCCACCAACAGCCTCCAAGAATCGAAGCAAAGCCAAGAATACTTACAAGAATTACGCATTGTGGCCAAAGAAACCGGGTTTTTATTGAATCTGTGACGGGAACGATATATTGTTGTAAAAAACCCGGTTTCTGAACTTACGCATTGTAGCCAAAGAAACCGGGTTTTTACTGAATCTGTGACGGGAACGATATATTGTTGTAAAAAACCCGGTTTCTGAACCCCCCATGCGTCCTGGACTATAGCTGTTCGTGTTATGATATATTGAAAAAGCAGATTTTTACTGAGAGGTAAATCGATGTCAACATTAGCATTGTCTTTAACCTATACACAACTCCTAGAATTAGTCCAACAACTTCCTAGCGAAAAACAAGCAGAATTATGTGAGTTTTTACTAAAAAGTAAGTGGGGCTGGTTAAGTAACTTTACTAAAGATAGCGAAGCAAACGCACGAATGGCTTGTTGGAAGCGCGGAAAAGATTGGGACACGATGACTGAAGAAGAACGCGAAGAATTTATTGACGATGTTTTACACGAAGCTTAATAATGCTACCTATAGTCGTATTCGATACCAATATTTTAATCTCTGCTACTTTATCACAGAGAAGTAACCCTTAATTGTGACAGGTGATAAACATTTACTATCTTTGGGCGATTATCAAAATATTCTAATTCTCAAAGCTACAGACTTTCTGGCTAGTATACAATAATTCTACAATGAGAAGCGAATCACAAACATTAAGCAAGGAGACTTAGTAAATGGTATGTGATATTTGCGGAACAGAAGGTGTGCGAGTTCGCCGAATTCCCAGAACCTATGGTAAAGGCAAAGATTTGCTAGTTATAGAAAACATTCCCATCATAAGCTGTCCTCACTGTGGCAGTAGTTACCTCACAGCCGAAACACTCCATGAAATCGACAGAATTAAACACCAGCGTAAAAATCTAGCGGTAGAACGTTCTGTAGAAGTAGCTAGTTTTGCTTAGTCAAGTATTACTTGCATCATCATCATACATTGTTCCAATTCATTGAATTGTAGGGGCGGGTTCACCCTAATTTATGTCACTCAACGACAATCTAAATAAACCCGCCCGCCACCACCAGAAATCTCGACAAAATTCAGAATTCATTGGTAATCTGGTGGTGTGGGGGCGGGTTTATAAATATTTGGGTTTTTCAATTTAAATCTTGGTGAACCCGCCCCTACAGGAATCATAAATAATCGCACAAAAATCATCCAAAATCGACAAAATTGTAGGGGCGGGTTCACCCTAATTTATGTCACTCAACGACAATCTAAATAAACCCGCCCGCCACCACCAGAAATCTC
>CASBQF010000191.1 GCA_949127775.1 Oscillatoriales cyanobacterium PMM_0080
CAAGTGAAAAAAAGCAAGCAATAAGGATAGAAAAAAGTCCCCTCAACCAGAATATAATAATCGTGTCAAGAAGCAAATTATGGTTAACCAGTTTCGCGTCACCAAAGTTCCAAATAATGTTGAATCTGCTATTAATACGCTGGAAACCAAACCTAAAGAATTTGCTCTGTACCTTGACGAGTCTGGAAGTCCCAAACCCAGTCCCGATGACTCCTCTCCCTTCTTTGCAATGGGTGGTGTTTTGATTGAGAGGAGCAACGAAGATATGATTAATAGTCTTCTAGTTGATTTCAAGAATCGCTGGAATATTCCTCAAAACATACCCTTACATGGCAATGAAATCCGCTCTCGAAAAAAACACTTTGCTTGGCTAGGTAAACTCTCGGATTTAGAGCAAGAGCGTTTTATCGGAGACTTGACAAATACTATTATCAGTTGCCCCATCGTTGTTCACGGTTGTGTTGTCTCCCGCCAAGGCTACCTAAAACGTTACTTGGAAATCTACGGCGAAAATACTTGGGAAATGATGAAAAGTGCCTTTTCAATTGTAGTGGAACGTGCAGCCAAATACGCATCACTCAGAAACGGTACACTGATGGTCTATTTTGAAGCAGCCGGTAAAACAGAAGACAGACTACTTAAGCAATACTTTAATGAGTTGCGATCGCAAGGTAATCCTTTCGATCTCAACCGATCTAGTCAATACTCACCATTATCTAACACGGATTTTTCGATACTGCTCCGCGGTATAGATAGCAAAACAAAAAATAACCTAGTAATGCAATTAACTGACTTGTGTTTATACCCAGTTGCGCGCAGTCAAGACCAGCCGGATAATCGAGCATTTTTATCTTTGAGAGAAGAAAAGTTATTGGTAGACTGCGACCTAGAGCCTAGTCTGATACCTGAATTAGGTATTAAATACTATTGCTTTGATTAACCATAAAAACAGCAAAACCGCCTCTTCAGCGGTTATGATGCGGCAGTCATAACGACTACCCCTAGGCTTTGCCTAATAAAATTATAACTTTAGCGGATTCAAACGTCAAGACATGGACAATCAATTGAGGTACCCAGGTGATGGGGAGCAACTTTTAATGCTAACTTTCCCACCCGCATTCGATCGCCCTCGATCCCCCGACACTACAGCAAACGGGCGATCGCACGCCCCCGTTCTCCCAATCTCAAAATTTCCCGACATTTTGCTTGCTAAGTCGAAGTCATTACGAGTATGATTTAACCAGAAGCAAAACAGAGAGCCGCCATGAGGATCGAAGCAATACCCCTCAACCAGATTCGTCGCCCCCTGCCGCGAGTCAACGACCAAACTAAAGTAGCCGCCCTCATGGATTCCATCCGCGAGGTAGGTTTAAACGAACCCATCGACGTGCTAGAAGTAGATGGTCAGTATTACGGATTTTCTGGCTGCCACCGGTATGAAGCTTGCCAGCGTCTTGGTTTAGAAACCATCCGCTGTAATGTACGCCGAGCTCCCCGTGCTGTGTTGCAGATGCACCTAGCTTGAGCATTCACGATCGACAAATATTCGATCGCCCAAACCTGTCAAACTTTTCTCAGATGTTCGATCGACAATCACTACCCACAACCTAAAAAACTATGACTACCAACAACCATAAACAACACCTTTACCCGACGCGCATCGATATGTCTGTCGCCACCCGCACTCAAATAGTCGGGCTGCTAAACGCCACGCTAGCAACCACTCTGGACTTAAAAACTCAAGTCAAGCAAGCTCATTGGAATGTCAAAGGCATGGACTTCTACCAGTTGCACTTGCTCTTCGATGAAATGGCGGGAGAACTCGAAGAATACGTTGATACCGTCGCCGAACGGATCACAGCTTTGGGCGCTTTAGCTGTCGGAACAGCCCGCACAGCCGCCGCAGATTCGATCCTGCCAGAATTTCCGTTCGACATCGTAGACGGCAAGGAATACGTCACTGCTTTGGCCGATCGCTACGCACCTTACGCCAAACATCTACGAGTCGCGATCGACAAAGCATCGGAACTCGGCGACGCAGATACCGCCGACTTGTACACGGAAATTTCGCGGACAATTGACAAGCGTTTGTGGTTCCTAGAAGCGCATTTGCAAGGTTCTGCGACAACTGCAACAGCCGTCGCCGAGAAAGTTGCCGTCAAATAGCCACAAAAGTTGTGGGGCGATGCTCCTAGCCGGCCACAGGCAAGATGCCTGTGCCACAAGAGTTGTGGGGTGAGCATCTTGCCTGTGGCTGCCAAGATGCTCACCCCACAACTTTTGTGATGTATTTCCTTAAGGCTCGTGACAGTTTACGATCGAGAATATGTCCATTTATTAATTTGGATGACTTTTTCGTGGTAGCTAATATGCCAGATTATGCTCCTCAACTCCAACGGCTGATGCAACAGGCCGGGCTTTCGGACGATCGAGAACTCAGCCAAAAAGCAGGAGTTTCCGAACTTCAGCTAAGTCGCCTGCGCAGGGGTTTAGCTTTGCAAACCCGAGCCGATATCCTGCTCAAAATCAGTCAAGCTTTGCAAATTTCTTTAAACGAACTTCTCGCGACATTTGCGCCAGATGATGTTGAGTTAGAATCGCCCGCACCGACAGCAATAGAACAGGAATATCAGCGATTGCAAAGTACGATCGAACAGCAGCGATCGTCTTTGATGCAGGAATTCCAACTATCTAGCTTGCAAATTTTAGAATCTTGGATGTTGCAGTGGCCGACGGCTGCGAGCAAAGCCCAAAAAAACCACGCTTTGCCCGCTGTGAAACTGCTGCCGTTGCTACGCCCCGTCGAGCAATTATTGAAGCATTGGGGAGTGGAGTCGATCGCCCCTGTCGGAGTTGAGCTGCCCTACAACCCCCAACATCACCAGTTGATTGAAGGAATAGCCCAGCCCGGAGAAACCGTCAAAGTTCGCTACACAGGCTACAGACAAGGTGAAAAACTCCTCTACCGCGCCAAAGTGAGCCTAGTTTGATTGTGGCAGAATCCCTTTGCCAGAACAAAAATTTTCCCTCTCTCACGGATTCATTAACGGTGTCGAAGTGCTGCGAGTCTTATCAGTGTGGCGATCGTAGGGTGAAAGTCATCTCTTGCACTCAAAATAATTATCCTGCTTTCTGGCTCTGTTATTTGGATCAGAGTCCATCTCGCAGCTATACTAGCCTAGTCTGGCTAGTAATTCTGATATTCCAACCGTAAAATATGAGTCCTGTAGTTAAAATTATTCAGCCCTCTGGCATTTTAGACGGCACCAAGGCAAGTCAATTCCGCCAAGAGATTAGCGACTTAGTGGAAGCGGGAGCCGATGTGGTATTGATAGACTTCCAAGATGTGACATTTATGGATAGTTCTGGCTTGGGTGCTTTAGTTTTAGCCCTCAAAACAGTCCGGGCCGCTGGAAGTCAATTAGTTGTCTGTTCGATCAACGAGCAAATCCGCATTCTATTTGAACTCACCAGTATGGATCGAGTTTTTGAGATATTTCTGACTCGCGATGCTTTTAATAGCAAAATTCTCTCTGCTAACTAAATCTTTTGGCTGCTGACGAATTGCTATTTGGTCAAAGATGTGCAGCCATTCGTCAGTTAGCCAAAGTTTACTTTTAATAAAGACCAATCATCGTCAAAAACCGCTTTAGCATTCAATTTTTGAGTGTATTTCAAAACCAGCTCTAACTGGTCGGCAGTTCCACCGTTGTAAGCTGCTAGCAGGTCGATGAAAGGGTCTAGCCCCCAGATATCGCCGTCAGGTTGGTGGATCTCGTATACCCCGTCGCTAAAGATGTAGAGAGTGCTCAAATCCTCGACATCGCAGCAATTATCGACATAGGGGGCATCTGGAAACATCCCAACCGGCATGCCGGGGGTTTTTAGTTGCTGGACTTTAGGATTGCTGGTGGAGGATTGGGAAATCAACACGGCTGGGGGATGGCCGGCGCTGGCGTAAACTAATTTGCGCTCGATCCGGTTGTAAACGCCGTACCAAATGGTGAAATACTTGTCATTTTGGTAGCTCATCTGGAATGTGGTGTTGAGAACCCGCAAAACGTCGCTGGGTTTGTAGTAGTCAACGTTCGGTAGCGTGCGCGATCGCAACAAACTCAAAACTGTTACTGAAGGCAATGCCGCCCGCAAACCGTGGCCGGCTACGTCTAGCAAGTAAATCGCCAAATAATCGGCATCCAGCCAGTTGTAGTCGAAACAATCTCCGCCTAACTGGCGAGAGGGTATAAATTTTGCCTCAATGCTGAAAGGTTCTGTCATCGGATCTGGCAGCAGTGATTGCACGTACTCCGCAGCCTCAGCTAACTCTGCTTCCAGATCTTGTTTGGCAATTTTTAAGTCTCGGCTGAGTTGGTGCAGCCGCAATCCTGCCCGTACTCTTGCCTGTAACTCGTTGAGTTCGATCGGCTTCGAGATAAAATCATCGGCACCGGCGTCGAGCCCTTTGACTCGATCGGCGATCGAACCCAAAGAAGTCAACAAAAAGAATTGTGTAGTTGACAGATCCGGATCTGCCTTAACTCGACGGCAAACATCAATGCCCGTCAAGCGCGGCATGATCCAATCACAAATTATCAGAGCCGGACGCAATTTTTGCGCCTGGGCTACACCGTCTTCGCCATTGCTTGCTACTGTGACTTCGTAACCCTGTTTTTTTAGGGTTCTTCTCAGTAGTTCTTGAACAGCAGTATCATCGTCAATAACCAGAATTTGAAACATGGGCACTCAGGTACTACAAGTCTTTCAAGGTCTGGGGGTCATTAAAAATATATCCTGTCAGCGCGCTTGTCTGAGATTGAGTATAGTCTACTCACATCGCTTTTCAGGTAAATGGTTTTGCCAGCCAGCCATTGAGTTCAATTTACCTTTAAATTTGATGAAAATTTTGGTTAGGTCGAACTTCATCCCAGTTTATACTGAGAATACAAACTTTGATATACTTTTTTGGCAGCAGGGGCGAATTGACATCGGGGCGAGACTTCTAGTATCATAAATGACTAATTAGTGGATTTCGCATTTACTTTGCTAGCAGAAAAAGCTAGTACGATCGGACTCCCATTCAATTTTGCTCGGTTTTATGGCAAAATAGCCGATCGAGAACTTAGTAAATGACAGTGCCTTTCATTCAGTTGAGAACGACCTCTACCTCTACCTAAAAGGAAGAGGATTGGAGTAATGAATTGTCTGATTTTAATTTCTCCCGATCGGGAGAGGCTTTAAACCAATTCTTTCTGGTAAATGTAGGATGGATGATGTTGGCGCTAACAGTCGCCCGCCTTTTGAGAAAAGAGTTAAAAAAGTAAAGTACAAGCAAGACAATATTTGCCTCTATTTTGTAGAATTATAATTTCTGTGGTAGAGCATGATTGAATTAAAGGGTTCCGAAAAGTTGCAAATCCTCAAGAAAGCGGATCTTCAAGTCAATACTGGTCTTAGTGCTCTAGACCCAGTTTTGTCGTGGTTTTCAAAATTGTACGAGCCACAAATTCCCAAAAGTGTGTGGTTGCGCTGTCAGTTGGCTTTGGCTGAAGGCTTCACAAATGCAGTACGTCACGCCCACGAGGGTAAACGGCCGGATTGGCCGGTTGACATTCAGGTGGCGGTATGGGATGAATTTGTAGAAATTAAAATTTGGGATTCTGGGAATCCGTTTAATTTAGAGCAAAAAATTCAAGATATGTCGAAAAAAATCGATCCCGAAGCTTCGGGTGGGCGGGGCCTAAAGTTGATGAAAGACATCGCAGACAGTCTCAGTTACAGGAGAACGGCTGATAGCCGAAACTGTTTGTCGATCGTCAAAAATTATACTCCGGTCTCAACAACGAACGATGAATCTGATATTTTAGAACTACCGGACGAACTTTCGGGTTAATGACTAATCACCTCTTAGCAGCTTTTAAACGCGGGACAGAGGGTTCAACCACAGCAGAATTGTCCGTTTTAATTGATTTAATTCTCGATACACTTCTTGTTTCATCCATTGCCCGATCGCGTCGAAGGGTGTAAAAATCTGACCAACAGGCCAGCTAACATCTTGACCTAATGGCGTTTGATGGTTGCCGACTAGGGTCTGAACTGTAATCATGTCGGAAAATCTCTGTTTTAGCAAGTCGTTTAACAGCAGGGTTTGGTCGATGTTATCGCTGTTAAATTTGACTAAAAGGTTGCGCCGGATTTTGTAGCTATCTTGCACGAGGCGATTGGTGTCTTGCGGGGTAGGGGTAAATTCTACGTTAAAGATGGGGGAAATTTGCTCTACCATCGGGATTGCTTCGGATGCCGGATAATTGTTGAAAGAGATCAGAATGTTGCCGGCTCTTTCTATATCAAACACAGAACCGATCAGCAAGTGCAGTTTGCATCCCATGCTGTGTCCCATACCGTAGACTGGGAGATAGGAAGCTTTGAGCGATTTAGTGGCGCGCAGGCGATCGAGGGCATTTTCAAATTTGTTGAGGACATCGCGGGCGATCGAGATATGATCCAAAGTATTGACAAACGGCGTTGCTATTACAACATATCCTTGATTCCCCAAAGCCTCTAACAGCCAGCGATAGGTGAGTTGCGGTGCTGTCGCCACAAATGCACCGCCGAGAAAATGTACAATCGCGATCGGTCTAGAAGGAATTAAAACCCAGTTACCAGAAATCTCTTGCCAGTCCATAAATTTAATCTAGTTCAAAGTAAAAAGGCGATCGTTCTTGGGAGGCAAGTAAAGTACAAAGCAGAATTTGGGGTTGCTGGATTTAGGTATGATTCACTCGCTTAGGGTATCCCTGAAATGAGAGAGTAGGGGCAAATAATACTCCTTTTTCAGCAACGCCCAGAATTTATTCTAAATTTTTGCTCAATTTTTGCTTTTACTTTCCGCTTTGATTGAAAAAAATTTGCTTTTTACTCATACACTGCTTAGTCTAACTGTTTTACTCGCAAATAGCACGGCGGGCACAGGCTGCTGTTGGCAGGATTTATGACGGATGACAGGGGTGCATCCCAATTTTGACCAGAAAGAATTGGTTGAAAGCCTCTCGCGAGTGAGGGAGAAATTAAAATCAGATTATTCATTACTCCCATCCTCTTCCTTCTAGGTAGAGGTCGCTCTTAAACTGTCACAGGTCAACTGTCACAGGTCAACTGTCAACTGTTGAAAGATATATTTGCAAAAATGAGATGCTCCCGATGACGGATGCCTTTCACTGACTCAACTGTTCATGATCCTTCATCCATTTCCACTTGTTCAAAGTAGCTTTAGGGTTGAGAAATGTGGTAACAATGCCGTAAAAAAGAGTCGGCAAAACCTCCCGATTTAACCAACTTTGTCCCACCTTCCTCATGTAGTGCAGCGCCAAAAGTTCTCGAAATTTGTTCAGCCTTTTCAAAAGTGACAAATTCTTGAAGCATACCTGTTCATACTCATTCAGCGATAACTCTGTTTCTCCCCGCAATCGTCGCAGTTGGTTTTCCTTGACACACTCAGCAGCTATGCGCTTTTTCAGCCAGTGCTTATCTGTGAGAGAGTTTCCTCTAATTCGATAATTTCCTAAAGGTTCTGTTGCTGCTAGCAATCCATACTTTTGAGCAATTTTGGTAAATAACTCTGTATCTTCTCCTACTTGCCAATCTTCTGCAAAGCCGCCTTCTTTGAGTAGAATAGAGCGATCGACTACCACAGAAGACGGAAAAACCCAAGGACTTTCGCCTGTCTCTTTAATTTCCTGCATTTGGGCTTTAGTTGTAGGATAAGTTGGCACATAACTCAACTTGTTACCCCGCTTGTCTAAATACCGCAAAGCATGAGCCACAGCTTTGACTTCGGGATTGTCTTGGAGCATCTTCAAACAAACTTCTAGTTTGTTGGGTTCCCAGGTATCGTCGCTGTCGAGAAACGCTACATACTCGCCCGTTGCCCGATGTATCATTAAATTTCTTGACTTAGAAACTCCGTAATTTTCGGAATTTCGGAAATATTTGATTCTCGAATCTTCCTCAGCGAGTTTAGCACCAACTCTGTCAGTATCGTCAGTAGAGAAGTCATCAACAATTAAGATTTCTAGATGCTTGTGGGTGCCATTGACTGCGGAGTACACTGCCTCTGCCAGAGTCTCTGCTGCATTAAATGCAGGAATGATTACACTGACTTTTTCGTTCATAACTTGAATTAGGTGTAGTTTTGTAGTTCTTCGTCTATAGTCTTGCCCACATATCACCCAGGGCTATTTCATTCTCTTGTAGGGGCGGTACCCCCGTGCCCGCCCGAACCCTCAAACACATACAAAATGTCGATAAAGAGGGTCGGCACGCACCATCCACGACCCCTACAAAATTATCGTTTTCTTGAGAATGAAACAGCCCTGCATATCACCCCACCCTAAATTGAAATATTGCGATTAGACACCGCAAGAATTGCCAGTTTTTAACAGGCTTTGCTGCCTGTTTCACAAGAAATATGGTCGATGTGTATTAGATCGATTTCGATCGCCAACTGGAGCATTGAAGACGGTGCAGCATGGCAACTCTGGCTCGACTGGAAGCAGACACTGGGATTCCTTCACCTGCAATTACCTGTATTCCCGAAACTTACGTACCATCAACATAACAGGCTTGCCGACTTGCGTGTTAAGTTTTTCGGCATCTAAATTGTAGATCAAAAAGCAATCAAATTTTTGTGGGTGGGCGGGAGAACCCGCTCTAAATATACAATTTTAATGCGCGACAGTCGATCGGGGATTGCCGATCGTCCGTATCAACAGACAAGCCAGATTGTCAACTTCTTTTTTGCCGCTCCGATCTTCAATTCGGAGTCAATTTGATTCAGAATTAAGGCATCTGCCGAAAATCATACCGTTATTCAAAAAAATCTATCTATCCTCAAAAAATGTTGCCAAAATTATCGAACCAGATCCGAATTTATACTCTTTTCCTAACAGTAGTGCTGTTTGGCTGTCAGCAGCAGCTACAGCCAAACTTACAGCAGCAGCGCAGCAAACAGGGCATGGCTGTCTCGGCTCACCCACTCGCCACCGAGGCTGGCTTGGCGGTGCTGAAACAGGGAGGAAATGCCGTGGATGCGGCGGCTGCTACGGCTTTGGCGATTTCGGTGGTGGAGCCTTTTTCGGCGGGTATCGGTGGCGGCGGGTTTTTGTTGCTGCGGCGGGCGGAAACGGGGACTGTGCAAGCGCTGGATTTTCGGGAACGAGCTCCGAAGCGGGCGACGCGGAATATGTACCTTGACAAGCAAGGTAAGGTGCTCCCAAGGGCAAGTTTGGACGGGCATCTCGCTGCCGGGATTCCGGGGACTGTGGCGGGACTTTATACGGTGCACCGGGAGTACGGTAAGTTGCCTTGGGCGGCTGTGGTGGCACCGGCGATCGCCCTGGCAGAAAATGGCTTTCTGGTAAGTTCGCGCTTCACAAAGGCTGTTGAGGGGCGACAGAAGACGATTCAAAGAAATCCGGCGGCGCGTCAAGTTTTTACCAAAGGCGGTATTTTGTACCAGCCGGGGGAACTTTTGGTGCAGCGAGATTTGGCTGGGACTTTACGGAAGATTGCAACCGATCCGCAAAGTTTTTATACCGGGGATATTGCGCGGGCGATCGCCTCTGATATGGCTAAAAACGCTGGATTGATTACTCTCGAAGACTTAAAAAACTATACGCCTATCTGGCGCAATCCGGTTTGTGGTAATTTTCGCACTTATGAAATTTGCGCGATGTCGCCTCCTTCTTCTGGTGGCGTTCATTTGTTGCAAATTCTGAATATCCTGGGAGACACGGATTTGAAGAAGTTGGGCCCGAAAAGTCCAGACACTTTGCATTTAATGGCAGAAAGTATGCGAATTGCCTATGCCGATCGATCTGAGTATTTGGGCGATCCAGATTTTGTGAAAGTGCCTGTGAAAGCTCTCACTAGCAAGAATTATGCCAAATTGAGACGATCGCAAATCCAGATGCCGAAAGCCAAACCTTCGATCGAGGTAAAAGCTGTTGATACTCAAACTTTAAATCGCTTTGTATATGAGTCTCCGGAAACTACACACCTGACGGTAGTTGACAAAGAGCGAAATGTTGTGAGTTTGACGTTTACGGTGAATGGAGGTTTTGGGGCTGGGGCTGTGGCGGCGGGTACGGGAATTTTGCTCAACAATGAGATGGATGATTTCGCGGCGGCACCGGGTGTTCCGAATTTGTTTGGTTTGGTGGGTGGTGACGCAAATTCGATCGCCCCGGGAAAGACTCCTTTATCCAGCATGACACCGATTATTGTGACGGAAAATGGCAAATTCCGTCTGGCTGCTGGGGCTCCCGGAGGTAGCACGATTATTACTACGGTGTTGCAAATTATACTTAATGTGTTGGTTTACGACATGAATGTCAGTGAGGCTGTATCTGCACCTCGGATTCATCATCAATGGTTGCCCGATCGCCTGATGGTCGAAAAGGGAGGTTTTGATGCTGCGACGCTTTCGGAGTTGCGCAGGCGGGGACACGTGATTCGGGAAGGTGAGGGCTGGGGAAATGCTAATGCGATCGTCCTCACGTCTGATGGTTGGTTGGAAGGGGCTGCCGATCGACGCGGGGAAGGAGTAGCAAAGGGATTTTAGTGATTAGTAAGCTGTCGCGCCTTTAAATTGCATATTCGGGATGATGCTCAAAGCAACGTACCACAATAGTTTTATTGATTTTTGACACACAATTTGAATGTAGAACAGCTCATACCAATTTCAAAAAAGAATGCAACAGTATTCTTGTCCCCCCCCGCAATGCAGCGGGGGGGCTAGGGGGGGTCGAAGAGTGTTGCACGATTTTAGAAAAATGGTATTGGTTACTCATTATGGCGATCGCAAACGGTTTAGAATTCAGTATCCAGTGCAGAACAGCTTATGCACTTAAATTAGATGTTAAAAAACAATCAAACAATGAGTGGAGTGGGCGGGAGAGTCCGCCCTCGATATACAATTTAAAGGCGCGACAGCTTAAGTCTTGAAATTATTAATCTGTCTGCGTGTACTTAGGTATTTCTATTTTTTGGTTGAAATTTATCAACTCAATAACTGCTAAGAAACATCAAAGAAATAGCCACAAAAACCGTAAATATACGTAGATGTAAAGTCATTGTAAAGGCACTAGACATTTATACTTATATCATGTGAAGATAGTGTTGTGCATTAAATACGACTTCTATTTTTAACAAAAAATCCATGATAAAGTTTCACAATATCGCTACATTAGCTGCTATATTAACTGGTGCGATGAGCCTAATGGCATCACCAGCAATGGCATTTTCGATAGGGGCAACCAATAACACAGAGACTTTAAAAAACAAGTTATTAGGCACTAAAACAGAGGGATTGAGTGATTTCTCTGTTTCAATTACGGGAAATGAAGCTGCTTTTGGTACTTTTATCAATGACCCCTTTGGCTTGCAATCAGGTGTTGTTCTCAGTACAGGAAGAGTCACTGACATAGCGGGCCGAAATCGAAAAGATAATGTAACAACCAACGGCTTTGATTTAAATACTGACTTTGGGCCAAAGGGCACAAGTGGTGATTTAACTCAGCTCAACGTCAGCTTTTTTGCTAACAGTATGGCTGAAAAATTATTATTTGAATATGTATTTGGTTCTGAGGAGTTTCCAGAATTTGGTGGTTCTAAATTTAATGACAATTTTGAACTGTTACTGAATGGCGAGAATTTGGCAAAATTGAGCGACGGTAAAGCTGTTACGATTAATAATCTTGTTCCGAATGCAGATAATCGATCTACAGATAGCTCAGATTATATCAACAACCCAGCCGTCGGAGGTCTGGCTGCTAATATTATAAAGCTCGATGGTTATACTAAAGTTTTAGGTTTTGAGGGTTTGCTCAAGCAAAATCAAAGGAATGTTCTCAGCATCCGCGTTCAAGATGTGGGAGACGGTAATTTAGATTCGGCTGTGTTTATTAAAGGCGGTTCTGTGCGATCGGCACAAGTAGAGGCTGTTCCTGAACCGATGACTATGGGAGGCTTGATGGCTGGAGGCGCGATGCTGGCGGCTGGACGAAAGTTGCGCCGTCGCAAGTAGTTACGATCAAAGTAGATTAACGATCTTAGGAATGAGAATTAAATAGGGCTTGTTACTTAACACTATTTATCCCCCGGAGATCCCCCTAAATCCCCCTTAAGAAGGGGGACTTTGAGAGCATTCTGATCCCCCCCTTTTTTAAGGGGGGTTAGGGGGGATCTCTTTTAAGTGAACCGTATTGCCTTATCAGTTGGTAGCGAGGACTTTAGTGATCGCATTTATAGGACTAAAGTCCTCACTACGAACCAATTTTATAGCGGTTGTTCGATCGCACATCATACAAATTTTGAGCAAAAATTAGCGAAGGGCGGATTTTTGGACTTTGGGTAAAACTGACTCACGCGGCAACTGACAAAACAATTAAATCATTTAGCTGTGAACCGTACCGTCAGGTAAAATAGTTCCCGATAATCTAGCTCCCGTCAGTTTTACCATAACTCGATCGCCATAACCGATTTTAGCTCCTGTTAAATCAGCACCACTCAAGTCTGCGCCACTCAAATCTGCTCCGATTAAGTTGGTTTCTGTCAAGTTGGCATTGATCAAACAAGCTCCTAACAGGTTAGCCCTGAACAAGTTTGCTTTGTGCAAATTCGCCCCTGTGAGGTTGATATTGTGCAGAAAAGTATCACTTAAGTCAGCTTGACTCAGGTTCGCATTACTCAAGTTTCTCCCTGAAAAATCTTTTTCTTTTAGGGAAGCTCCTTTGAAGTTGGAACCACTCAAATCGGGACTTTGTGATGCGGCTTGGCGGTAAGACTGAGATGGCGACGGCGGTGGCGATTGGTAGCGAGAGGTATCTGAATAGGGCCCTGAAGGATTTGTAGTAGAATAGTTTCCTGCATAATTACCCGCATAATTACCAGGAGATTTTCCGGGAGATGACTGGGAAGAGTAGCGAGGTTCTTTTGGGTTTGTCGGCGGTGGCTGGGTGTTTTGATATTGACTATTTCTGTACTGAGTGTTTTGTTGCTGATTATTTTGATACTGAGTATTTCTGTACTGAGTATTTTGGTACTGATTGTTTTGGTACTGGGTATTTTTATACTGAGTGTTTTGTGGTTGAGCTTCTTGGTGCTGGGTGTGTCTGTGCTGAGTATTTCTGTGCTGAGCATTGTTTTGATTCTGACCTCTTGGCTGAATCGATCGCAATTTCTCGCGAGCTAGATTAATTTCCTTAATCTTTTCTTCAGCTTTGTGGTGTAATCTAGTATTGTCTTTAGGGATGCGATCGGGATGCCAAATGAACGCTAAATCTTTGTAAGCTTCGGTAATTTCTTCTGAGGAAGCTCCAGGCAGCAGTCCCAGCACCTTATAGTATTGGTCGAGGTCATTCATGATATCACCTTTGACTTTAAGAAATTAGTAATTAAAAATTAAGATCGGAAAAAAAGCTGCGATAAAAGCTGGCTTTCCCGATCGTACATTCAATTCAAACTAACTCAGCTATGCCACTGCTGGTAAAAAATCCCGGATTAGCTGCAAATATGTTACCGCATCCTCCAGCATTGGAAAGTGAGATGTATTTGGGATTATAACAAATTCTACTTTTTTGCTGAGGGAGGCAGCTTGTTTGCCCATGATTGCGGGAATAATTTGATCGAACTCCCCAGCTACCAGCAGCGTGGGAACACTTAGTCGGGCAAATTCTGCGGGCATTTCCTCGGCAGCTCTTTTGCTGACTGCTGTCACCATCGTACCTATAGCCGCTTCCTCATCTGCCATTAAGAAATCCTTTAGAAATGCCAAACTGACCTCTGTGGGCAAACTACGGTGCAAAAATCGGGCCATAAAGATGCGATCGGCAAACGGGATAGATGCTAACCAAGATGGCCGAAATTTGACCACATAGCCACCAAATTTGTGAAAAGTCGTAAAGGCTTTTTCATCGTATTCAAAAATGCCACTGCAAGTCAGAATTGCCTTTTCTACCTTTTCGGGATAAAGATTTAGAAATAAAGTAGCAATTGATGCACCTGTGGAGTGAGCATTCATGTAGACGCGACTTAAATTCAAAGCTGCTAACAATTCGGCCAAGTCCTCAGCATAGGTTTCGAGTTCATAGCTAGGCTCAGGAGGCTCTTGTGGCAGTGGAGAACGTCCAAAACCTCTCATGTCATAAAGCAAGCAGTCGAAGTCGTTGGCGATCGCCTGTGCGGTGCTTTCCCAGTAGCGAGCCGAGCCAGCCCATCCGTGCAGAAATACCATCACTGGTTTACCCGTGGGTTGGGCGCTGGAGTCTGCTGTTATCCACTCGTAATAATGTTCTACACCGCGAATTGAAATCAAAGACATGATTAAGTAGTTTTGAGTTTTAAGTGATTATTTTAGATCGTACAGGCATTAGGGGCGATCGCGTCTGGGTTAGCAGAAATCGTATAATGCAAGAATAAAAAGATTCAAAGAGAATTTAGTATGAAAGAATTAAATAAATTAGAATTGGATGGCATCAAGAATATGGGGGCAGTTAAGACTCAGGTAAAGCTGACAAATGCCATAGATGAAGCTTTAGTTAGCCGCGGATTGCTCGCGCCTCGGCTGTTGCGAGAGTGTGAAACAGAAGCTCTAGTAGATACAGGATCGGTTTACCTAGTAATTTCAGCAGAGATATTACAGCAGCTCGGTTTACGGATTATAGGACAGCAAGTTGTTAAGTATGCTGATGGCCGTCAAGAAACCGTAGGAGTAACGGAGGCTATATTAATTGAAATTGATGGACGTAGAACTACGGAAGACGCTCTGGTGACAGGTGATGAGGTATTGATTGGTCAAGTGGTTTTGGAGAAGTTAGATTTGCTTGTGGATTGTAAGAATCAGCGGTTAATCGGCAATCCAATTAATCCTGGTTATTCTGTGACTTATATCAAGTAGACCTCTTGCAAAATTCATTTTAATCAAATTTGTAACAGGCAAGATGCCTGTTCCACAAGAAAAAAACTTTTTGTGGGATGGGCATCTTGCCCGTTCTAGTTATTTTTGCAAGAGGTCTAGTAAATAGGGGATTCTAAAAAATAGAATTGCTAGCCACAACAACTAAAGTGCGTCAGTTGATCAAACCTAAATTTTTCGTACTAACCTGAAGACTGACGCACCCTACAACTGATTCATCAAAACATCTGCGTCCATCCGCGTCAATCTGCCCACATCTGCGGTCAAAAATCCCCAAAAATCTTAAGCTGCCGAAGCCGCTAGCCAGAATAAACCATCTACCAAAAGCGTACTAAAAACTGCTCCACTGAATGCGCGCCAGTGCAAAGTCCGATCGCGCAAACTCAGCAAACCCACCGTTAAAAGTACAGAGATTAAAATGATCGCACAACCAATACCCCAAGGAGTGTCAATTTGCCCGATCGCACTTTGGAAAATCGGCATCGCCAATTCTGGTTCCGCGTGCATCACTTGTCTCCAGTAAGGCATCAAACCTGTCAAGTAAAAATATATATCAGTAATCGCGGTTCCCAATAACGAACCTAAATAAAAATATGCTCCCACTTTTCCCCAAGATTTACCCAAACACCAAATAGCAAAGGGCAAACCAATCGCTTCTATAGGTAAGTGCAAAATTGGTTCCCATCTAAACCAGCCCCAATAAATCGAACCAGCCAGCCAACATCCGGCAAATCCTAATAGTAAGTCTCCCCAAAGTTGGGTTTTTGGGCGAAAAATTAAGATTAAACTAAGTACGAACCAGGGGATAGTTGATAGCAAACTGATGGTTGGATACAAACGCACTAAAGGTGCTTGCACAAAAACTGGAATTGAGACTAAAAATGCTGATGCGCCAAATACCAACCACTGCTGAATGCTCTTGCTTCTATCGGAAGGAGATACAGGATTTTCTAGGCCTGTGAAGGTGGCAGTAGATGCAATCGCCGATGACACTAAATTCAAGTTAAACAACTGATTGGACTCCGTACTGTTTCAATAAGTGAACTAAAAATGTTGCTGCGGTGGCTGGTTTCGTCGTCTCGATGCGATCGGCTGTTTGACTAATTTGCCAGCCTTTTGCCGTTTGGGG
>CASBQF010000192.1 GCA_949127775.1 Oscillatoriales cyanobacterium PMM_0080
CCTCTTGCAAAAATAACTAGGACGGGCTCTCCGGCCAATCCCACAAAAAGTTTTTTTCTTGTGGAACAGGCATCTTGCCTGTTACAAATTTGATTAAAATTAATTTTGCAAGAGGTCTATTGTGTCCAAGTCCTATTTAAAATAGGTTTGTACAAACGCCGAATTTTGTCCAAGTTTTGGGGCCGACAATGCCATCAGCAACAATTTGTTGTTGCTTTTGGAAATTGATGACTGCTTGTTGGGTTTTAGAGCCGAATGCTCCATCAGTATCTACGGAAAATCCGCTGGTATTTAACAGTCGCTGGAGGTAGCGGACATCCTCATTTTGGGTGACGGCATCGTTGCGCTTGAGTAGGGGAAAATAGCGGCAGGAAGGTGATTCAAGGCGAATGGCGCTTGTGGTGGTTTGCATGGTTTTATTTGCTGTTAGTTGTTTGGAAATTATTTGAAAGCAGAGCAGTGTTCAAAAGATGTTAACTAGATGCACTGTTGACGGGTAAAAGCTGGATTTTTTAGAGTTTATGGTGACTGAAATAAATTATTGGGTAAAAAAACTAATTTTTTGCTACCCATCAACCTAAGATTAATTAAGTTGGATTTAACATCCACCAGTATTACAAGCGCCTAATTGACTCCAAGTTTTAGGGCCGACAATGCCATCAACAACAAGCTTATTTTTCTTTTGAAAGTTGATGACTGCTTGTTCGGTTTTGGCGCCGAAGAATCCATCAGTTGTTATGGGATATCCCTTTTTAACTAACGATTGTTGGAGATAGCGCACGTCTTTATTGGCAGCGGTGTTATTATTGCGTTGCAGTGTCGGTAAGTCCGAACACAGAGGTAATTGAGCTTGAATTTCGTTTGTGGTTTGCATGGTTTGATTGGGGATTAGTGGTTTGCAAGTTGTTTGAACTTGCTATTCCCCAGTTGTAGCTGTGGGGAAAGTGCTTTAACAGTCGCTTTTTTTAGTGACACTTATCTGGGGTAGCTCAGATGAGTGACAGCTAGTTTTCCTGACAGTCTCACAAAAAGATTGTGTAGCAGAGATTCTGAGGATGAGCTACAATGCTTTTGATCGACACACTTATCTCGATGTACCTCGGTGCTTTTTATCACATCACGCATCTGGGTAGGCTAATTTTGGCGCAGTTAGTGGCAATTAGCTTGAATTAATTACTAATTACGGTCAAATGTAAGAATGGGGTGATTTGTGTGGTGCTGTGAGAACTGAGGAATTTACTATGTTATTAAAAAATATTAGAAGATCGATCGCAAAAATTTCTGGCAATCTACCCCTCCGTGTAGCACTAACAGTGCCATTTATCTTGCAAACTGTCGCAGTAGTTAGCCTGGTTGGATATTTGTCTTTTAGAAACGGACAAAAAGCTGTTCAAGAAATCGCCGGCAACTTACAAAGTGAAATTAGCAATCGCATCCAAGAACACCTCATAAATTACTTAGAGAAATCTCATACAATTGTCAAACTTAATGTGGCTATAGCCAAACTTGACAAGCTAAATCCAGAAGATTTACAAACAACAGAACGCTATTTTTGGCATCAAATACAAATATTCTCCTCAGTTAAACAAATCTATTTAGGATCTCAGGATGGTCAATTTATTGGAGTTAGTATAGATGAGTCAGGAAAATTTGTTTCCAGAATCACCGAAAACTTTCCCCGGCGTTCTTATTATGCCTTAGATTATCAAGGAAATAAAATTGAATTATTACGTTCTGAACCAAATTATGACCCGCGAAATCGCCCTTGGTATATTGGTGCAACTGCTGGAAAAAAGCCTATATGGACTGACATTTATACGTTTTTTCAGGGAGATTTGGGCATTACAGCGGCTCAGTCTTTTTACGACAGTCAAGGGAATTTTCGTGGAGTCATGGCAGTCGATATTATTCTCGGACAAATTAGCGACTTTCTGCGAGCAATGAAGATTAGTCGATCGGGTCAGATTTTTATTATAGAGCGATCGGGAGCATTAGTTGGCAGTTCAACGGATGAACAACCCTACATAATAAGTACCAATGAGAAAGCCAAACGTTTGCAAGCTATCGACAGCAAAAATATTTTAACTCGTGCGGCAGCTAAACACATCATTAGTAACTTCAACTTAACTCAAGCTGAACCACCCAAAAACCTTAAATTCCAACTTAATGGTGAGTGGATTTTTGTGCATATTCGGTCATATAAAGATTCGATAGGACTGGATTGGTTAGTGGTAGTAGTTATTCCTGAAAGCGACTTCATGGCAGAAATTAATGCCAATACTCGGATCACGATTTTACTTTGCATCGCAGCTTTAATGCTAGCCACAATTATTGGCATTTTGACGGCTAGATCGATCGCAAAACCAATTCTCTGCTTAAACCTAGCAGCCAAAAATATCGCCCGAGGAGAATGGGATCAGACACTAGAGTTCGATCGCACTGACGAAGTGGGGCAACTCGCCAAATCCTTCACCAGCATGGTTTCTCAACTCCAAACATCCTTTGTAACTCTCGAAAATCAAAATCAAGAATTGCAGCAACTCGACAAACTAAAAGACGAATTCTTAGCCAACACATCGCACGAATTACGAACTCCCCTCAACGGGATGATTGGCATTTCCGAATCAATGATTGACGGCGCCACCGGAACTTTATCGGAAATTCAGCAGCAAAACCTCTCAATGATTGCCAGTAGCGGCAGGCGACTTAACGAACTTGTTGATAATATTCTCGACTTCGCTCAACTCAAAAATCAGAAACTAGAATTGCAGCTTCGCAGCGTAGAAATTAAGTCGATTGCTGAAGTTGTAATCACTGTCAGTCAGTCTCTGATCGGCACAAAAAATTTGCAGTTAATTAACAATATTCCTGCGGATTTGCCGTTGGTTTTGGCTGACGAAAATCGCCTGCAACAAATTTTATACAACTTAATTGGAAATGCGATTAAATTCACAGATTGTGGGACTGTAGAAGTATCAGCAAAAATTGTAGGTGTAGACGGTGAAACATCCGTTTCATTGCCTGAATCAAATCGCCCGCCGTCAAGCCCGGATTTTCTGATAGCTATCACCGTTTCCGATACCGGAATTGGCATTCCGGGCGATCGGCTCGATCGCATTTTTGAACCTTTTGAGCAAGGCGATGGTTCCACCGTCAGGCAATACGGAGGAACCGGCTTAGGTTTAACACTATCCAAACAATTTGTCGAACTCCACGGCGGTAAAATATATGCAAAATCAGAAGTCGGCATCGGTTCCCAGTTCACCTTTACCATGTTTTTTTCTACCGAACAAATTTATCCTAGCGCACCAGTAATAAATTCGCATCAAGCGATACCAATTAACAATTTAAAATTAGAAAATAACCAGATTCAAAAACATATTTCCAGCTATTCAAAATTATCTGCACCTACTTCTAATCCTGCCGATGAAGCCGCCGCGCCATTAGAAGTCGAACAATTTAAAATCTTGATAGTTGACGACGATCCGATCAACCTGCAAGTTTTAAACAATCACCTTTCCCTGCAAAATTATAGCGTCATTCAGGCACTAAACGGCGAACAAGCCTTATCAATTCTTGAAAACGGACAGCAGGATTTTGACTTAATAATTCTCGACATCATGATGCCAAGGATGTCTGGTTATGAAGTCTGCGCCAAACTCAGGGAAAAATATCCCTCCCACGAGTTGCCAGTAGTTATGTTGACGGCGAAAAATCAAGTATCAGACTTAATAGTAGGATTTCAATTTGGCGCCAACGATTATCTATCCAAACCCTTCTCTAAAGACGAACTTTTAACTAGAATCAAGTCTCACATCAACTTATCTAAGACTAACAGCGCCTACGGGCGGTTTTTCCCCGATGCCTTCTTAGAATTTCTGAAAAAAGAGAGCATTGTGGATATCCAATTAGGCAATCATGTCAGTAAAAAAATGGCAGTAATGTTTAGCGATATTCGCTCGTTTACTGCTCTTTCCGAAACGATGACTCCCCAAGAAAACTTTGACTTTGTTAATGCCTATCTGCGAGAGGTAAGTCCAAAAATTAGAGAACATCACGGCTTTATTGTCAAGTATTTAGGAGATGGAATGATGGCAGTTTTTCCCAACGGTGCTGATGATGCTGTTCAAGGGGGAATTGCTAAACTGCAACAAGTTCACAGATATAATGCCGATCGCACACATAGCGGATATCAACCGATTCAAGTCGGTGTAGGAGTGCATTTCGGTCATATGATGGTGGGGATAGTCGGGGAAGCTGCCAGAATGCAGGGAGACGCTTTTTCGGATAATGTCAACTTAGCTTCTCGTTTGGAAAGTCTCACTAAGTTGTATGGAGTGTCTTTAATAATTTCTGAGAAAGTTTTGGATAATTTGACTCATCCCGAAGAGTACCAAGTCCGTTTTTTAGATAGAGTAATTGTCCAAGGAAAACAGCAACCAATTTCGATATATGAAGTCCTCGACGGAGAAACAGAGTTAGTCAGGGAAATGAAGTTACAAACTCAGCCGAATTTTGAACGAGGTTTAGAACATTATCGTCGTCACGAATTCAAGGCAGCTAAAACCTGTTTTTATCAAGTTTTAGCCGTTAATCCTGACGATAAAACGGCTGCACTGTATTTAGAGCGAGTCAATCATTTGATTGAGAAGGGCGTACCGGAAAATTGGTCTGGGGTCTGGACTTTAACTCAGAAATGATATCGTAGTATCGGTAGATAGTTGCTTTGCGGCTTTCAAACAACTTGATAATTGAGTCAACGACAACTTCTGTAACTATGGGGTTAAAGTCGGTAATAAATTCATCGACTTCCACATTTTCCCTAAACAGTTCCTTAGCCCGATCGCACTGATAGCGCATTTCGTCAAAGCCCACAATTTTAACCATAAATGTAGCCAATGGCGAGTTTTCCAAATCTGTATTAGAACTGCTTTTCGCCCGCCCATTTTCTAATAAATTTAATACTTCTGTTTCTAAAGCAGTTTGAGGTTGGTGAGGTTGCTCTACTTCTGGAAAAAAGCTTTCGAGACGGACGCCTTTATCGGCTCTATCTGGAAGTTCTCCCATCATCATTGCGAGAGAAACATCGAGTCCCAAACCCGAAGAAAGGGCTTCCAGTAGGGCGATAGCAGCCAGTTTGCACCCCAGATAAAGCTGGGCAATTTTGAGATTGTGCTTAGCGGTAGTTTCCCAGCGTTGATATGTGCGATCGTCTGGATGTCCCTCAAACTGCCGAAAAATCACATCTGGCTTGAGATAAGTCAGAAAACCCTCCATCTTCAGCAAAGCAACTCGGTAGTCGCGAACTGTATAAAAACCGTAGCTGGTGATATTGTGATTAGTTTCTGGTAGTAAATTCCAGGTATTTGCTAAGAAATGGGCTGAACTTTCGTGAGCAAAACTAATCACATCTCGGTTGGCAATTCGGACAGCTTTTTTCACGGTTTCTCGCATTTGCTCATCGGTCAAACTGAGATGAAATAGGCTAGTTATTGCTTGTAAACGGTCATAAAGTCGCTGAGTTGCGGTTACTCCCCACTCGGCGGAGCGAAACGGAATTGTTTCTTCAATGCAGGCGACGATTTGAAGCAATTGCTCGGGTTTGAGAAATGGTTCGAGAGCTTTTGCTGCAACTAAAGCGCTGAGAAATTCGTTTTGTCCGCCGAAGGGATTGAGCACTTCTCCAGGTACAAAACCGAATATGAGCATTACCAT
The DNA here is from genome assembly GCA_949127775.1 of Oscillatoriales cyanobacterium PMM_0080. Lineage (GTDB taxonomy): Bacteria > Cyanobacteriota > Cyanobacteriia > Cyanobacteriales > Microcoleaceae > Microcoleus. The sequence continues at coordinate 5,716 of CASBQF010000192.1, forward strand.
TTCTAAGGTAGCATCGCCAGAGAGTTCAGATTGCTCCCGAATCCGTAGCTGTTTGTGAACCTCTTTGGTGACAGGAGTGATGTAGTAGCTGACATTAAAGTTAATGCTGTGATCGACTTGTACGTAGACGATATCGTGAAATAAAGCGGCCAAAACCTCGATCGCATCTTCATTTCCCCCAACCTCAAAAATATGTTCGGGAGTATGGAAAAACCGCCAGGGCCCAGTCATCGGTTGAACGATCAGTTCGGCAATCCGAGCGAGCTCCATTGGTTCGACTTCTACGTTGAGGCGAGCGAGCGCCCAAAGCAGCTTTTCTAAGCACTGTAAGTATGCCTCTTTGCTATCAATCACAGTCTTTTCCACTAACATTACACTCACGTCAGCCATCCTCTTGTTAGTTTGAGTTTTTCGTAGATGTACCCCGTTGTTTGTTTTTGAGTTTTTTTGAAGATTTCAAGAAGAATTTAGGAAGCAAATACTTCATTGAAATCAATTTAATTCCCTGTAGCGGATCTGCCTTGTTTTCCCAATCTAATTAGGACAAAGTATGATAGGTAAAGTACATAAATTGCTAAAGCTGTCATGCCCAGAAGTCCCCAAAATTGAGGATTTGCTTTAACATGAAACATCTGTTTGTAGAGCCAAGGCGGATCTAACCAAATGCGGCAAAAAGGTTCGTCAATTACTTGTATTTGAGATTTAAAGGCACAGGTTAAGAAAGGAATTTGAGCGAGAGCGCCCAAACCGCTGTAAACAGTAATCGCCCACCGCCAAGCTGTAAAGGCCAGCTTCAAAGACGAGGAAGGTCGATCGGCAATCTCTTCGTTTAAATCGTGCCAAAACCACAGACAAGCAGGAATCAAGGCTCTCCCCATCACCGATGACACAAAGCTCACAGGGAGCGCAGCCATCATCAGGTAAAGTGTAATTGCCAACAAACTGGCCACTCGCCAATAAATCATCAACAAACGGACGATGGCATCAGCTTTGGCAAAAACAGCCCAAATCATGACTACCAACGGGATCGAAATTGTTAATAACACGGACAACCGATAATCCATCCAAACTAGCGGTTGAAACCAGGGCTCGGTGGCTGCAAATAAAAGACTCAACATCTTTGGGAAAATATACTCACTTATTTGTGAAAGATTTTACTATAAAAGCGCTGAAAAAGCAGGGATAAGATAAGACGGCGGTTGAAACCGCCTTGTCTTCTTCAACCCGCGCACCATCCGGGTTTTGTCTGTGTAGACGCGGTTTCTAACCGCCCGGTCTTCTTCAACCCGCTCTTGAGTGGGTGATAGTTTGTGTAGACGCGGTTTCAACCGCCCGGTTTTTTTGCTTAATAAACAGATAAAAAAATCCCGCGCCGAAATCAACTTTCGGCGCGAGATCGAAGGGATAGAGCTAAATTGCTCGTTTATTCGTCGTAGATTCGGCATTCAGCAGCGTCAGGATTGTCGTCGCAATACTTTTCAAAAGAATTTTTAGGTTTGACTTGCTTTTGGTGAGAAGCTTCAGCTTGCAGTTCTTCAACTGCGTCCCATGCTGCCGCACATTCGCCAGAAGTTGCACCCTTCACGTCACAGACGGTACGAGCGCTTTCTAGTTCTTCTTCAATTTTTTCTTGGATGTTGCCCGGGGGTGTTGTTGTCATAAAGTTTTTGGTATGAAAGGTTTTCTTTTTGGATGTTAGCTTGTGTTTGACTTGCCCTTTCTGTCTGGCGATCTCAACTAATACTAGCTTGAGATGTGCTGCTATGGCAGCCCAAATATAAACCATCCCTAACTGCGATCGCGGTAGCCGTCTCTACTTCCTGCTTTACTTTAACCTGTTGGCGGATTCTAGTCCACAGGCATCAATGCAGGTCGAGCTGAGCTTACTTTTGTTGAAAATATTACACGAAGTTGGTGTGTCAAACTGTATAGAGCTTTATCTTTTAAGATTTAGCTGAACACGACATTTAACGCTTAACAGATTTATTTGACACCCATGTTAACTTATGTTAACACAAGAATGGCGATCGAGAGAGAGTCGATCGACCAACAATCCCGTTCCGCCAGTGGCCAGTTCCGGTTAGCCTAATGTATAGAGATAGTTTTATAGAAAAGTTCGCCTTATGTACGAAAACCAAATGCAATGGGTCAGCGCTTTATCAACCCGTCCGTCATTGGAATCAGCGCTGAAAGAAGTTGTAGAACAAGCCGATCGCGAATTAGAAGGCCCCGCCGATTTAGCGCTGATCTTTATCTCATCTGCCTTTGCCAGCGAGTATTCTCGGCTGATGCCTCTACTGCGAGAATTACTGCCCGTGCCCGCGATTCTCGGCTGTGGCGGGGGGGGAGTAATCGGCACCAACCGGGGCGGCCTCACCGAAGAAGTAGAGGGAACTCCTGCTGTCAGCCTGAGTCTGGCCCGCTTACCGGGAGTGAACGTCAGAACATTTCACATCGATGCAGACGAACTGCCGGACTTAGACAGTCCGCCGGATACTTGGGTGGATTTGTTGGGCGTGCCGGCCGATGAAGAACCGCAGTTTATTATCTTGGCCGACCCCTTTTCCGCAAAAATTAACGATTTGCTGCAAGGACTAGATTATGCCTATCCAGGTGCGCCGAAGGTAGGAGGACTGGCCGGCGGGGACGGTGCGGGCAGAGGCGCGGCGCTGTTTTGCGACTATCAGCTTTACCGAGAAGGGACGGTGGGAGTGGCTTTGAGCGGCAATATAGTTCTCGAAACGATCGTCGCGCAAGGTTGTAGACCGATCGGGCATCCGTACCGGGTGACAGAAGGAGAGCGCAATATTTTGCTCAAACTCGAAGAACAAACCGATGATATCGGTAGCAGGAGCATCGAGCGATCGCCCTTAGAGGCCCTGCGAGAGTTAGTTCAAACTTTGAGCGA
>CASBQF010000193.1 GCA_949127775.1 Oscillatoriales cyanobacterium PMM_0080
GGCCATTGGGCATTGTAGGGGTAGTGCCCCCGTGCCTACCCTCCTACCCTCCTACCCTCCTACCCTCCTCGTCCAGGATTTTGTAGTTGTTTCAGAGATTGGGGCGGGCACGGGGGCACCGCCCCTACAAGAGAATGAAGCAGCCCTGCTTCTGCCTCTGTCCCTTCTATTCGTCGCTTCCTCGGAGTCGATCGCGAATTCCTGACAATTGCAATTTTGTACTGACGGGCGATCGAGGTTGGGGCATTTCGGTATTGGGCCAACTTTCTAAGTCGTTACAGGGACACAACTCTGGGGGCATTCCAGCATCACGGAATGGTACCGGCATGGCGCAACGGGCGCAGGGACTGATATCCCAAGCTGGTGTTAACAATTGGGCGATCGTTTCCTGAGTGCCTTGCAGATAAGAGTCTTTGCTGTCGGGGGAGATGATTTTTTGCCAGCATTCTTCAAATTCGCTGCTGTAGCGATCGCCCGCAATGACTGATTTCGGCAGTAGTGATTCGGAACCGTTGCGAATTAATACTTTTTTGCCTAACTGAAACCAGTAAGCAATATATTTTTTGACTTGGTTTTCTGATGCCATAACTTTTAGTCATCCCTGCAACTAATTGGTGATTTTAGACTTTAAAGTTGAATTTTGTACTCTATCTCAAGAGTGATTAAAGTTATTTAATATTGATTTTTAGATTTCTATGTTTGACATTATAACTCACATATGTGCTACATCAGCAACAGTCAAGATGCCTGTTCCACAATAAATTCATTCTTTGTGGGACAGGCATCTTGACTGTTCACAAAAGACTTATTGAAAATGATACAATATCTCGATTATAACTTACTTTTAGTTAAAATATTTGACTAGCAAATCTCTATTTGCGATCTAGCCGATCGCACTCCCGGATTACTTTTGAGCTGGCAACCGCGTACCCAAAGCAGTCAGATTCAAAGCGTAGCCTCCGGTAGCGAGATAAACTGCATCGGCGATCGCCCCGATTTGGCGGACAAGAGTTCCCAGGCGATCGCGAAACAGCCGCCCCGCCGGATAAGCAGGCACTACGCCCCATCCAGTTTCCTCTCCTACCAAAATTACATCGGCTGTGGTTGACTTTAAACTAGCAATCAAGTCTTGCTGCGTTTGCTCCCAAGCAGGCGCTGCTTGTTCTAACAGATTTGCCGTCCAAGTTCCCAGGGAATCAATTAACAAGCATTCTGATGATTTGCCCGATCGCACAACTGCTGATAAGTCGATCGGCACTTCGAGAATTTTCCAATCAGACGGACGGCGATTTCGGTGCTTTTCCAGGCGACTTTTCCACTCCAAATCCGCCTCATCAACCAGGCTAGTAGCCACATAGATTACTTGTTTGGACGAATCCGTAGCCAGAGTTTCTGCCCATTCACTTTTGCCACTTCGGGCAGGCCCGGTTACTAAGATTATTTTAGTCATTTATGATTGGTTATTTGTTATTTGTTATTTGTTATTGGTCAATACAGTTTACTTAAGTCAGATATCCCTGGCACACCCCTTAATAAGGGGGGGATAAGAATGCTCTCAAAGTCCCCCTTTTTAAGGGGGATGCGAGGGGGATCTCCGGGGCATAAATAGTGTTAAGCCAAGCGTATTGGGTTATTGGTTATTGGTAATTTGTTATTTGATTGCCAATGATTTTTAGGCAATAATAGCATTGATGGGACAATATCAGAGTTAAGTCGATCGAGCTTCCAAGCATAGCCGTTTTCTGTTCAAGTGAGGTACGCCCTTACTAATTCGCAATTCAGGGAGAACAAACAAAAAGCAGAAACTATTTATGCCCAATGCCCAATGCCCAATGCCCAATGCCCAATTCCCAATGCCCAATTCCCAATTCCCAATTCCCAATTCCCAATGCCCAATTCCCAATGCCCAATTCCCAGCATTTCCCTCAAATATCAGCAATAATTTGTACCCACAATCGTCACAGCTATCTAGGCGCTGCGATCGACAGCTTGCTGGCACAGGATTTTCCCGACAACTTTGAAATACTGGTAGTGGATAACGCTTCCAGCGATTATGCCAGCCCCAACAGCTCCAAAACACTCACCCGCGAAGTCGTAGAAGCCAGACTCTCCAACCCCCGCCTCAAGTACATCTGGGAACCCGAACTCGGCTTGTCAGTAGCCCGAAACACCGCTGCGAGAGTTGCAGAGAGCGAGATATTAGCTTATCTCGACGATGATGCTGTTGCTGAACCAAATTGGCTCCGGGTACTGCACAGCGCCTATCAAACCAATCAAAAACTCGCCGTAGCTGGTGGTAAAGTCAATCTGCTATGGCCTTCGGGAGTCAGCCCTCCGGAATGGCTGTCACCGGGATTGGCCGAAAACTTGGGGGCTTACGATTTGGGAGAGACTTGGGTGTACGTCACGGCGGCTGGTTTGACTCCCAGGGGTGTAAATTACTCAATCCGGCGCACTTTTTTAGCACAAATTGGCGGTTTCGATGTCAAACTCGGTAGAGTCGGCACAAAATTGTTGTCAAACGAAGAATTGCGGGCCACAGAACTAGCTTTAGAGTTAGGTTGGCAAGTAGTTTATCTGCCGGAAGCCCTGGTGCTTCACAACGTCGCTCCCTCGCGCCTTCACAAAGCGTGGTTTGTCGAGCGCGGGTGGTGGCAAGGCATCAGCGAGTGTTACCGGGAACAATTGTGCGATCGAGCCGGTATAGTTCAGCTTTGGCGCGGGGGCGAAAGAATGTTGAGAGGTGTCTACAAATCTTTCAAATATATTAGAGATCCAGCGCTGCGCTTTGAAAACTTGGTTTTTGCTTGGGGTCAAATTGGTTATTTGAGTGCAGCCGTCAGTGGCATGGTTTTTGCACCGAAATCGACCCGCAGGCATTAGGCTATAGGCAATATCCCTCGCTGTCTAGTGCCGATCGCACTTCAACCACAACAACTCGACCGCATTCAGGTTCAAGCACTCGATTATGACCTCTAGTTCATCCAAGATTCCGGTTTCGGTACTCATTCCGGCAAAAGATGAAGAACTTAATCTTCCTGCGTGTCTAGCGAGCATTACCAGGGCGGATGAAGTTTTTCTAGTTGATTCCCAAAGTAGCGATCGCACTGTCGAAATCGCCATCAGCAGTGGCGCAAAAGTAGTGCAATTCTACTTCGATAACCGCTGGCCAAAAAAGAAAAACTGGTCATTGGATAACCTGCCATTTCGCAACGAATGGGTGTTAATTGTCGATTGCGACGAGCGGATTCCACCTGAACTTTGGGACGAAATTGCCCAAGTCATCCAAAACCCGAATTTTGAGGGCTACTACCTGAATCGCAAAGTCTTATTTTTAGGACAATGGCTGCGTTACGGAGGCAGATATCCCGACTGGAACTTGCGTTTGTTCAAGCATCAAAAAGGTCGCTACGAAAATCTCGGCACTGAATCCGTACCAAATACGGGGGACAACGAAGTACACGAACACGTCATTTTAGCAGGTGCTGTCGGCTACCTGAAAAATGACATGATTCATGAAGATTACCGCGATTTATTTCACTGGATAGAACGGCACAACCGCTATTCTAATTGGGAAGCTCGCGTTTATTACAATATAATTGAAGGGCGCGACGACAGTGGCACTATTGGCGCCAACTTATTTGGAGATGCAGTGCAGCGGAAGCGATTTCTCAAAAAAGTTTGGGTGCGGCTGCCTTTTAAACCAATGCTCAGATTTATTTTATTTTACTTTATTCAGCTCGGCTTCTTGGATGGAAAAGCTGGCTATATTTATGCAAGGTTATTGAGTCAGTATGAGTATCAAATTAATGCAAAACTTTACGAGTTGCGCTCTTGCGGCGGCCAGTTGAATGTGGCAGAATCTGAGCCTATTCTGTCACCGCCATTGGTTAGTGATTCGGCGATTGGAACCGCCACTACACAAACGAAGTCTGCCTCCGCAGACTAAGAAATAAACTGGATACTTCAGCCAAATTTTGTATTAGTCTCGCATTGCGCGGACATTGTGTAGACGCGGTTTCAACCGCCGGGTTTCTTCGTTTGTATCAATGCTATTTCAACCGCCTTTGTTTCTGCACAAAAGAAGTTAGGTTGGGCGGGTTTTTGAGATTGTTTGTTTGGGGCGATTATGGTTGGTGAACCCGCCCCTACGAAACCGTATTTTGTAGGGGCGGGTTCACCAATAATATCTAACAATTACCAACCATCTATATAAACCCGCCCCCACACCACCAATAACC
>CASBQF010000194.1 GCA_949127775.1 Oscillatoriales cyanobacterium PMM_0080
AACCCCGCCCCTACAAGTCGGGCGGGTTTTGCCTGCATCTTCTGGGTTGTTTCAGAGATTCTTAGCTAAACCCGCCCCTACAAGTCGGGCGGGTTTTGCCTGCATCTTCTGGGTTGTTTCAGAGATTCTTAGCTAAACCCGCCCCTACAAGATACTATTGTTTTTTCGCAACGACTTACTTGCCGATTACCAATATAATAGGATATTAATTATGTCTTTAGCACTTTGGCGATCGCATCTTGCTGGTACTCTCCACCGCAACCGCAGTCTTCCTGTTTCTAGGTACTTACAATTAGCAACAGTCCGAGCTAACGGGCGTCCGGCTAACCGCACTGTTGTTTTTAGAGGTTTTTTGGAAAATACCAACCAGTTAAAGTTTATTACAGATATTCGTAGCGAAAAGATAGAGGAAATTAATTTCTATCCTTGGGGGGAGATTTGCTGGTATTTCCCTAAAACTCGCGAACAGTTTCGGATTGCTGGACAACTAATTCTGGTAGGAGCCGAATACCCGGATGCCCAGTTGTGTTTGTCGCGCCGCACAGCTTGGCAGGAGCTTTCTGAGGCTGCTCGATCGCAGTTTGGTTGGCCGCATCCCGGCGCTGACAAGGCGGAGGCTGATGCTTTTGATTCTGCTGCCCCAGATGCGATCGAACCGCTGCCTAATTTTTGCTTGCTGTTGTTGGAACCGGAAACGGTGGATTTGTTGGAGTTACGGGGGGAACCGCAGAACCGATCGCTTTATGGGCGCGACGGGGAGGGAAATTGGTTTGTGCGATCGGTGAATCCTTGAAGTCATTTGACAGTTAACTGTTAACTGTTAACTGTTGTCAGTAGGAAAGTTTTAAGGTGAAAAATTCCTAATCAAAGACTCAACACTCAAAACAATTTTTAGATGCCGCTGCCGTCGAAGAATTCTTGAATTACTTGATCTTTGAACTGATAAGTGTTAACAACAGCTAATTGATTTTTTTCAATTATTGCTACATTGCTGGGTTGGTTTAAAGCTTCTGATACTAAGTGGAAATTGTGAGAAGTGGGATCGGAAGTTAAGGAGATGGGCTGTTGAGTTTGCAAACTTTTGATTTGCTGTTCGAGGGCTTCGATCCGATCGACTAAAGAGCGAATTACCACGGCTTCGGAATCCGGCAAACTGCCGTGTTCTAGGGGATTTACTCGTACTCCCGATCGATAAACGATGCGGCCGGGAATCCCTACCACGGTGCAGTCTGACGGTACATCGCGGAGGACGACGGAACCGGCGCCGATGCGAACGTTGTTGCCAATTAGCAGATTGCCGAGTACCTGGGCGCCGGCACCGACAACTACATTTTCGCCCACGGTAGGGTGACGTTTGCCGCTTTCCTTGCCACTGCCGCCGAGGGTGACGCCTTGGTAAATTAGGGCAAAATCGCCGATAATCGCTGTTTCACCGATCACAACCCCCATACCGTGGTCGATGAAGACGCTTTTGCCGATCGTTGCCCCTGGGTGAATTTCAATTCCGGTCAAAAAGCGAGCAATGTGGGAAATTAAGCGGGGGATGAACGGAAGTCCCAGCAAGTAAAGCCAGTGTGCGAGGCGGTGCATCACTAGGGCTTGAAGACCTGGGTAACAAAACACAACTTCCAGCCAGTTGCGAGCGGCAGGGTCGCGATCGAAAATTATACTGAAGTCAGCTCTAAGAGTCTTTAGCACTTTCGGAGTTCCCAATTTTGGTTAAACACGGCACTTTCGATCTTACATTTTAGTTGACGAGAGGAGTTAGCGGTCGATCGGGAGTTTGGGGGAGTGGGAGATTGGGAGATTGGGAGATTGGGAGAGTATTGGACGATATTTTATTTTGCCTGTCCCACAATGCCGCTGCGTTTTATTATTCCTGTACTGAGATCGTATAGTTAGACTTGACTCCGGGTTCGAGAGTACCTACCCAAATCCTGTAAGTGCCTGCTTGCCAGTCTGAATCAACTATGCCGGCATCTTTATTTTGACCTGTATCGTCTCCGCAGCGCACTGCACTGCCGCCTTGTACGAGTAAGGTTGTGTCTTTGCCTCCGCTGTTGACTTGGATTGTGAGTTTTGAAAAGCTTTGCTGCAAGACGATGATATGGTCGGGAGTTGGGGTGGCAAAACCCAAACATTTGTTTTTGTGGCGATCGGCGTTGGCAATGGCAGATAGAGAGTATGATCCGCCTGTGGAACCTCTCAAAACTGCTGTTGGGGAGTCAAAACCTCGGGATAAAGTTAAAGTGCCGAAATTCGCTGTTTCTGCTAAAACTGGTAGGGCGGCGATCGCGCAAGTCGCCGCCAAGAGCGTACCGTTTTTGAAATAGGCTCGCGGATTAAACAGCATGGCAATACTCCTCTGTCACAACTTAAAATCACAACTCAGATTTTACCGCTCGCAGCCCCCAAAATTTGATTTCTGGAGGAAGAACAATTTTTTTTAAATTAGTTCAAAACCTTCTGGCTTCTGTTGCTTATTTCTATCAGGATAATACCTCGCGATCGCGATTGAGGAGTGCCACTCCGACTTGTGCCACAAGTGCGATCGGCTCATTTCCAAAATTATACAGTGTTAAGATGCTGAATTTGATTGTGCTGGCTTTGATGTTGACGCTTGCTTCCCTCTTGACACAGATTTTGGTATTATTGCCTACTGGTCTATCCGGCTGGCTCCACCTCCCTAATTGGCTGAGCTTGACTTTTATTTTGCTGGCTATTTCTTGGTGCTTAGAGGATTAGTTATCGATCAGTTATTGGCGATCGGTCAAAAGCCAACGATCGATCGTCCCAGGTGTAATGATGTATACTTCAAAGTTGACAATCAGGAATGTAAAATCTAAGATTTGACATCTATCTAGAGTAATAATGCGAGAAATTTCTGCACTCTCTGAATTTCGCTCTTCTGACAAAACCCTGCGGGAAGCTCCGAAGAAACAGTCGCGTCCGATACACCGGGCGATCGTCTTAATGCTGGTGGCAACGGGTTTGCTATGCCTGCACGCTAGTCGGCTGGTGGAATTGCAACTGGTACAAGGGAAGCAAAACCGGGAACGAGCCGAAAACAATCGCGTTCGCTTAGTGCCAATGCCGGCGAATCGGGGACATATTGTCGATCGCAAAGGTAAGCTGCTAGCAGCGAACAATTTAGCTCGATCGGTATATGTCTGGCCCAAAGAACAAACGCCGGAACAGTGGAAAGTCACAGCAGACAAGTTAAGTCCGCTGCTGAAAATCCCGGCTAAAGAAATATTAGAGAAATTAAAAAAAGTCGATCCTCTATCCTACAGACCGGTGCGGATCAAGCAAGCGATGTCGCCCGAGGTGTATGTGCCGCTAGCAGAACAGGTGGGACAAATGCGGGGCGTGGAAGTGCGGCCCGAAGCGAACCGCTACTATCCCGAAGGCAGTGTGGCGGCCCACGTTCTCGGGTATATTGGCGAAGCTACGGCAGAAAACCTCAAAGATCACCCGGAATATCCGATGGGGATGATTGTCGGTCAGATGGGCGTAGAAGCGAGTTCTAACAAGGAGATTGCGGGAGTTTGGGGCGATCGGCTGATCGAAGTAAATGCCCAAAACGAAGAACTGCGGCTGATGGGAGAAACACCGCCCAAACCGGGGGAGGCGGTGCAGCTAACGATCGACTTGGAAATGCAAAAAGCCGCCGAAGCAGCGCTGGGAACCAGACGGGGGGCTGTAGTGGCCTTGGACGTGAAAACTGGTGGGGTATTAGTTCTAGCCAGTCACCCGACTTTTGACCCCAATATGTTTACGCGCAAAATCACTAAGGATGAGTGGGCCACTCTTCAAGGTGAGGAAAATCCCTTCTTAAATCGGGTGATGCAAGGTTATCCCCCCGGTAGCACTTTTAAAATTGTGACTTCCGTCGCCGGCATGGAGTCTGGCAAGTTTTCGGCAGACTCAATTATCGGTACTTCGTCTTACATTACTGTGGGGGGAATTGATTTTAACGAACACAGCGGCGGTTACGGCAACATCGGCTTTCGGGATGCCTTGGCTTTTAGTAGCAATACGTTTTTTTATCAAGTGGGGATGAGTGCGGGGCCGGAGGAAATCGCTAAATGGGGGCACCGTTTGGGCATTGGCAAGGATACGGATTTGAAGCTTTTGGGCCTAGGCGGTGGCGATCACGGTCAAATGCCGACCCCGGCGGAGAAGGAAAAAATCTATAAAGAACCTTGGTATGCTGGTGATACGGTAACGATGTCGATCGGTCAGGGGTTCGTGTTGGTGACTCCTTTGGAGGCGGCGGTGATGGTAGGTTCGATCGCTAATGGTGGTAATCGCGTCAAACCGCATCTTTTGAGTTCTATGACTGGCAAGCCTGAGACAAAACCAGTACCTACGGGGATGAAACCTTCGACAGTTAATGTGATTAAAGAAGGACTCGTGGCAGTAGTTACCGACGGTACAGGAAAGGGACTCAATGACGGTTCAATTCCATTAACGGCGGGCAAAACAGGGACTTCAGAAGTGATCGGACAGAAGGATCACTCGCTGTATGTAGCCTATGGGCCTGCTGACAAGCCGGAAATTGCGATCGCCGTGGTTGTAGAAAATGGCGGTTTTGGTTCTGTTGCCGCGGCCCCGATCGCCAAAGAGGTGTTTCAAGCTTATTTTGGCAAGCCGAAAACACCAGTCAACCCCATAGTAGTCAACCCTGAATAGTTAGTAGTCAGTAGTTAATTGTTAATTGTTAGTTGTTAATTGGGCATTGCTGAATTTAGGTAGGATTCACCTAGCGAAGGCAATCCCTGAAATGAGAGAGTAGGGGCAATTCATGAATTGCCCGGGTAATTCATGAACTGCCCCTACTCTAAATTTCGGAGCCAAATCATACTCCAAATCAGCAACACCGTTAATTGTTAGTCAGTATCTAATGACTACTGCCAACTGACTAATTCAGCCGCATAAATATAGTGGCTTTGCGAATTCCTGCGACTTCTCCGGTGCTGGTGACAGTGAGCGATCGCAAATGGTCAAAAAGTGGTCTTGCAGAAAGTTCAATTAACCTCAACAGCGGGATTTGTTTTTCCCATATTCCTCTGCTGGCTGGCCAATCTAAATAAAAATAGCCATCATTAGATGTTGGTAAGGGTTCAATGCTAGTTTGAAAGTCTTGATTCGCCACCAAAGAACCTGTTTCCGCTGCTTTGAGTGCTGCATCCATTGCTTCTACAGATGTGGTAAAAATTTCGTATTTACCAACAGTAGCTCTAACTCCTTTTGCTTCAGTTTCGATCGCACTTTTGGGCTTGTTTTTTACATCGTAACTCTGGCTCGTTGTCAACTGCGTCCAAGCGGTAATTTTCTGATTTCTGAGAGTAAAGTTGCCGATGCTGTATTCTTTGCTGCGGGCAATTTCATCTAGTTTGTCGATCGCCTTTTGGGAATCAGCAGATGTTTCGGCTGCAAAAATCCAATCGCTACTGTTTGACAAACCGGGAACCACGGCTAAAGCGTATTCTCCTTTTACCCAGTTGAATATGTCCTGTGGTAAGTTGATGCCCCAAGCTGTCTGAATATCTGCCAGGGTGCGATCGGCTAATTTTGACACTTCTGCATTAGTCGCGATCGCAGATGAGAGTTGAGTCCAAAAATTGCTTAAATCGGTGCTGGCGACGGCGAAAGGGCTGACTGAGGGGATGTATTGTAAAGCTTGTACAGGTTCGGATAGTTTGGGAATTGCTGTATTTTCTCGCGAGGTCACTAAAGCAGTTTGAGCGACCAATCCTCGCCGATTTACTCCGACAGTAACTGCTAGGGAATTCAGGGAAAGTTGGGAATTTTTTTGTGTTTCTGGCTGGGGAATATTCACAAATGCTAAAGCGATTCTGCCTTGAGTTAGCTGCTGCAAGGATTTTTGATATTCGGGACTATTATTGAGATTGAGATTTGCGACTTCGACGTTATCAATTGCATCTCGCAATACCTTTGGATTATTGGCAAATAAAATGAAATTGTGGTTATTTTTGGAATCAGAACTGTCACTGATTAATGCAGTGGCGAAGCTGGACGATAAACTTGAATTTGGCAGAGACAACCGATTTAATGGTGAAACAGGTTGAGACTTTTGATTGATTTTGGGTGATGCTTTGTAAGTAAGTTTAACGCCTTTGTATTGTTCAAACTGTACGGATTTAGTAGCAATAGATTGTTTTTTCCAATAGGAATCTAGAAATTGTTGGCTACGATCGGCATTTTGGGAGGAAACGGCTAGCAGAAACCCGGTTTGTTGGCCGTTGCTGCGATCGCGATCGATATCTGGTGTAGCGATTGCGAAGGTGATTTCGTCACCGATCCAAGGTTGGATATCGCGACTGTAATCCAGGCCAGTATTGGCGAGTAGGCTTTTTTTGATTTGCTCAAATTCAGCGTGCGATCGGCTTCTTTCTGCGGGAGAGGCAAAAACTTGTCGTAGGGCTTCGAGGCGATCGGGATTTACCAGCATTGAAGCCAACAAAGGCGCTTGTTTCGAGACAAACACAGCCGCAGCCGGAGTAGTTGTCGGCCCGCCCGCGAGCAAATTCAGAGGAGTTTTGGTTGATAGCCAGTAAAAACCGCCTGCACCCAAACCCAAGAGTGCCAAGACGCCAGCAATGAGGAAAGAAAAGAACGATCGCAGCTTCATACAACAAGAACTAATGACCACAGTCTATTATTAACTACAGTAGCGCATGACCGTAGCTATTGACATCTGCAAAATATAGAGGCGGTGTCTGTGAGAAACCGCCCCAATATTGACAGGAGATTGCCCGTCAGTTTATTTGTTGTTAAGTCGATGGCTGTGCCAATCTAGCTGTCAGTTCGCCCATCGATAATTGAGGTAAATCTGCCAACACGGATGATAAATTGTCTGGAGATAAAGCCAGCAGATCGGGGATGAGATTTACCGGAAGTTGTTCTAATTGTCCCGATTGAACGAAGGCTTTTTCCAGAACTGTTTGTGCCAGCAAATTTTGCACTTGTTGGTGTTCATTTTGTCCCGCAGGCAGAGTAGATAACTGCACTAGCAACACTGTAAATTCGGCAACAGGGAAAGCCGAAATCGGGAGGATCAATGTGAGAGTGCGCGGGTCTAATTCTCCAAATCTGACCTGCAAGAAGCTCTCCAAAATCATCCGCTGTCCTTCTTCCCTGCCTTGTTGTTGTGCAGCTTCCAAATGTTGTTGAAAAAGAGGTGCGATCGCCATAACTAACTCCTGATCTTCATCATCCCCTGCGGGAATAGGTGGTGTATTCGCTTGCAAATTTGCCTGCAAGATGTACAATAATTCTAGCGCGTTAGTTCGGAGTGGATTATCCACAGGCAATACGCTTAATTCTGCGATCGCCTGCTGCTGTACCCGTCCGCGGCCCAACATCCGCAACCACATAGTCTCGGGACTTTTGGGTAGCTGGTGAATCGCGATTAGTCCAACTCTCCAAACCTCAGTTAAAAAATAAACTCCTTTCCCCCAGCCCTCGGACTCTTCGGGAAGCCGAAAACCAAAACTGTCCAGTAAAAGTTCCGAAGCAGTGGGAGTTAAAATCCACAACCTCGGCAATTGTCTTTCTTCTAAACGCTGGTCTTCTCGATTAGTCTGTCGCCCCAGTTTAGCTCTACTATTTAATAGTTTTACCACACAACTGAAGATTCCCTCAGTATTAACCGGATTGCGAAACGGCTCAATCACAGCTACAGTAGCAGCCATCTTACCCAATAAACCCAAACTCTGAACCGCCCTCAAAAGAAGTTGGTTGAAACCAGACATCAATTTCTCTGACTTCAGCGGTGACATCTTTGCTCGTTTCTACTTCTCCGAGAGGTGACAATAACTCTTGAAGGTATTCTTTAGCAAACTGATCGTGGGGAAACTTAGTCATAAAGTCAATGTTTGGCACTCCCATGCTATTTTACACAAACAAATAGTCACTAATAAAAACCCAACTCAAATGTTAACAATATCAACGTCCTCTGAACAAAGAGTTTTACTACCAAATATCAGTTGGAAATTATATGAAAATTTGCTCGCGAAACTGGGAAACCAACGTTCCACCAAAATCGCTTATCATCAAGGTCAATTAGAAATTATGGTGCCACTATCGGAAGATGAAAATCGCAATAGACTGATCGATCGCCCTTTAAGGTAAACGACAATCAGAGAGCTTGTAAAAAACTGCTTGTGGGCGCGGGCGATCGACTTTTTTGCCAATCCGATCGCCCCTTGATTACCAGACGATCGCTCGCTAATGATTAGTCAAGAAAAGTGCGATCGTGCGATCGCCCTCGTGCACCCAAACAACAATCAGAGAGCTCGCACAAAACTGCTTGTGGGCGCGGGCGCTCGACCTTTTCGCCCTCACGCTCACCCCTTGATTACCCGCCACTGTTACCATCAGGATGTTGTAGTCAAGAGCCCATGATCTCAAAAATCCCGATCGCCCATCAATTTAGAAAAGTGCCATAGATCGCCCGCACGATCGCCCGAGTGCACCCAAACGACAATCAGAGATCTCGTACAAAACTGGTGTTTGACTGTGCGGGCGATCGACCTTTTTGCCCTCACGCTCGCCCCTTGATTACCCGCCGCTGTTACCATCAGGATGTTGTAGTCAAAGCCCATGAGCTCAAAAATCCCGATCGCCCACCAATCTAGAAAAGTGCGATAGATCGCCCTCGTGCACCCACACGACAATCAGATATCTCGCACAAAACTGGTGTTTGACTGTGCGGGCGATCAGGCGATCGGGCGATCGACTTTTGGTAAATTATGCGCGAGGGCGATCGACTATTTGACTATGCGGGTGGTATAGTTGCTGGAGTTCTTTGATTTATATTAAGTAGTGACCGTTAATCTCCTGCCTGCTCCTCGTTATGGCTTCCCTCAAGCTTACTCTCATCTAAGGTGGAAAAGTCTAATATTGATGGCAACATAGGGCAGGGCGGTTCAACTTGCAAATATTTATCTCCACAAAGCCTTTTCATTTTGATCAAAAATTTGTTATCTTCGGCAGATATCTCTACCCATGCCATCACTTCTTTTCTCTCTGTCTCATTGATGGTTTGAGCAATTTTTTGTAAAGCTTTAAGCGTTAATGTTTGATTAATTACATCAGATATGGGCAATATCTCAAAACACTCATCACTCCTTTCGTCGGGATTCAGACATTCTGGTGGTGGCGGTGCAACATTCCTCAAATTATTTCGGATTTCAGTCCTTAGCTCATAACTCGATGAATTCTTAATTTCTTGGCTCAGTGAAGCTAATACTACAGGAAGTATGATTGGTTTACGCCCTGGTCTTGGCTGCCTGTAAGTACCTGACAAAACAAACTCCCATGAAAACATTGCGGATCTAAATTCTCCACAAAAAAAGTGCAGCAAAACCCATTGTTCTAACTCCATAGCTACTTTTAGTCCTGACTGAGCTGCCAGTTCTAACAGTGCCTTTTTAACAATCTGTTGTACGATTTTTCCGTGCCAACCACGTATTCCTATTTCCGAATCTCTGACTTGTGGTCGCATTTCATAGTCCATCATAGCCTGAGCATAGATCGACTGCCAGACTTGCGGTTGCTCCACTATAGGGTTTGGCAACCCCATCAAAAACAGAAACTGGCTGACCCACGGGAGGGTGGGTAGAGATAATGCTTGAAGCCATGTACCGCCATCACAGTCTCTCCAAGGATATGCAAGTTCCATACAGTTTTTTGTGTGATTTTAGATTGGTGATTATCGAAGTTATTGATTGGGAAAATGGGTCGGTTAAACCTTAGGTAGAATCTGAAAAGGAATTGACAAAACTACTGCAATCCCTATCAAGATGGCAATCACCAACTTTGATGTTCCTTCGGCTACTATTAAAATACCATCTTTGAGCTTTGCACCCAGTGCAAAAGCCTGTTGTAGCAACTGATTCGGCTGACTGGGAGGAAGTGGTTGTGCTGGGGGTTCTTTCACGGCATATTCCTCAGCTTGATCCATTAAATCTTGAGCTCGGGATCCGAGTGCTATTAGATCGCCGTCGTTACAACCAGACTTTCTCCATTCTTTCAGCAATTGATTTAACCTGTCTCGCACTCTTCTGTATCTCTCCTGATGTCCTGCCCATGTCCCTTTACCCTCGCTCATATTACGATTTTCTGCTTCAGGACGCTGTTGTTGAGTAGCTATATGAGCTTGATAAAGACGATTAGTATTATTATCATCCAGCATATCTTGTTCGCGTTTCCTCAGTGATTTTTCCGGTTGTCCTTGTCCATTAATGAAACCTTGATATAGCACTTCCTCGATTCTTTTTAGGATATCGTAGCACTTTTTCAGATCTTTGTCATCAATATCGGGAGGGAGCAGCGGAGGAGGATTAGAACCACCTTTTGGCTTGGGAGGATTATTCGCTAAATCATCCTTCCCATTTTCATCAAAGAAAACATCTTTAAACTGACGATCCTTATCCTTAATAATCACAGTCGGTATCAACAAAATATCCTTACTCGGCTTAGGTTTCTTATTCAACTCCGGTGGTACCTGTTTTTTCGGAGCCTTCGTCAACCGTGGCACATCCCCAAATTTCGGCAAATCATTAGTCTGCCCCGTTTTCTTCGGATCGAATCCTCCCCTTTTCGACTCAGATTCACTCGGCAAATACTTGCCATCTTTCCAACTAGACTTCGACCAACTCTCACTCCAACTATTCCTGCCATCATCCCACACAGTCCCGCTTCTTGTCCAACTCCAACTGCTGCTACTACTGGTATAAACAGCTCTTTTTGTTGTCGATTCCGAATCGGAACCGCTCAGGCTTTCTGTCCAACTGTAACCTCCCTTAAAGTAATTTTTGCTGTAACTCGAAGTCCAGCTAGAATACTTGTAAACGTCACTCACTACCCCCTTACTATCGTAACTACTGTCCCTCAACCATTTCTCGTAAGTCGAACTGCCATTCTCAGTTTTTCGACCATCTTTGTAAGTTGTGACTGTCTGTGAATTG
>CASBQF010000195.1 GCA_949127775.1 Oscillatoriales cyanobacterium PMM_0080
AATAGACTTCTTGGCCTTAGTCTTTGATTGATAGAACAACCGCAGATGTTAGGCAGATAAACACAGATAAACGCAGATAATTTCCTGAATAGTTTGTGACTTATGCAAGAAGTCTAATGGTGAACCGCGAATTAGGGAGCCGCTAATTTAACTGACAAAGGCTATATTTCTGTGTTGCAACTCGCGGAACGCCGTTTGGAAGCATTATGGTCGTCGCCCGACTAGCTGGGCGAGTCCCTCGGAGAAGAATCGGGGACGGACTGCTTGGTTTGAGACGTAGTGAATGCCGATCGCATCCGAGGAATTTGTCGCTAGTCCCATCTGGTACGAAGGCGGCAGTTCATTCCACCCGAACTCGCCGGCCATCAGGGCCATCAGGGTCTGCTCTGCGAAATAATGGTCGCGCCATTCGGGCGTATAGGCACGCAGCATCCGCTCTAGGAACTGAAACTGCTCGTCCCCAAACTTGGGAATCACGACCATGCCGCAGTTGAATCCGCATTCGATATGAGTCCCGCACCGCGCCTCGAACTCCTTCACCGGAGCCAATACCGACACCCAGTCGAATTCGTCGCGAAAGCTTGTTAGCGCGGGACTTTCGTGGGCCACCAAGCACTGTTCGAGCACCTCCGTCGGGCGATCGAAAAACAGGACATCGGAGTCTAGAGCAACCACCACTTTCGCCCGCTCTGACATATGGGAAGCAACGAGTCGCGAGCCAAATAAGTTAGTAGCGAAGAAGCTTCGCAAGAATGCAAACTCGTTTCCCGCTAACCGCTGATCGACCCACTTCTGGGCGTCTTCATGCCAAATGAATTGGATGTTTGGAAAAAACTGCCTAAACCGCAAGACATCTTCTGGGGTAATCGAACCGTCTGAGTGAATCACCGGGGTCATCTTGCCGTCCGTCCATCGGAGCAGGCTCCACAAGCTCCAGATTCCCATTGTTATGTGGGAATGACCGCAAAGCATATGAACTTCGATCTCTGATTCGACTGGAGTGTCGATCGGATTGAGGACGCCCTCGGATGCCAGTTGGTCGAGGAGGTTCCCCGCCCAACTATTCAGGCGTTTGAGCCGCAATTTATATCGGACTTCCTGATGTCCGCCGTCCAACAATACGTACTTTGCGTATCCCAATTGCTTGCGAATTGTTTGCAGAAGGTTTTGGGGGGAATCAGTCGTCTTCATTGTGTTTGATGGCTCCATGCGCGTTCCTCAATACCGAGATAGGGTGCTTTGACGATCGGGGTGCGAAAACTCATACCTCATGTAAGGTTTAAAGTTACAAGGTCTGACAGTCTCATTGATTGACCGATCGGCTACATTACCTGTTCTACTTCAGAGATTTCTGGGATGGCCTCGCGCAGGCGACGTTCAATGCCCATTCTCAGAGTCATTGTGGAACTCGGGCAAGAGCCACAAGCTCCTTGCAGTCTCAGGTGTACGACTGGGCCGTCGATTTCTACGAGTTCGACGTTGCCACCGTCGGATATCAGGTAGGGGCGCATTTCATCGAGAACTGTTTCGACGTTATCTCTGGTTAGTGCTAGTGTCGTCATAATATTTCGCCTCTGTGATGATTTGTTGCAGTTGATTTTGTCGGATTTGTTCGATTTGACGGAGTGGCGGGAAATTTCAGAAACTGATGGGTTTCTCGATCGAAGACTTGGACGCTCAGATCAGCCGCTGGCAGAAAATGAGGTTTCTGTGATCCTGATGCTCGATCGGAGTTGACTCTCTAGTTCGATCGTACCGTTACTTGCCGCCAAATCAAGTTGATTCTGATAGACCAACCCAAAAACCCGTTTTATTTAAGAAATCGGGTTTTTGGTTAGCGCTACACTAATGCTGGTTCTAGCAGTTTGACGTTGGAGTAGTTAAACTCGGTTGTTGTCAGTTCACCTTTTTCTTTCGATCGCACTACTTGCTTGGTCATCACATAATAGTCGCCGATCTTCTCAAAGGTATCTTCAAATTCCAGTTCTCTGATGATTTCGTTGGTTTCGGGGTTGCGAAAAACGGCATCGTAGTGGCTGGCCAAAGAACCTTCGCCTTCGGGCGTCTCTAAGCTTTTGTGCGTGTCAATGACGAAAGCCATGCGGCCCATCACTCGGCTGACTTGACAAATTGACAGACCTCGGATTTTATAATTAGACCCCATTGAGTCGCCTTGTACCAAGATGTCCACAGCTTCGGTGCTATCCTTCTCGCCAAGGGTGAAGCTATTTTTGCCGTGAGATTTTTCAAAGGTCGATCGTTTGCGGTGAGTGACAATATCGCGCATTTGGGTGTACGCGCTTTGCTGCACTTCCTCATCTTCAATGCCAGTGACTTCCACCGTCATGTCTGATTTGATGGAAACATGACCCGTATATACTTCGTCGCCCTGTTTGAGTTCAATATCGGCACTGTAACCGGGAAAATTGGCATCCCAGGTGTAACGATGTTCGTAAGCAGCGCGAAACAAATCGCGAGCGTTGGCTTGCTCTGTCATAAATCCCTCTTTGTCTTGACACCAATCTATTTTAGCTTAACTGCTCCAAGCCCCACATTCATTGGATAGGGGAGTTACCTGCACTTGCACGATCGGCACTTATTGGGGTTGCTGATGGGCTTTTATTTGATCGCCACCATAATTTTGTTGATGTATGGGTTGCTATGATCGGAAAATAAAGTCACAAAATTGCTGTTATTGAGAGTGCGGTCGATCGGCCCACAGCAGTCCCAGTTGTGGGTTATCTTAAAAAAACTTGTGTTCGCTTTTGCCAGATTACACTTTTTACCAAAAAACTGGGTAAAAGCCCCGTCCTTCTAGGACGTCTTTAATTCGTTCACACAATGTAAAGATTTTTCGCATTTATACCTACAAAGTCGAACATGATAAGCTAGTCGAATGATAGCACTAGAGTACAAGTTAAAAGGCAAAGCACGGCAGTATCAGATCGTCGACGACATGATCAGAACTGCTCAGTTTGTCCGAAACAAAGCTCTCAGGTACTGGATTGACAATCAAGGAGTTAAGCTAGTTGACCTCTACAAACAATGTGCCATCATGGCTCATGAGTTTGAATGGGCAAGAAAACTTAACTCGATGGCACGTCAAGCTTCGGCTGAACGTGCCATTTTTGCTGTTCAACGTTTCTTCGCCAATTGTAAAACGAAGAAGCCAGGAAAGAAAGGATACCCGCAGTTCAAGAAACACACTCGCTCTGTAGAATACAAGACATCAGGATGGAAGCTTTCTGCTGACAAAAGATGTTTGACATTTACAGATGGTTTTGCTGCTGGGGCGTTTAAACTGGTTGGCAGTCGGGACTTGCATTTCTATGCACCTAGCGAGATTAAGCGAGTTAGGGTTGTACGACGCGCTGATGGCTACTATGTTCAGTTTTGCATCAATGTAGAGCGAACGGAGGAAGTTAGCCCAACAGGTAAAGCCATTGGAATGGATGTCGGATTAAACCATTTCTATACCGATAGCAATAGCGAAACAGTTCCTAATCCTCGCTATCTTCGCAAAAGTGAAAAAGCTTTGAAGAAAGCGCAGAAACGAGTTTCCAGGAAGAAGAAAGGTTCCAGCAATCGCAAAAAAGCGATTAACAAATTAGGAAGAAAACACCTGAAAGTTAGTAGGCAGCGTAAAGACTTCGCCATAAAAACGGCGTTGTGCGTAGTGAAATCTAACGATTTTGTAGCCTACGAAGACTTGCAGGTCAAGAGCATGGTTAAGAATCACAAACTTGCCAAATCGATTAGCGATGCAGCTTGGAGTCAGTTTGCTCAGTGGCTACAATACTTTGGAAAAATATACGGCAAGGCAGTAGTTGCTGTCGCCCCTCAGTATACTTCCCAAGACTGCTCAGTCTGCGGAAATAGGGTTAAGAAGTCGCTATCGGTCAGGACACACATTTGTGGATGCGGTGCGGTATTAGATCGCGACCACAATGCCGCGCTGAACATTTTGGCCCTCGGGCTGAAGCAGGCAGGAATCACTTTAAATACGGTGGGACACACCGAAATTAACGCTTGGGGACAGAACGATCTCTACTCATTGGTGGTGACATCAACGAGCAAATCGACTGATTGAACCAAGGATCCCCACGCCTTCAGGCTGGGGAGTGTCAAAACTCTTATAATCCCATTGACAAAATGTTAGAAACAGTCTACAAATACTTAAAAATGTTGGAGCAACAAGCGAATGAATTGCTCCCACCACAACAGCAAATTTTAACAAAAACTGTGGAAGATTTATCAATATCTTTGCAAGAACTGGCGGCTAGTCGTCAGTTTGAAAGCGCGACAAATAACGCGGCAAAGCTGGTTGAGGCCGAAAAATCAAATCGTCTGTTGGAACGCACTGTCGCGCAGCAAACAGCGCAAATTAAAAAGCTACAGGAGCAGTTGAACCAAGAAATTAGTCAGCACCGCAGAGACAATCAAGCATTAACTAAAAGCGAATCTAAACTGCAAACTGTGCTACGGAGTTCTGCGGATCTAATTAGCATTATCGGCTCCGATGGGCGAGTCCGATACCACAGCGCAGCCATACAGCGGATTTTGGGTTACAGCCCAGAAGAAAGAGTTGGCAAGTTTCACGGCGAGTTAATCCATCCAGACGATTTGCTGGCTTGGCGGGCGTATTTTGGAAATTTGCTAGAACATCCCGGAGTTGGTAAGCCGATTCAATATCGGAAACGTCATGCTGACGGTTCTTGGATCTACTTGGAGTCGATCTGCAACAGTTTGCTTCACGATTCTAGCGTGCAGGGAATTGTGATTAGTGCGCGGGAAATAGGCGATCGCAAACAAGCAGAAATTGCAGTCCGGGAGTCGGAATCGCACTACAGAGTTATATCCCAAATTACTTCAGATTTTGCCTATTCTTTTGGGGATTTGCCAGACGGCAAGTTCGCCTGCGAGTGGGTGACAGAAGCTTTTGAGCGCTGCATTGGTCGCATTCCTCAAGAATTAAAGTCGTTTGGTTGGTGGAACTCCGAACTCGTTCATCCCGAGGACAGAGAAATATTAATTAAACAATTGGATGGCTGTACTTTTAGTCGCACGGGAGCTTCGGAGTACCGCATTATTAATCAGAAAGGCGAGGTGCGCTGGATGCGAGACCGCTGGCAAGCTGTCTGGGACAAAAACGAAGAACGGGTTGTTCGTTTGTGGGGAGCTTGTCAAGAAATTACCGATCGCAAGCAAGTAGAATTGAAACTGCAACTCGCTAAGAAAGTTTTGCAGGCGCAGATTGGTCAAGCGCCACTGGCGATTAACTGTACCACCAATGACGGTCGTACTCTTGTCTGGAACAGCGCCGCCGAAAAACTTTTTGGCTGGACTTCGGCTGAGGTTTTAGGGCAACCTTTACCGAATATTCCGGCTGGTCAAAAGCAAGGTTTTTACGCGCTGCTGAAGTCTGCGGGTAATGACAAACCGCAAAACGGCTTGGAAGTATCTTTGTTGAAAAAAGACGGTAGTTCGATCGATGTTTGGGTTTGGGCTGCACCCGTGCGAGATGACGGCGGCGAGACTATTGGCAGCATCAACATATTTTCTGACCTTTCAGAACGCAAGCGCATAGAGGATGAGCGCCAAAAACTAGCAGCTACCAAAAATATGGAAGAACCTTTCTGGGCGCGCTATGTCAGCCCTCCACAAACCAAGAAGAAAAAATAGCAATTTGTAGATTTATCAACCACAAGTTAAAAACATTAAAAATAAAAAATAGTAATCTTTTGCTTGCGGTATTATAGCGTTTCTCAAAAAGATGAGGTATGCTGAGGAATAAAAATTTAATAACTTACAATTTCTATGCTTCTTGTGGGATGTCTCGCCCGTCCAGAAAGAGCGGGTTCTCCCGCCCATCCCACAAGAATAATCAAGATTGTAAGTTATTTAATTCTCATTCCTTAGTAGTTGGTATCCTGTGCTGTAGAAAACCCTAATGACCTAAAAATAATTGAGTAACCAGCCACCAATTTTATGGGAAATATATAGATGCAAGTGTCAGATTTTCCAGGCAAAAGACTTGCCTTCACGGTAAATATTCTACTTTTTAAATGGGCGGATCAAATCTTTACTGGTGCAGAGATTTCTCTTGCCTCCTGACAGAGGCTAGCTCTGCATGAGTGTGGCAAGCTTCACTTGACTCAATAGAATCTAAGACATTACCAATTACTTTAGAAAGGTGGAGAGCCGAACGGTGAGCTTCTTCGATAAAAGCTCTCTCCTCTATAGGATCGTCGGCCAGATCATCTACAGTTAGTTGTAGATAGCCGATGATGTGATTTAGGGGAGTGCGTAGCTCGTGGGATGCGGTTAACAAAAATTGCTTTTTGAACTGGGATATTTCTTGTCTTCGCTGGCTGTTCTCTTGGTAGAGGGTGGCAAGGGCGATCGCACTTCCGACTTGATCTGCAAGTTCTTCTACGAATTCGATTTGGCATTGAGTCCAAGGTCGATCGGACTTACCATTCCCCGACGATCCGCTCTCGCATCGGTGCAAACTAATTATGCCATTAGGTTGGTCTTGATAAGCGGTAGCCACTACTAGCAGCGAGTGCCGCTCAAAAGGATCGTCGGGTCCCAAGGACTCTACTACCACCGGTTCGAGGGTGGCTAGAGCTTGAACGATATGAGGTGCTGATGCGAGCGAGATTCCCACTCCCAGCATGGGTAGAAATGGTTCTTGGCAGTATTCAGCAGCCACTTTGACTTGCAGGCTAGAACTTTGATAGGGACAAATGATGCAGCGACTGAGGCCTAGCGTTTCTCCCAGATTGTTAACTGTTTGCTGCCCAATGGTATGGAGATCCAACGTTCGACGAATCTTTCTGCCCATTTGCAGTAAAAGTTTTTGTGATTGAGCTGATACTTGATGATTCATAGCAACCCCTTTTTCTACTAGATTTTGCAAAAGCTTACTAGCCCGACAACAGAGCCAGAATTTACTTAATTTGCTGGTCGCAAACTGTCCAATTTGGAACTTACGTAATTACACTTAAATTGTGCCATAGGCAATTAAATATTACTAAGTAGTTTGGCAATCTTTACAATATCTTTATGATTCTCATATAAAACTTACAGCGTCAAGCTTTCTTAATAATCCTTTACATTAGGGGATTGGGAAGCTTAAATATTCGTATAACTTGAGATGAAGTTTTTGTAAAGTTGGCTATTTACGGGGGGTCAATGGGGGGCATGAGCCAGCAGGGGACAGGCAAAAAGAACCTGTCATCTCACCCCCCAGATTCTACTGATGCGAATTCTGGGTGGGGCTCGGAACTGGCAGGGGCGATCGGTCTGATCCCAAAACACCGAAGGAGGGTGGTTGGTGGCGGATAAAGTAACAATTGATACTATAGCGATTTGGGAATTGGCTGTTGGCTGTTGGCTGTTGACTGTTGACTGTTGGCTGTTGGCTGTTGACTGTTGACTACTAATAACCAATAACCAATAACCAATAAGGATCAATTTTTAAACAGCGGTTCTTGATAAAGTGGCACAGTAAAAGTAACAGTCGATCCGAGTCCTTCTCCCATGCTGTAAAAATTTACTGTACCCCCCATTGCTTCTACCAATTTTTGAGAAATAGCCAATCCCAAACCGGTGCCGCCGTATTGCCTGGTACGATCGCCGTCCACCTGAAAAAACGACTCGAATAATTTATCTTGCTTATCTAGAGAAACGCCAATGCCAGTATCAGCAATTCGGATTTTCACCATGCCGGGGAACTGCTGCTTGTGAACAGTCACCTTTTTTTTGATAACTTCGGCACTGATGCGAATTCCTCCTTCTCTGGTGAATTTAATCGCATTTCCGGTGAGGTTCAAAATTATCTGAAGCAGACGTTGATAGTTAGCATACAAAATGATCTCGTCTTCGGCTACGGGTTTTTGGATTTGAAATTGTAATCGCTTTTGCTGTACTTGAACTTGTGTAAAAGTCTCAATTTGCTGCAAAAGTTCGCCGAGTTTGACGGGAGCGAAGTCTAACTCCATTTTGCCAGCTTCTATTTTAGCAATATCTAAAATATCGTTAATTACATTGAACAAGTGTAATGCCGATCGATAAGATTCTTCAATGAATTGGTGCGCTTCTTCGGGATCATCTGCCATGCCATCGATCAGCAGTTTCAAAAAGCCGAGGATGCCGTTGAGAGGAGTGCGGAGTTCGTGAGAAGTGTTGGCAAGAAATTGACTTTTGAGTTGGGAAAGAGCTACGGCTTCGGCGCGGGCTTGTTCTAGTTCTTGGTAAAGTGTAGCGTGGGCGATCGCACTGCCGACTTGAGCGACTAACTCGCGAGCGAATTCGAGTTCGACTGGATTCCATTTGGAGGAACTACCGCAGCGGTGCAAACAGATTAGTGCATTGGGTTGATTTTCATAGGAGGTAGCTGCTACGAGTGCAGAATGGCGATTGAAGGGATCGGTAACGGGGGAGGCGTAATCGACTGCGACTGCTTTTAAGGTGGCTAAAGCTTGAATCCATCCGGGCTGTTCGGCGGCGCGCAGTTCTAATCCCAGCATAGAAGAGTAAGGTTCTTGGCGGTATTCAGCTACTACTATAAAGGTTTTGGATTGGAGATTTTCGATTTTCTCTGCTCCAAGCGGGGGCGAGGGATCGGCAATTGACTGTTGTAATTCGGCGGCTGGGATGCTGGAATTTTGCTGATTTTCTGAGGCAAGGAAGGGCGAAAATTCAAGATTTTCGCTATCTTTTTTCTGGGAACAGATGATGCAGCGGCTGGCGTTTAAGACTTGCCCCAAACTGTTAGCTGTTTGTTGCCAAATTGTCTCTAAATCGAGGGTTCTGTGCAGGTTTTGAGCGATTTGGGAGATAATTTTGCGATCGATCTTTGAGTAGGGAGGGAGCGATCGACTGGAGTTGCGGCTGGCGGGAAGTAGCATTTGTTGGCGGGTATCGGAGGATGATGCCAAAGCTGGATAGGGCATGAATTCTGGGGAATCTGGCGGCCTGTATGTGGGTTTGTCAGACAGCAGCCTTCCCATAACTAAGACGATCGCAGCTTGGCCATTTGAGTCGATCGCGGGAGTGAGTGTCAAATCGAACAGAAAATATTGTCTGGCGTGGCAAAATGGATAGCTGAACCGTTGCGGTACGAGGGTTTCTATCGTCCGCCGCAGCCGATCGAGATAAGGCGCAGCGGGAATTGGTTGCAGGGTTTCGCTGAGGGGGCGATCCTCTTCGAGGGCTTCGCTAACGACAATTTGCTCTGCTGTGAGGTTGTACTGCGGGGATTTTTGC
Source organism: Oscillatoriales cyanobacterium PMM_0080 (assembly GCA_949127775.1). GTDB lineage: Bacteria > Cyanobacteriota > Cyanobacteriia > Cyanobacteriales > Microcoleaceae > Microcoleus. The sequence continues at coordinate 9,274 of CASBQF010000195.1, forward strand.
CAGTAGAAAGACAGATATCGACCCCTTGCGTCTTGGGTAAATACTAATTCTGCTCCTAACTCTTGAAAAAAGGCTGTAGAGGCGAGGCTCGATCGCCGGAAATCTGTGTTAGAGTCCATCAGAGTAGGGGATGAAAGTAGTTATGATTTTTGAGTTTTGAGTTTTTTATAGTAGATGCAAGAAGGCAGTTCGATAACGGATTTCATTCAGTTGACTGCTCGCCCTGAGCGAAGTCGAAGGGTCAACTGTTAACGCATGGGCTGGAGTTATTAAGAGTTTCCTGAACGTTGAGCGCGGTTACATTAATGCACTAAAAAGTTCAGTCTTAGACGCAACGCCGGGGTTGAGTACATATCTACTAAACATCGCAAGAATTGCCGGTTTTGAACAAGCAGGCGATGCCCTGAGCGAAGTCGAAGGGATGCCTGTTCCACAAGAAATATGGTCGATGTATGTCTACTCTAGAGGGGCGAAGGATTCCGGCAGATAATTTATTCGCGATCGGCAGAGACTTACTGACGGAATGCAAGAACCCCTAGGAATATATTTACAAAAATTGGCACCGTAATGTCCTTACTGTACACCCAATATACATAAGTTGTGTATCCCAGACTAAAGTTGTTTGATCTTTCATGAATACTTTATAGCCCATAAATCACAATTTACAACTATTTTATGGCTCTCTTATTCTATTTTTAGTTATTAATTAACTAAAAAAATATTAATTATCTTATTTAGAACTATATGAAAAACTCAAGACTATTTATTGTCAGCCGTTTTGGCTAATTAAAAAAATAAAAGTTAAGATTTAGGAATTAGTAGTCTGGATAGATTAGCGATCGAGCTTGAAAAAGACTCTCAAATGTGAGGCTGCGAATAACTCAAGTCGAGGACTGGCTGGCAGATTTTTCCGTCACCTTGAATAGTTCCGAGGTTGTGGTGCGTAGTTCGCTACGAACAACCTGTAGCTTTCGGATGGAAATCTGCTGGATATCAAAGCCGGAGATCGATCGGGCGATCGACATTTTACAGCCATTTTACAGCCAGCAGATTTGTGTGCGCCTGCTCCGGCGATCTCGCCTCAGTCGTTCCACTCACCACGGGG
>CASBQF010000196.1 GCA_949127775.1 Oscillatoriales cyanobacterium PMM_0080
ATGTCTCGCCGCAAATCTTCAATCACAATTGGTTCAATGCCCGATCGTTCACCATAAATTCGAGTAGCTGCGGTAATTTCCGGTACATAAAGTTTGTCGTCAATGTAGAAATGGATCGACAGGAGCGGCCGCAAATCCGGTGCTTCAAAATAATCTAACAGTTCCAGAGCAGTTTGTTTCGACAGCGGTAAATGTCGCAGCCTCTTTTGAGTAGCCATGTCTTGAATCCACGCGCCCTGATAGCAAATTAGCGGCAAAGTTGAGCCGATTTCCGAGTGAAAACGCAAAGCCGACTGGTACATCCTGCCCGTAGCGACAGCCACTTTCACTCCCCGCGACTGGGCTGCCAAAATTGCCCGCTTCACCGGTTCTCGGATCTCATTTGACAAACCTGCGATCGTGCCGTCGATATCCAGTACCAGCAGTTTAATGTCTGCGGTGCCAAAAGCGCGATCGGTCGCATTAGCTGGATTTGAGGCAGTTATATTCTGCATGGTTTTTTGATTTTAACTGTTGATTTGCACGCACCAGTTTATTTTGGCACTGCCGGCATCGCAAAATACAACTTTTGCTTTTTTGAATACTAGAATATAGATTCAGTAAGCCACAAAAAAGTATCGAGGATTAGCCTTTGCAGGTTTAGCTAAGCTATATAATAGCAGCGAGTTTACTGCCGTAATATCAATTCCGGTTGCATCGGAATTAATATTACCCGAAATCAGGACATGGCAGTGCCGTATCCCTACGATTAATCTGGCGTAGGGATACGGCATCTTGAGTATCCTCTATATCTACGATTAATCTGGCGTAGGGAAACGGCACTGCCGTGTCCTCTATATCATTCCGGCGCAGCCGGAATTGATATTACCCACAGTCAGGACACGGCGAGTGCCTTTGTCCCTACAATTAATTGAGGTAGGGAAACGGCACTGCCGTGTCCTTCTTGCTTATAAAAACACCCCCAAATAGCATGATTACCATTCCGGGATACCGCATTGACGAAGAAATTTATACAAACTCTCATACAGTTATTTATCGAGGGATGCAGCTTGAGGAACAAAAACCAGTCATCCTCAAAACTCTCACGTCAACCTACCCTACTCCAGAGCAAATAGCGCAACTCCTGCACGAATCCGAAATCCTTAAAAACTTGAATTTACCAGGAATAGTCAAGTTTCATAAACTCGAAAGATACAATCATTTTCCTGTTTTAATTTTAGAAGACTTTGGCGGTATTTCCCTCAAAGAACATCTCAACAACCACCACTTAGAGTTACCAAAATTCCTACAAATTGGTATAAAACTAGCAGAAACTCTCGGGCAACTTCACGAACACCACGTCATCCACAAAGATATTAAACCGAGCAATATTATTGTCAATAGTTCGACAGGGGATGTCAAGATTGCTGATTTTGCGATCGCCTCCTTGGTACCCGACTCAAATCCCGCCCTCCGCCCTCCCAATTTACTCGAAGGAACCCTCGCCTATATGTCTCCTGAGCAAACGGGACGCATGAATCGGGCGATCGACTATCTGAGCGATTTTTATTCTTTAGGCGTCACCTTTTATGAAATGCTCTGCGGCGAATTGCCTTTTAGTGCGATCGATCCGATGGAATTAGTCCACTGTCATATTGCCAAAATGCCAGTTTCTCCTTCTGAAAATAGAAAGCATAAACTAGAAGGCACAATCAATCATGCACAAAGTGACGAAATTCCTCAAGCCATTTCCGATATCGTTATGAAACTATTAGAAAAAAATGCCGAAGATAGGTATCAAAGTGCTTTTGGACTTTTGTACGACTTAGAAAAATGTCTCGCTCAACTACAAACAACAGGCCAAGTTTCTCACATCACTATCGGCGATCGAGATAGGTCAAATCACTTGCAAATTTCGCAAAAAGTTTACGGGCGAGAAGCCGAAGTTATGATGCTTCTCAATACGTTCGATCGGATGAAGCGGGGTAATACAGAAATCGTACTCATTTCCGGTTCGGCAGGTGTAGGCAAATCCTGGCTAGTCTATGAAATTCATCAGCCGATTATGCGGGCAAATGGATATTTTATTGATAGCAAATTTGAGCAATTTAAGCGCGATATTCCCTACAGCTTTTTGCTCGAAGCTTTTCAAGACTTGTTGCGGCAAATCCTTACAGAAACAGCCGCTAAAGTCCAAGTTTGGAGACAAAAGATTTTAAATGCGATCGGCGGCAACTGCCAAGTAATTATTGAAGTTATTCCCGAAGTAGAACTGATTGTTGGGCCACAGCCCTTAGTGCCAGAGTTAGGAGCAAATGAATCTAAAAATCGCTTTAACTTAGTATTTCAAAAGTTCATCCGTGTCTTTACTCAAAAAGAACACCCACTGGTAATTTTCCTCGACGATTTGCAGTGGGTAGATTCAGCATCCCTCAAGTTAATACAACTGCTAGCAACTAATCTCGAAAGTCAATACTTATTAATCATTGGTGCATATCAAGAACAAGAAGTAGATGCCAATCATTCCATAATCCTCACCGCCGAAGCAATTACCAAAGCAGGCGGCTCTGTGAGCGCGATCGCCCTTTCGCACTTAGATATCAACAGCGTCAACCAATTCGTTGCCGATACTCTCAACTGCGCACCCGAAAAATCGCTAAATTTAGCAGAGTTACTCTTTCAAAAAACCGCAGGAAATCCATTTTTTCTTACTCAATTGCTGAAATCTCTTTACTCAAACAAACTGCTAGAATTTAAATTTACACTCTCCGAACAATCGATAGAAATATCAAAAACTAACCTCTCCGACATTGACAGAGTTGAAAAAAAATATCAAAAGACAGGCGAATGGCAGTGGGATATCGAGCAAATACAAGAAATGGGAATAACTGACAATGTTGTAGAATTAATGATAAATAATATTCAAAAACTTTCAGAGAATACCCAGGCGATGCTCAAATTAGCCGCTTGTATCGGCAACAAGTTTGATTTGGCAATTTTATCAAAAATCGGCGACAAACCTCTGGCTTCCGCAGCAACAGACCTCTGGGAAGCAATTCAGTCCGGTCTGATTGTCCCCGTGAATAACGTCTACAAAATTGCGATCGCACTAGCAGCCACCACAGCAGTCACAGACCAAATATCTACAGACTTTACAGATGAATTATTCCTACCAATTGCTAATGCTGGTAGCGCCACTTACAAATTTTTGCACGAGCGAGTGCAGCAAGCAGCTTATGCTTTAATATCCGAATCTCACAAACAAGAAACTCATCTCAAAATTGGCAGATTTCTCCTGCAAAACGCCCCGCCCGAACAATTAGAAGAGCATATTTTTGCTACAGTAAATCACCTAAATGCAGCCCAAGAAATCATCACCAGCGAATTAGAAAAATCTCACTTATGCAAATTAAATTTAATTGCAGGCCGCAAAGCAAAAGCAAGTGCAGTGTACGAACTTGCACTCAAATATTTAACCACAGGTATTGAATTGCTTCCCCCCAAAAGTTGGCAAACTGACTACGACTTAACTTTTGCACTCTACGAGTCCGCCGCAGAAGCAGCTTACCTCAATACCGACTTTGAACAAATGGAAAAATGGGCAGAAATTGTTCTACAACAAGCAACCAATGAACTAGACAAAATCACAGTTTTTGAAATTAAAATCACAGCTTGTGCAATGCAAACCAAACTGCAAGAAGCAGTAAAAATTGGTCGAGAAGCACTAAAAATGTTAGGAATAAACTTGCCCGAATCGCCTATTCCCCTTCACATTCAGCAAGCACTAACCAAGACAGCAGCTTATTTAAGCGGAAAAAAAATAGAAGACTTAATTAACTTGCCAGTAATGAGAAATCCCCGCAAATTAGCAACTATGCGCCTGCTTTCGACTATGTTTCCAGCTACGTTTATAGTTGAACCGAGGCTATTACCACTGATTGTATGCGAGCAAGTTAATTTATCGATCAACTACGGAAATTCTGCTTTTTCCGCCTTCGGTTATGCTAATTATGGATCAATTTTAAAAGGCATAATTAGAGATATTGAATCTGGCGATCGCTTCGGTCAATTAGCTTTAAATTTGATCGATAAACTAAACGCTTTGGAGTTCAAAAGCAAGACGCTTAATCTAGTAGCATTCATTTTAATGCAGGGCAAGCATCACATTAAAGATACTTTGCCATTGTTAGAAGAAGCATATCAAACTGCGCTAGAAAATGGTGATTTAGAATGTGTGGGATATTCGGCAGTAAATATTTGTCAGTCTTTGTATTTCATTGGTCATGAATTGCCAAAACTGGAACAGAAAATGGCAAATTATAACCATTTGCTATTTCAACTAAAGCAAAAAACGGTATTGACTTGGAATCAAATATATCGGCAAATAGTTTTGGAATTGATGGGCAACTTAGCAAGTTCCGATATTTTATTAGGTGAAGCTTACAGCGAAGAGAAAATTTTACCTCTGCTGTTAAAAGCTAACGATCGGGTGGGACTTCAGCACTTTTATTTGCAAAGATTAATATTAGCGTATTTATTTGGAGATGTAGAGCAAGCGCTAGAACATTCAGTGCAAGCCGAAGTATATTTAGACGGAGTTCCGGGATTTATTAATGTTCCTGAATACCATTTTTATGATGCTCTCGCCCGACTAGCAGCATATCCATTTACCACAGAAGAAAAACAAAAAGAGCATCTTTTTTATGCAACTAGCAACTTAAAAAGAATGCAAAAAAAGGCATTTTCTGCGCCGATGAACCTTCAGCACAAATGCGATTTAATTGCCGCTGAAAAAGCGCGAGTTTTGGGAGATATTGTGACAGCAATGGAATATTATGACTCAGCAATTATCCGAGCGCAAGAAAACGGATACATACAGGTACAAGCACTCGCAGCAGAATTGGCAGGAGCATTTTATCTATCCATTGGACGAGAAAGAATTGCTAAAACTTACTTGACAGAAGCGCGTTATTGCTATCAGCGTTGGGGAGCCGAAGCCAAAGTCGCTCATTTAGAATCAAAATACTCGCAGTTGCTAACTTCAGCTTCGATTTCAACTAATATAGAAACTCACAAATCTACTAGCAGCGCTTCCACTACGAGCGGCAGTGCAGCCGTGCTAGACTTAACAACAGCAGTCAAAGCTTCGCAAACTTTGGCCGGCGAAATCGTTTTAGACAAACTGCTGGCAAAATTGATGAAAATTGTGATTGAAAATGCAGGAGGAGAAAGAGGCTTTTTAATATTAGAAAAATCGGGAAAATGGGTGATTGAAGCATCAGGGTGTGTAGATGTCGATCGCGTTGCTGTCATGCAATCAATTCCCATAGATTTTATAGAAGAAGATACAGAAGTAACTTTGCTGGCAGTTGCAGTCGTTAATTACGTCGCGCGCACCCAGGAAAGTATAGTTTTAAACGATGCCGCCCGCGAAGGACAATTTACTCGCGCACCTTATATAATTGCCGTTCAACCTAAATCAATTCTTTGCACTCCGTTAATCCATCAAGGTAAACTAAATGGCATTTTATATTTAGAAAACAATCTGACTACTGGGGCTTTTACACCAGATAGGTTAAAAATATTAAAACTACTGTCTTCTCAAATTTCTATCTCGATTGAAAATGCCCAACTTTACACCAATTTGCAGCAATTCAATCAAAATCTCGAAATGTTAGTAAAACAGCGTACTTCTGAGCTTTCCCAAACTTTAGAAGACCTAAAATCGGCCCAAAATAAACTGGTAGAATCGGAAAAAATGGCATCCCTCGGAGGGTTAGTTGCAGGCGTGGCCCACGAAATCAATACTCCGATCGGCATTGGCATCACCGCCGCCTCGCTGCTGGCTGAAAAAGTCACAAAATTTTTTGAGCTTTACACTAATGGTCAAATTAAACGCTCCGAATTAGAAAAGTTCCTGGATACGGCTATGCAAAGCAGTAATATGATCTTATCCAACCTCACGCGGGCGGCTGACTTGATCCACAGTTTTAAGGAAGTGGCTGTAGATCAGTCGAGCGAATTAAAACGCACGTTTAGAGTGAAACAATATCTAGAGGAAATTTTGACATCGTTAACCGCAAAACTCAGAAGAACTAAGCACAAAGTAGAGATTAAGTGCGATGACAATATTGTACTGGACAGTTACCCCGGCGTGCTGTGTCAAATTGTAACAAATCTGGTGTTGAATTCCCTAATTCACGCTTACGATGGAGAGGAGGAGGGGATTTTAGCTTTTGAGATCGAGCTGGAGGGCGATCGGCTAATATTTGAATATGCCGATAACGGCAAAGGAATTACCCCCGAAAATATCAATAAAATTTTTGAACCCTTTTTTACCACCAAAAGAGGTCAGGGTGGGACAGGATTGGGGCTGCACATTATCTATAACCTAGTTACACAAAAACTAAAAGGCACAATTTGCTGCGAAAGTCAAGTAAAGAAAGGTACAAAATTTACTATTGAATTTCCCGCTAAAATTAGCAATTAGTTATTAAGCTGTCAGGAATTTAAATTGTATATTTGGGACGATGCTCAAAGCAACGTACTACAAGAGTGTTTAATTGATTTTTGACATACAATTTAAATGCAGAATGGCTGATTATAGGTCAATACGATTCACTTAACACTATTTATGCCCCGGAGATCCCCCTAAATCCCCCGGATAGTCGGGGGACTTTGAGAGCATTCTTATCCCCCCCTTATTAAGGGGGGTTAGGGGGGATCTGCCAGTAAGCCGTATTGGATTATAGGCAACAATAATATAATTTAATTTAGGAGAACGATAAATGTCAGAAGCTAGTCAAAATCTTTTCGCGGCGGGTGATGACGAATTAATATTTGCCGAAGAAAATGAGGCGGAAGAACAGCCGATTGCAGATAGTTGGAAAATATTAATTGTAGACGATGAAATAGAGATTCACAACATTACAAAACTAGCTTTAAATGATTTCATATTTGAAAATAAATCAATTACATTTATCAGCGCTTTCTCAGGCAAAGAAGCCAAAGAAATCATTAAAGGCAATACTGACATCGCATTAATTTTACTCGATGTTGTGATG
>CASBQF010000197.1 GCA_949127775.1 Oscillatoriales cyanobacterium PMM_0080
GCTTAAGTTGATAAAACGTTCTGCATATGGCTTTAGAAATTTTGAAAACTACAAAAATAGATGTTTGCTTACTTGGCATTTTAATTGTTAGTTTGGCATACCAAGTAAGGAAGAACCGAAATTAAGCTTAAAGTAAGTTCACAAAACTTGAAAATTAGACAGATAGTTCATTCATATATAGCAATCCTAAATGATTATCCTTACCGCCAACATAAATGTGATTTCCCCGAAATTCATCTGTAGGGATACGGCAGTGCCGTGTCCCTACGGATAATACTCATGAAAATCATTTAGGATTGCTATAGAAAAAGTTAAGCTGTTCTTTGTTCCTGCAAGAGAGCGAAATTGATGGATACTATTAGCCAGATACCGCTATAGCAACGTTTATAAACTCTGTAAATCGTCTTTTTGGCAATACCTAGAATTCGACCAAAGCTTCCTCTTCAACTCCCAACAAATCCCGCGCCGCTTCTAACATACTCTCAGTAATATCTTGCAAGTCTTCGCGACTTGCCAGATAAGTTTTCAAAGCATCTAACGGGTCTATACTATTGTTAGGATTCAATTCTGGTAAACGCGGCCGTGCTAGCTGACTGACTAATTCTGGTTGAATTGTGTAGCTGTGGGCTTCACTCAAAAGTGCGTGCAATTCGGCGTTATCTATTAAGTCTAATTGTTCCGATCGCAATTGGTAGATCAATCTCACCACCGCGTCTGCAATCTCTTTCTTCCCAATCGCTTTCACCAACTCGGTTTGCGGGTTTTCCGATTCGGCAATATTCACCTTAATTGTCTGAAATTTTCGCACAGGTAAGGTGCAGAATTCCCACTCAGCTTTCCCTCGTTCCAAATTTATCAACACAAAACCTTTGTCTTCTTTCTCTTCGCTAAAATCAACTCGTTCGATGCTTCCTGGATAAACTACGGGCGGATTATTAGAAGCATTCAGATTTTGGTGTTTGTGAACATGGCCGAGGGCGACGTAATCGAAACACGGACGAGTTAACATGGAGACGGGGATATTAAAACCTTTTCCCACTGCTAAAAAACGCTCTGCACCTAAACTCGCTTTATCTGCCATTAAGTGTGCTAAAAGTATGGTGGGGATGTTGCGATCGAGGCGACGGATTTCGCCTTCTAGGGCGATCGTCAGTTTTTCGGTTAATAATTGGTTAACATCGCCCATTGACAGGCTTTCGGTTTCTGATTTAGTCATTAAGGTCGATCGCGTCAACCAAGGCAATGTTACCACCTGTACCGCGCCGTTGCGGGTTTCGATGAGGTGAGTTTCCAGGCGATCGCCTACAATAAACTTAGGTATACCCAAAGTCCGATAAATGCCCAAACTCGCGCCACCTTGTCCCTGGGAATGTTGATCGTGATTTCCCACTAGCAAAACCGTCGGAATTTGGGCATCAACTAAGCGGCTAAATTGGCTCGCAAAAGCCTCTTTTACAAACGGTGGCGGCGTTGAATCGGGGAAAGCGTCCCCGCCGAATATAACTAAATCTACTGGCTCAGAAATCGCTCTATCCATACATTTGCTTAGCGTATTCGCGAAGTCTTCCAGCCGGGTATTTAAGCCTGTTTCTGGATTTACTCGCCCGTGGGAAAAGCCGCTTCCCATGTGGATGTCTGAAAGGTGTAAAATTTTAATCATTTTGTTATTAGTTATTAGTTATTGGTTATTGGTTATTGGTTATTGGTTATTTGTTGTGAGGACTTAAGTGTAATGCCTGGGACTTTTTGATAAATTTCGCTAATTGCACAACTAAAATTCACACTAACAAATTCTACTGTATCTCCTTCTCGGTAAATCTGAGACACCCAATTTCCCTCAGCATTGAGTCGAAAACATTCAATTTTGATTTCGGATTGAGTAATTAACACGTATTCTTGCAAACTGGATGCAGTTTGGTAATCGACAAATTTATCACCCCTGTCAAAAGATGCAGTTGAAGGAGATAGCACTTCGATAATTAGAGATGGATAGAGAATGAAGTCTTCGGTTGAACTTGTATCTCTTTCGTCGCAAGTCACCGCTACGTCAGGATAGTAATAGCAATCTGCTTCTTCCAGTTGAACTTTTATATCGGATGAAAGAACTAAGCAAGAACTCTCGCGGAGATGATTGTTAAGCAAACTTGCTAAATTTACTGAAATAACAATATGAGGTTTTTTTGCCCCAGTCATTGCATAGACGTGTCCGCGTCTGTATTCATGTTTGATGGGGCTTACTCGTTCGCCTTCTAGGTACTCTTCTGGGGAGATGTAGAAATTATTTTTGCTGACAAACATTGATGTTTCCTCCGAGATTTTTATTTGACACTATTGCTTAATAATCGCATACCAGGATAGGAAACTGCACGTGCCGTTTCCCTACAATTTCAACAAAATTCCAGAAATCGGGCGTGCCACAGTTTGCCACTTTCTGTCAATCCTTGCGATCGCACTTTAATTCTGACTCCGCGAGGGTTAGCCTCATACAGTCGGGCTATTTCCTGCATTTCCTCCCCGCTAAACCCCGTTCCGACTGTTCCCATCGGCACTAATTTGCCATCTATTTCTTGGGCGACTTTAATGGCGCTAAAGGGCCGCCCCGCAACTTTTGTCGCAGTCAGTCCGACAATCAACAGGTCTAATTCCAGACAGTATTTTGTCCTCACCATCGCAAACTTCTTAATATCTTTGCCGCCGACATAGCGACAGTTATGCAAAACCCAAACTTCCCCTTCTCTATTCTCAGATTCTTGCTGATTAGCCAGTAAAAGTTTTTCGGCGGTAGTGCGAGATGTTGGTACAATTTCAAAGGCTGGTGATAAACTTGCTAGCATTTCTCCAATCTCAACTCCGGCTGCAATTCGTGCTGATTCTGCGAGAATGGTTAAATCATTCTGTTTGAAAAACAAACATTTAAAAATGGCATAGATTGCTGATGGTTGAATTGTGGGAAAACCGCTATCAATATTAACTGTAGCAGCTTGCGCGCCCGTGCGGTGTTCGCTTCCACTATGACTTTTGTAATACAATTCACCGTCTAAAACAAAAATACCAATCTTAGCTGCTGTCTCGATTAAGGCTTGTTCGATCGCAATTGAGGGCTGTTGTCGCAGGTTAGTCGATCGCGATTGGTAGTATACTTTGTCCGCAGTCGCAATCACCACAACTCTGTTCCCGTCCCGTTTTGGCTGTCCCCAGTAATCGGGATTTTCGATGTAATACGAACGTTCACTCGGCGCGTCAACTGGCTGCATTGTGACAATCCGTCCCGGCTGCAAGTTTGGTGGCAATTCGGCGACTACGGGATTGTTGGCTGTTTCGGTTGTTGGGGCTGCCGTTGATTTTTTGGCAGGAGCGAGATCGGTGGTAGCATTGTTTGGGGTGTTAAGTGCGATCGGCTTTTCTCCAGTTTCCAATTCAAACGCTCTTTTCCAAAATCCCATTGCTATTTCTGGGTATCCTTCCGACTCTGCACACAGTGCAAAACCAATCACTTTGGCCGTACCAATACCGCGTCCGTAATCAGATAAGTATTGCACGGCACCCGCTTCACCCATCAAGTGTAATTCTCGTTGGACAATGCGATTATTCCAGCGCTCTCGAATGTCGGCACTGATTTTTTTTGCTGCTTTTCGCTTGGCTTCTGCGTATTCGGTGCAGTCCATACTGCCTCCTGTTTGTAGGGATACTTATAGAGCATACTAAATCTTGATTCATTAGTCAAGCCAATTTGTAATTGGTAATCGAATCTACTCGTTAAACAGGTTATGCTAAGACTAGAATTTAAGATAGAGTTTAATCTTACTCCCATGATGCGATTGATTTTGTATACCAAACCTGGATGCCACTTGTGCGAAGGGTTGCAAGAAAAACTCAAACAGATTGAAAGCCTGAATTTTCAATTGGAAGTTCGAGATATTACCGATCGCGATGACTGGTTTCAAGCTTATCAGTACGAAGTTCCAGTGTTGTTTAAAGTGCAGCCCCAGCTAAAAAAATCTGCGGTTGATGCTGCATTATCCCCAGAAGAACTTTTGCCCCGCCCTTCTCCACGCTGTACAGTCGCCCAATTGGAGCAAATGTTACAGAAATATTTGCAGGTTGATAAGTCAGAATAGATTCAAGACATCCAAGTGAGGATTTATCGACATGAAATTGAGAGAATTATTAGCAGCACTTCCCAGTATTTCCTGGGAGGGACAACCTTCGGCACTCGATGCTGAAGTCACGGGTTTATCCACTAATTCCCATGCTTGCAAGCCGGGGGATTTGTTTTTGGGAATGCCGGGGACTCGTGTAGATGGGGGGGATTTTTGGGAAAGTGCGATCGCCAATGGGGCAATTGCCGCCATAATTTCTACCCAAGCAGCCCAGAAAACACCACCCCAAGACACGGGTACTTGCGTCATTGTCGCCACCGATATGACTCAAGTTTGCGGTCAAATAGCCACCGCATTTTACGGCAATCCAGCTAACAAATTAAAACTTGTTGGGGTTACGGGGACTAATGGCAAGACTACAACTACTCATTTGATCGAATTTTTGCTGAATCAAATGCAGTTACAGGCGGCGATTTTTGGCACGCTTTATACTCGCTGGCCTGGTTATGAGAAAACTGCACTTTATACTACACCTTTTGCCGTTGATCTGCAACAGCAATTGGCAGAAGCTGTAGTGGCTGACTGTAAACATGGCGTGATGGAAGTTAGTTCTCACGCTTTGGCACAGCAGCGAGTTTTGGGCTGTACTTTTGAAGTTGCTGTGTTTACAAACTTGACTCAAGACCATCTTGATTATCATCGTGATATGGAAGATTATTTTGAGGCGAAAGCGCTTTTGTTTAACCCAGATTATCTCAAAGGTCGGGCTGTTATCAATATTGATGATGCCTATGGACGGCGAATAGTTGAAACTCTCAAGTCTGAGCAGGTTTGGAGTTATAGCACTAGCGATAAGACGGCTGATTTGTATGCTGATGATTTGCAATATCAGCCTAATGGAGTGACAGGAATTGTGCACACTCCTCAAGGCAAAACTGCTTTTACTTTGCCTTTGGTTGGTCAATTCAATTTGTCCAATATGTTGGCGGCTGTTGGTGCTGCTTTGGAGTTGGGTTTAGATTTGTCGGTAATTGTCGGGAAGTTATCGGAGTTTTCGGGAGTTCCTGGAAGGATGGAACGGGTGCAAATTAGCCGGGAACAAGATATCAGTGTAATCGTCGATTACGCGCACACTCCTGACAGTTTGGAGAACTTGTTGAAAGCGTCGCGGCCGTTTATTTCGGGTCGGATGATTTGTGTGTTTGGTTGCGGTGGCGATCGCGATCGCACTAAACGCCCAATTATGGGTAAAATCGTGGCAGAATTAGCCGATTTAGTTGTGGTTACTTCCGACAATCCCCGCACTGAAGTTCCCGATCGCATTCTAGATGATGTCGTAGCAGGAATTCCCGCTGACGTAAAACCCGTCGTCATGTGCGATCGGGCTACTGCAATTCGCACTGCGATCATGGATGCTAAACCCGGAGACGGCGTGCTAATCGCAGGAAAAGGACACGAAGATTATCAGATTTTGGGTACTGAAAAAGTCCATTTTGACGATCGAGAACAAGCCCGAAATGCCCTGAAAGAAAGAATGAATGAGCTTAGCAGTTAGTTAACAAAATACCCAGAACCCGGACTTATTAAAAAACTCCGGGTTCAGCAATCAATAACTAGCAAATAACACTTAACAAAAACAATATAAAGATCAGTAATTATACTCAGAGACAATTCGACTAGCAATATTATAATTGTGTCAAACACCTTTAAAAAAATAGCAATCATTGTAATCTCAATCACTCAATATTCCATTTTAGATCACATTCAATCAGGTATTGGTATTACCATCATCAGATACTATCAATTGCATCTGTAACAAACAAACAATCATTATCAAACCATTGCGTCAGATCGTCGTCGAAAAACACGGGGGTGCGATCGAGGTAAATGCGCGATCGGGAGGAGGGACGGAATTTGCGATCGCACTGCCGATCGCCTCATAAATAATATCCATAACAAAATGATCAAACAGGCAATAACCCATGAGCAAATCCAGCATTAAATCCAATAAAACCCTACCTTTACAATTTGTGTTAGTAGTACCCTTTGTACTGCAAATCTTTGCGGCTGTCGGTTTGGTGGGCTATCTATCATTCATAAACGGGCAGAAAGCAGTCAACGATCTGGCAAATCAACTCCAGCGAGAAGTTAGTTCCCGCATCGATCAGCATTTAGATAACTATCTCACTCTTCCCAAACAAATCAATGAACTCAACGCTGATGCTGTCTTGACAGGGAAGCTAAATTTACGAGATTTCAAAGCTTCAGGGCGACATTTTTGGAAACAAATTACTGTGTTCAAAAGCGTCGGTTTTATTTTCTATGCGCTACCATCAGGTGAATACGCCGATGCTGGATATGATCCCAAAAATGGTGAGCTAGTTATTGATGAAAAATCGGCAGATACTAAGTGGAATACTGAAGTTTATACAACTGATAGCTTGGGGAACCGAACCAGGTTGAAGCAAAGTTCAGATAGCTATAAACCTCTGGAGGAAGCTTGGTATATCAATGCTGTGAAAACCAGAAAGCCAGGTTGGAGTGGAATCTATGCTTGGACTGATCCACCGGGGGTATTGTCAATATCCGCTTCTTACCCTCTGTACGATCGCCAAAAGCAACTGATCGGAGTTCTTGGATCTGATTTAAAAATATCTGAAATTAGCAGTTTTTTAAAAGATTTAAAGGTTAGTCCTACAGGTAAAGTATTTATCATTGAACGCAGTGGAGAATTAGTTGCAAGTTCCAGCGATGCTAAATCTTATCAAATTGTGGAAAAAGATGCGAAACGACTTAAGGCGACTGAAATAGCAGATCCCGCAATTCAAGCTACTGCCAAATATATCCAAAAACAATTTGGTGGTTTTCAGAAAATCAAAGGTACTCAGACACTAACCTTTAATTTAGATAGTAATTCTTTTGGGCAAGTGAATCGCCAATTTGTGCAAGTGACTCCTTGGAGTGACGGAAATGGTTTAGATTGGTTGATGGTGATGACGATTCCTGAATCAGATTTCATGGCGCAGATTAACGCCAATACTCGCACTACAATCCTGCTTTGTTTAGCCGCATTAATTGCTGCAACCATTTTGGGCGTGTATACATCACGCTGGATTACGCGACCGATTTTGCGGTTAAAAGCAGCAAGTGAGGCGATCGCCTCTGGAACCCTAGAACAAACAGTAGAAGTCAAAGGAATTGGTGAATTAGAAGCATTAGCTGGTTCCTTCAACCAAATGGCAGGACAACTACGAGCCTCATTTACAGAACTAGAAACTCGTGTCGAAGAACGCACTGCCCAGCTCAGCATCGCCAAAGAAGTAGCCGACAACGCCAATCAAGCTAAAAGTGATTTCTTAGCAAACATGAGCCACGAACTTCGGACTCCGCTCAACGGCATTCTCGGCTACGCTCAAATTCTAGATCGCTCCAAAGTATTACCAGACAAAGAACGCCACGGAGTCCAGATCATTCATCAATGTGGCTCCCATTTATTAACCCTAATTAATGATATTTTGGATTTGTCCAAAATCGAAGCCAGGAAACTAGAACTAGCCTCAAAAGCGATCCATTTTCCCTCATTTTTGCAAGGCGTAGTAGAAATCTGCCGTGTTCGTTCCGACCAAAAAGGCATCGACTTTATTTATCACCCAGAATCAAATTTACCACAAGGCATTGAAGCCGACGAAAAACGACTCCGCCAAGTATTGCTAAACCTCCTCGGTAATGCCATTAAATTCACAGATTCCGGTAGCGTCACCCTCAAGGTAGAAATCAATGAGTCAAATTCAACTATTCCAATTCCTCGGATTAAATTCCAAATTGAAGATACGGGAGTCGGCATTTCCCCCAATGAAATAAACAAAATATTCCAGGCATTTGAACAAGTAGGAGAACAAAAACGTCAGTCAGAAGGTACTGGTTTAGGCTTAGCTATTAGCCAAAGGATTGTCGAATTAATGGGTGGAAAAATTCAGGTTGAAAGCGAGATTGGTGT
Organism: Oscillatoriales cyanobacterium PMM_0080; assembly: GCA_949127775.1. Lineage (GTDB taxonomy): Bacteria > Cyanobacteriota > Cyanobacteriia > Cyanobacteriales > Microcoleaceae > Microcoleus. The sequence goes on from CASBQF010000197.1 coordinate 8,098, forward strand.
CGGTAGTAATTTCTACTTTGAGGTAGCAATGCCGATCGCACTCGATTGGGTACAACAAAATTCTGTCAACCGGACGATTATCGGCTATGAAGGCGTACCCAGGCATATTTTGGTTGTGGATGACAGATGGGAGAATCGATCGGTATTAGCGAACCTGCTAGAACCGATGGGATTCATCATTACTGAAGCCGAAAACGGTCAAAAAGGCTTAGATGAAGCTAGAAAACGACGGCCAGATTTGATGATTACTGATTTAGCTATGCCTCTGATGGATGGCTTTGAGATGCTCAAGCAGTTGCGGAATGATGCTGATTTAAAGGATTTGTTGGTACTTGTGTCTTCGGCATCTGTCGCGGAGCTCGATCGACAAATGAGCGAAGCAGCCGGCGGAAATGATTTCATGGCTAAACCAGTGGATGCTGTTGAGTTATTTGCTTTGCTGGCTGTGCATTTGCAACTGACTTGGCAGTATGATCAAATTGAAGGCGATCGGGCTTTGAGTAACAGTCAAGTATCCACCGCAGAGTTGATTGTCCCACCGATCGCAGATTTGCAAATTCTACTGGAACTCGCAGAGGGTGGTTTGCTCAAAAAACTGGTAGAAACTACTGAGAAAATTGGGGCTGATGATACTAAGTACCGACCATTTGTTCAGCAAATTCTACAGTTAGCAAAACAGTTTGAGACTGAGAAAATAGAGTTATTGATTCAAAAATATCTTAATCAGGATAATTAGATAATGAAAACAAGTTTTGCTGGCTTAATTCTGATTGTTGATGATACGCCGACAAATCTGGATGTAATTTCCGAAGCGTTGAGTGATGCGGGTTACACTGTGGCGATCGCCACTAGCGGTGAGCGTGCCCTAAAACAGCTTGAGAGGCGATCGCCCGATTTGATTTTGCTGGATGTGATGATGCCAGGAATAGACGGATTTGAAACCTGTCAGCGCCTCAAAGCTAATCCCAAAACTTGCGATATTCCGGTGATTTTCATGACTGCTTTGTCTGATGCAGACAGCAAAATCAAAGGGTTTGAAGTTGGTGCTGTAGATTATATCACCAAACCTTTTCAAGAAAGAGAAGTATTAGCGCGGGTAAAAACTCATTTGCAGTTGAGCTTTTTGACTCAAAACTTAGAACAACAAGTATCCGAAAAAAATGCTCAATTACAAGCTTCTCAACTTCAACTAATCCAAAGAGAAAAAATGTCTGCATTAGGCAACTTAGTGGCGGGAGTCGCCCACGAAATTAATAACCCGATTGGTTTTCTTGGTGGTAATATTCAACCTGCATTAGATTACATCAATGATTTGTTTGGACTAATAGATTTATATCAACAAAAATATCCCCAACCCGATGCGGAAATTACAGCAGAAATGAAGCAGATTGACTTGGAATACATCCGAGAAGACTTGCCAAAATTAGTCGGTTCCATGAAAGAAGGAGTGAAGCGAATTCGGGACGTAAGTACCAGTTTGCGGACGTTTTCTCGTGCGGATAGCGATCGCCCCGTGCCTTGCAATATCCACGATGGCATCGACAGCACCATCATGATTCTGAAGCACCGCCTCAAAGCCGATGATACTCACCCAGAAATTGAAGTCATTAAAAATTATGGCGATTTACCTCAAATTGAATGCTATGCGGGACAACTCAATCAGGTATTCATGAATCTACTGAGTAATGCGATCGATGCTTTTGATGAGTCGAATAAAGGTGAGAGTTATCAAAATATTGCTCATAAAATTATGATTGCTACTGAATTATCTCCTGATTTAAACCAAATATTTATTTCTATCAAGGATAATGGTGTGGGGATGAATAAAATATTACAAGAGCAGATTTTTGAGGATTTTTTTACTACGAAATGTGTAGGTAAGGGAACAGGATTGGGATTGGCTATTGTGCGTCAAATTGTGGTACAAAAACATCACGGTGATATTACAGTTCATTCTATCCTTCGAGTAGGTACTGAGTTTGTGATAACTCTCCCAGTTAAACAATGATTTTTCAGCAGGAAGTTCAGCAAAGGATTTTATAAAGCAATGCGGTTTACTTAACACAGATCCCCCCTAACCCCCCTTAAAAAGGGGGGGACAAGAAAGCTCTCAAAGTCCCCCGACTATCCGGGGGATTTAGGGGGATCTCCGGGGCATAAATAGTGTTAAGTTAACCGTATTTATAACGGATGTAATGGATGTAATTGAGATATTGCACCATTCATTGCCAGCAACAGGCTTTCCGGCCTGTTCCACCACAAGAAAATAGAGCCGTATTGGAACAGGCCGGAAAGCCTGTTCATAAAAAGCTAATTGATTATTGTCGTTCTATCGAACATACTATAAAATAGTATATAATACTTGAACTTGTGGTGCTAGGCCCGCTATCTGTAAATCTGATTCGAGCGTTATTTGAAAAATAGGAAGGCTGACTATAGCTATGGATGCGATCGCGAAATTGTCAGGTTATCAGATTGGGGAGCAACTTTATGTAGGCTTAAGAACCTTGGTGTATAGGGGTATCCGAGAGCTCGACGGGCAACCTGTCGTTATTAAACTGCTACACAACCCCTTGCCAAATTTTAGCGAATTGGTGCAATTTCGCAATCAATATACGATCGCCAAAAATCTCAACCTACCCAGCATCGTCAAACCCCTGAGTCTAGAAGCATACGGCAACAGCTATGCTTTGATTATGGAAGATTTTGGGGGAATTTCTCTGTCTGCCTATCTCCAGGGCGCGAGTCAACAGCCCCCAGACATCGATGAAAACGAACCTAATAAATCTTTACCTTTAGCAGAATTTCTGAACTTTGCCCTACAACTAACAGAAATTCTACACTATCTCTCTCAAAACCGAGTAATTCATAAAGATATCAAACCTGCGAATATCCTGATTAATTCAGATACAAAACAAGTCAAAATTATTGATTTTAGTATCGCTTCCTTACTACCGAGAGAAACCCAAGAAATTTATAGTCCTAACGTCCTTGAAGGAACTTTAGCATATCTTTCGCCTGAACAAACAGGTAGAATGAATCGTGGCATTGACTACCGCAGCGATTTTTATTCCCTGGGTGTCACATTCTATCAATTATTAACGGGGAAGTTACCATTTATTTCCCAAGATCCAATGGAATTGGTGCACTGTCATCTAGCTAAACTGCCAATTCCCGCACATCAAACCAATCCAGAGATTCCGCAAGTTCTATCCAAAATCATCAGTAAGCTGATGGAGAAGAATGCGGAAAATCGATATCAAAGTGCATTAGGATTGAAGTACGATTTAGAGATTTGTCTGGCTCAATTGACGGAAACTGGTGATATTAAAGAGTTTGTTTTGGGAGAAAGGGATATTTGCGATCGCTTCATTATACCCGAAAAACTCTACGGGAGAGAAACCGAAGTCGCCAGCCTCCTCGCCGCCTTTGAGCGCGTAGCAGGAATAGAACAAGCGGAGAGAGAATCGGAAAATCAATCGGAAAATCAATCAGAAATCGAAAGTCGAAAAGCGAAAAGCGAAATGATGTTAGTTGCCGGATTTTCTGGCATTGGCAAAACCGTTGTAATCAACGAAGTTCACAAACCGATTGTTCGCCAACGTGGTTATTTCATCAAAGGTAAATACGACCAATTTCAACGCAACATTCCCTTTAGTGCTTTTGTGCAAGCTTTCCGAGATTTGATCGAGCAATTACTCTCAGAAAGCGACGCTGACTTAGAGCAATGGCAAACAAAGATTGTGAATGCTGTTGGCGAAAATGGTCAAGTTATTGTAGAAGTAATTCCCGAATTAGAACGAATTATTGGCAAACAACAGCCTGTGTCTGAATTTTTGGGGAATGCTGCCGAAAACCGCTTCAATTTAGTGTTTCAAAAATTCATCTCTGTGTTTACCACCAAAGAACATCCCTTAGTGATTTTTTTGGATGATTTGCAATGGTCAGATTCAGCATCTTTGAAGCTTTTGCAACTGTTGATTAGCGAAAAAGACAGTCATAATTTGCTGGTAATCGGCGCATATCGGGATAACGAAGTATCTCCCATTCATCCGTTTATGTTGGCGGTTGCAGAGATGGAAAAAGCTCAAGTAATTGTAAATACTATTACTTTGGAGCCATTGAGTCAAACGGATGTTAATGATTTGATTGCAGATACGCTTTTGTGCGATCGATCTTTGGCACAGCCATTAACCGAATTAGTTCATCAAAAAACCAAAGGCAATCCCTTTTTTGCCACCCAATTTCTCAAATCGCTACAGGAAGATGGCTTGATTGCGTTTAACCCCACCCCCGCCCATGAGGGCAACCACGGGGGGATTGCCCCTACGGAAAACCAGGGCAACCACGGGGGGATTGCCCCTACGGAAAACCAGGGCAACCACGGGGGGATTGCCCCTACGGAAAACCAGAGTTTTGTAGGGGTAGCGCCCCCGTGCCTACCCCTACAAAGAATGAAACAGCCTTGGGGAAGTAAAGAGGGGTGGCAGTGTGATATGGCCCAAGTCAAATCCCTAACTATCAGCGATGATGTGGTGGAGTTTATGGCGCTGCAATTGCAGAAGTTGCCGTCAGAAACTCAGGATGTGCTGAAATTGGCTGCGTGCATTGGAGCACAGTTTGATTTGAATACATTGGCGGTAGTCAGCGAGAAGTTGCCAGAAGAAGCTGCTGCAAATTTGTGGAGATCCTTGCAAGAAGGATTCATCTTACCAACCAGTGAAGTTTACAAGTTTTATCAAGGAAAAGAAGACGGAAAAAGCACAGATTTATTGTCAATTAGCGCCGGACAATTACCTAATTACAAATTCCTACACGATCGCATTCAACAAGCGGCTTATTCCCTGATTCCAGAAAATCGCAAACAAGCGACTCACCTAAAAATAGGACAACTGTTGCTCCAAGAAAGTAGTGAGACTCAACGTCAGGAACTGATTTTTGATATTGTTGGTCATTTCAACTTTGCCCGCGACTTGATTTCGGATGAAAAAGCACGTTATGAATTAGCTTCACTGAACTTGCAAGCTGGGAAAACTGCGAAAGCTGCCGCAGCCTTTGACGCGCTATTGATATTTGTAAATATAGGTATTGAAAGTTTACCCGCCGATAGCTGGCAAGAACAATATACTCTAACGCTGGAATTACATAATTTGGCAGCCGAAGCAGCATATTTGTGTAGCCAATTTGAACAGGTAAAACAGCTAATTACTGCTATTTTGCAACAAGCAAACGAACTGATTGACAAAGTTAGCGCTTACGAGATTCAAATCCTTGCTTACCTTGCCCAAGGCCAGCCGCAGGATGCCGTTTACACAGCAATTGATGTGCTCGCGCAGTTTGGGATTCGGCTTCCCAAAAACCCGACTCAGCCTCAAGTATTGCTGGGTTTAGCCAAAACTAAGTTGATTCTCGGTAACAAGAAACCGGAACAACTTGTTAATCTGCCAAACATGACAGATCCTAACAAATTGGCAGCAATGCGAATTCTTTCTAGTGCTGCTTCTGCTGCCTATCTTTGTGCCCCGAAGTTGATGCCGCTACTGGTATTTGAGCGGGTTAATTTGTCTGTACGGTACGGCAATACGGCCCTATCAGCTTTTGGCTATGCTTGGTACGGACTGATCCTCTGCGGCATACTCGTGGATATCGAAGGAGGCTATCAGTTTGGACAACTTTCTCTGCAATTACTAGAGCGTTTTAATGCGACGGATTTGAGGGCGAAAGTGCTATTTATGACTTATGCGTTTGTCAGCCATTGGCGCGATCGCATTACAGACACAATGCCAGCGCTGCTAACAGCTTACCAGAGCGGTTTAGAAACGGGAGATGTAGAATATGCTGCGTGGGCAGTTGTGGTTCATTCTTACAATCGCTACTGGACAGGGCAGAACTTAAGGTCAGCAGAAGCAGGCATTCGTTCTTTGATAACGGCGATCGCTCCTTTCAACCAAAAAAACGGCTCGCTATATATCCAGATATACCATCAAGCGACCTTAAATCTTCTGGGTGATTCTAGCGATCCGAGTTGCTTGTCGGGCGAAAGCTATCGGGTGGCTGAAGATATTCCCGCACAGGTGGCTGCGAACGATCGCACAGGGTTATTTTTTAGTTACGTTTGTCAGCAGCATCTTGATTATTTGTTCGGAAATTATGCCGACGCAGTTGAGAATTCAAACGCTGCTAAACCCTTATTTGATAGCTGTGTTGCATTGCTACCAACGGTGCTGCACAATTTTTATGATTCTCTAGCGCAACTGGTAGTTTATGCGACTGCAACGTCAAAAGAACAGAAGCAAATTCTCAAGTCCATTGAAGCGAATCAGAAACAACTGAAGAAATGGGCGTATCATGCCCCGATGAATCATCAACATAAGTTTCTGTTGGTAGAAGCAGAAAGGTGTCGGGTGTTGGGGCAAAAACTAGAAGCGATCGAAATGTACGATCGCGCAATTCAACTCGCCAAAGAAAACCAATTTGTCAACGAAGAAGCTCTAGCCAATGAAATCGCAGCCAAATTCTACCTTGACTGGGGCAAAGAACAAATAGCGATCGCGTATATGCAGGAAGCTTACTATTGTTACGGCAGATGGGGCGCGAAAGCCAAAATAGATGACTTAGAAACCCGCTATCGAGGACTCCTGACTGCCATCTTGCAGGCACAACAAAATCATTTTTCCATCAGTGATACCCAAATTCAAACTCTCGATCGCTCCTCAGTTGCCAATCAAACCATCCACACAACTGACTATAGCAGTAACATTTTCGATTCTCTCGATTTCGCCACCATCCTGAAAGCCTCCCAAGCCTTATCTAGTGAAATTGAACTAGACAAATTAGTTTCTAGTTTAATGCAAGTAGTGATGGAAAATGCTGGAGCAAAAAAGGCGGCTCTGTTGTTATTGCAAGACGATACTTTGATGCTGGAAGCTATAACAGATGCAGATCAAAACATTAGCATATTGTCAGCGCCATTGTCAAGTCTTCAAGAGATTCCAGTGACACTAATAAACTATGTTAAACGCAGCTTAAAAACTATTGTTATCGACGATGTAAGGGTAGAAAATAATTTTAGTGCTGACCCATATTTGATACAGCAACAACCAAAAAGTGTGCTGTGTACGCCAATTTCAAACCAAGGTAAATTGATCGGGTTGTTGTATCTAGAAAATGGGCTGACTATTGGGGCATTTACGCGCGATCGGGCCGAACTCATTCAACTATTGTGTACCCAGGCTGCGATTTCTCTGGAAAATGCCAGACTGTACAAACAATCTCAGATCCATTCTCAACAGTTGGAGCGATCGCTGAAAGATTTACACAATAGCCAAACGCAACTCATCAAAAGTGCGGCTTTCTTGGAAGCGCAGAGAGAATGCTCTTTAGATGGCATCCTTGTGATTGATGCCAATCGGCAAGTGAGTGCTTACAATCAAGGATTTGTCAAGATATGGAACATTCCTCAGATTATTCTTGAAACCAAGGATGATCGTCAATTCTTGGGATTTGTATTGGATCAAATAGAAAAACCGAATGAATTTTTGGCAACGGTTGAGTATCTCTATCAACATCGAGGTGAAGCTAGCTACGATGAAATTATCCTCAAAGATCAACGCATTTTGGAACGCTCTTCTATCGCTGTGAAACTACCATCAGGAGAGGAATGTGGCAGAATCTGGTACTTCCGAGACATTAGCGATCGCAAACAAGCCGAAGTCAATCTCCAACAAAGCAATATGCTGCTGCAAAGTGTTCTAGAAAGTACCAACGACATCATTTTTGCCAAAGACAGCCAACACCGCTATCTTTTTGCCAATTCTGCAACTCTTAAGTTGTTAGGTTTGTCGGAAGCTGAGATGGTTGGTAAAACTGATTTTGAGGCATTTCCTCTAGAGTTGGCAAACTATGTTCGGGAGTGGGATGAGCGAATTTTGCGATCGGGAGTTGCCGAAACGTTTGAGGAAAATATATTGAATGCTGAAGGCAAAATTGTAACTCTATATACGACTAAGACTCCGATGCGCGATCGCGACGGCAACATTACTGGTATGGTGGGAATGACGCGAGATATTAGCGATCTCAAACAGGCTGAAAATGCCCTACGTGAAAGCGAACAGCGGTTCCGTGATGTTACCGAAGCGGCAGGAGAATATATCTGGGAAGTCGATGCGAATGCAGTTTATACATACATTACAGAAAAATCCAAACAGGTTAAAGGCTATACACCTGCTCAACTCTTAGGGCACAGTCCCATCGAATTCATGTCCCCAGAAGATATTGAGTCAGTTGGCATAATTTTCGCAGAGGCTTCTGCAAGAAAAGAGAGCTTTACCTTAAAACATAGAAATATTCTGCCAACGGGTGAAGTTGTTTGGGAGGAAGTCACTGGAGTACCAATTATAGACAATTGCGGTGAAATTATTGGATTTAGAGGCACAGGCCTGAACATTACAGATCGCAAACAAGCTGAAGCCGCCATACTCCAGAAATCTCAACAACTCGAACAAACCCTTGATGAATTAAAACAAGCCCAATTGCAAATGGTGCAGAATGAAAAAATGGCGACTCTGGGTAATTTAGTTGCAGGTGTTGCTCACGAAATTAATAATCCCATTGGCTTTATTACAGGTAGTGTCAACAACATCGAAGAATATATTCAAGACTTACTGACTCATCTTGAATACTATCAAAAATGTTATCCAGAACCATTACCAGAAGTTAGCGATCACGCAGAAGATATTGACTTAGAATTCTTGATGGAAGACTTACCAAAGCTGATTCCATCGATGAGAATAGCCTCACAGCGCATTAGGGAGATTAGCAATAGCCTCCGTACATTTTCGAGAGCTGATGCCGCCGAAAAAGTGGCTTGCGACATCCATGAAGGGATTAATAGTACGCTGTTGATTTTGAAGTATCGCCTCAAAGCTTCGGATAAACGTCCGGCAATTGAAATAATTTGTGAATTCTGTAAGTTGCCATTTGTCAAGTGTTTTTTGGGACAATTAAATCAAGTATTTATGAATATTATCGCTAATGCGATCGATGCCTTAGATGCAGCCAGTGTTGGGAAAACATTTACTGAAATTGAAGCCAATCCTCAGCTAATTACAATTTGTACTGAAGTTTCGGGCGATCGGCAAATGGCAATAATTCGGATTAGAGATAACGGGCCGGGGATGTCAGAGGAGGTTCGATCGCATATTTTTGAGCACTTATTTACTACGAAAGAGGTTGGTAAAGGTACTGGATTGGGACTGGCAATTGCTCGTCAAATTGTTGAAGAAAAGCACGGCGGAAAACTAAGTTGTATTTCTGCACCAGAAAGGGGAACGGAGTTTGTAATTGAGATTTTAATTGATTAATGGGATCGGATATAATCCAATACGGTTTACTTAACACTATTTATGCCCCGGAGATCCCCCTAAATCCCCCTTAAGAAGGGGGACTTTGAGAGCATTCTTGTCCCTCCCTTTTTGAAGGGGTGTGCCAGGGATATCTCTCTTAAGTAAACCGTATTGGGATATCACCATAAACAACACGGCAATATCGGACACGGCAATGCCGTTTCCTACCCCACAATCATCAATAACCGAGGACACGGCAATGCCGTTTCCCTACCTATCGCCCGATTAACTGTAGGGACACGGCACTGCCGTGTCCTAATTTGGGGTAATATCAATTTCGATGCCAGCAGATTTGATATAATAACTATTGCAGTGGCAAAAACACTGTCATCACTTCACCCTTTTGGGGCCGTTGACGAATTACCAACTTTCCCCCAGCCGCCCGAAATAAGTTCTTAGTTACGCTCAAATTTAAACTCAAACTTCCCGTTTCCGGTTGCACCATCAACAAAGGCCCGATCGACATTAGAGGAGTATTACCCGCAGATGCAAAAGTTGATTCGCCCTCAGTGTCGAATGGATGTTTCGATTCCAACTGCAACTTTACCCGATCGCCCGCCAAGATCACTCCTACTTGAATGTGACTTCCCGATGGTAAAGTTCGAGTGAAATTCTCAATCAAACCAGTTAAAACCTGATCCAACATCGTCGGATCGCTGACAACCGCAGGCAACTTTTTCGGGACAATTACTTCCAAAGTATGATTGCGCTGACTTGCTTGTTTTTGCCAGCGCGGAATGCTATTTTGTAGCACTTCGTCGAGGGACATTGCTGTGAGGTGGATAGCGGAATTTTTGGCTTGCGACATTTCCATCTCGGCGGCGCGGAAAATTAAGCCGAAGCGATCGATCTGAGCGGTACACTCAGCGTCAATCATTTCCAAGCGCTTGATGACTACGGCATCGAGTTTGGGGCGTTTCAGCAGCAATCTAGTCAGAATACGAATGGTAGCCAAAGGAGTACGGACTTCGTGGGCGATCGCCTGTAGCAATTCCACCTCTTTAGTAGCGTGAGGAATCGCAGATTTACAGTTAAGATTCTTAGCCTGTAATTTTTGATGCCTTTCTCTCCAACCTTCATCAAATCTTTCATCCTTAATTCTGCCTGTTTCCTCTTTGCCAATCGGCAAATTATTCAACAACAAGCGGCTGAACTGCATGACTATTTGATAATTTGGAGTAACAGGTAAAAACTGCTGAAACAGCGCATCTAATTTAGTTGAGTTATCAGTTAATTGACTGATAGCTAGATTAATCTCGGTGTCAATTTTTTTTAGCAAACCTTCGCTGTCAGTCACCCTATGCCGCAAAACTGCCCAAGCCTTTGTGACTACTTGCGGATCGAAAGAAAATACAAAAGCTGGCATTCGGGCCGCATTTTCGCCTAAAACCATCACCAGGCTAAAACTAGCTGTTAAAACTAAACAAAACTGTTCGCTTGCCAGCGGATCGCCACTTGCTAAAGCTAGTGCAGGTACTGCCGTCGGCACTGATGTTTGCACATCAGCCGCCGGGAGTAAAGCTAAACTTTGTCTGGCTCGAAAAGACCACAAAGCTGCATCGTTGTCGGGAATACTGGTAAAAATCCAATTGGCAAAGCCGTTCGCCAAAGCGGGGTTAGTGAGAACGGAAGATGGGCCCGACAAGACTAATCCCTGACAGGAATTGGGAAGAGGGGAATCTGTTGTTTGTGCTGGTTTTTGCCGATCGAGCATTTGATTCAAAGTGGCGATCGCTCCGTACCATTCCTGTTCCGCTTTCAGCCGAGAAGCCCCACGACTCCCTGGACACTTCGGGCGGTTGTTTTCTGCTAAACTCCCATCAAATATCAGGTCATTTTCTGAGCCTTCGGAGGCTAAAATCTCGCTGATTGTTGGTAAAAAGTAAGTATTCATAGTAGTTATAAATTCACCTTCGGAGGCATGAAGGATCGAGTATTTATGTATAGCCCTTCTCAGAAAGATGAGGTACAACTGGGCATAGGGCATAGGGCATAGGGCATACCTCACTTTTTTGAAAACCACTATATAGAACCCATTTGAGATTTTTTAGGGCGATCGCTAAAACTTGCTATAAATTTAGCTGCATGACCAACGGATCGCAGTTTTAGGCGGCCTAACTGGACGATGGAAGTGAACACACTTCCATGACTTGAATCAAGCCATGATCGATCGTGAAGCGATGACCAACCTGCTCATCAGCAAGCACGTTTCCAGCCAGATCGCGCACGACTTGGTGCACATCGACCAAAATCCGCCCGCCCTCCTGTGGGTGAAAGGCAATTGGCTCAACGTGCCCATCAATTTCGCTCCATTGCTCTGTCCAGTAAGCGCGGACTTCTTCATGTCCACGGACAAAACCGCCTTTGAACGCTCGCGGCCAAACCACGTCCGCAGTCATGAGGGCGAGGGCTGCGTTGATGTCTCGCGCGTTGAAAGCAGCGTATGCCGCGCGTAACAATTCGATTTCTGATGCAGGTTGATTTAACATAAAAAATCTCAAATGGATTCTATAGGAAAGTTCAGAAGTCAGAATTCAAGCACCAGCAGAATCAAAAAATCCCGCATAATTTCTGGCGCTTTGCTCCTCACTCACAGGATATCCACATTTGTCAACTATCGATATTGGCAGAACCGTACCAAACAAGTCGCAATCTCCGCGCTTGGCCGAATATTTTGGGTCAATTAGCTCGATCGCCCTGCAAAAGTGCAAAATGAAGTCAGTTAAACACCGTGCTTCCCTTATGCCCACCTCGATCGCCGACTCAAAAAATCTGCTGTCCGACTTAATGGCACGCTACCGCCACCAAGTCGATTATCTAGCCATTCGTCTAGAAGAAGCCGAAGGCACCGACATCCTGCTGCGGGGCGAAAAAATTGAAACCCTCAGCGAAGGAGTCTCAATCGGCGGCCAAGTCCGAGCCTGTCACAAAGGCGGCTGGGGCTTTGCCAGTTTTAACCGACTTTCCACCCTCACCGAAAGAATCGAAGAAGCGATCGCCGCGGCCAAACTGATCGGCGAAGAAGAGACGATTCTCGCGCCCGTGACACCCGTACAGGATATTTGCTTCCTACCACTGACTGGAACAGATCCCCGTCTGGTGCCGCTGATTGAAAAAAAGCAATTGTGCGATCGCTACGCTCAAATCCTGCGTAGCATAGACCCCTGTATCGCCACCGTCTCCGTCCGCTACGGTGACAGCACCCAGCGCATGATCCTCGCCACCTCCGAAGGCACAATGCTCGAACAAGGTTGGGTAGATATGGAAATGCGCTTTGCCGCCACAGCCCGCAACGGGGAAACCGTACAAACCGGCCGCGAAACTACTGGTTCCCGCAAAGCCTACGAAGACTTAACCGAGCTGGATATTCAAGTTCGTAGCGCCGCCCAGAGAGCGGTAGACTCCTTAGCCTTACCACCCGTCCAAGGCAACACTTACACCGTCGTCATCGACCCAATTCTTAGCGGATTATTCGTCCACGAAGCCTTCGGACACCTTTCGGAAGCTGACATGGCTTACGAAAATCCCGACATCTTGGAAATTATGACCCTCGGCCGTCAGTTCGGGCCCAAAGACTTGCAAATTTTCGATGGTGCTGCGCCTCCGGGACACCGTGGCAGTTATTTCTACGACGATGAAGGCACTCCGGCTACTACTACTCAGTTGATTAAGGATGGTGCTTTAGTCGGGCGGCTGCACTCGCGCGAGACTGCTGGAAAGTTGGGGGAAGTCCCGACTGGGAATGCTCGTTGTTTGAATTATCATTATCCGCCGATCGTCCGCATGACTAATACTTGGATCGAACGGGGTACAACACCGGTGCCTGATTTATTTACTGACATTTCTGAAGGTGTTTATGCGAGCAATTGGCAAGGTGGCATGACTAACGGCGAAATGTTTACTTTTAGTGCTGGCGAAGCTTGGATGATTCGCGACGGAAAATTGGCTGAACCGGTACGGGATGTGACTCTTTCGGGTAATGTTTTTAGCACTTTAGGCGATATTGAGGCGATCGGCGACGATTTTTATTGGGATGAATCCGGCGGCTGTGGCAAGGGTGGACAAAGCGGTTTGCCTGTGGGCTGTGGTGGCCCTAGTTTGCGGATTCGCAATGTAGTTGTTGGCGGTGAGGCTGCTGAGGATTAACATCAATTCCGGCTGCGCCGCAATGACAAGCGAGGACACGGCAGTGCCGTTTCCCTACCCAAAATAACCTTGTAGGGAAACGGCACTGCCGTGTCCTAATTTTGGCAATAATTCCGATGCTACCGGAAGCGATATGACTTCTCCCCACAAAAAAAAGAAGGAACAATACTAGAAATAATAAATCAGTATATTTCCCTTCTTTTTGGCAAAAATGTCTATTTACTAGAAAGAATTGGTTGAAATCAGACTATTCATTACTCCAATCCTCTTCTTTATAGGTAGATATCGCTCTCAAGCTGTCAACTGTCAACTGTCAACTGTCAACTGAATTAGGTTTATCTTCCGCTGCCTCGTTCGGGCGGCGTTTCTTTGTCGTTATCTGCGTAAAAAGTCTGATTTTCCAGTTGAGCTGTTGAGAGTTCGGAAACAGACTTGTCTTGAGAGAAAAAGGTCGATCGAGTTTCTAGGTTTTGAGCATTAACTGCGGTGCTGCTCAGTAACAAACTTGACATCAAGATGGAAGAGTAAAGGCGCATCATACATAAAGTTCCTTATCTTACTTTCCACTATTGATACGGAGCTTCCATTATGAAATCAGGGTAAAAAACAAAATTGTGGCTGAAATAACCAATTAGTAACTGAGCGCACCTGCAATTTTTTTCGGTCTTTGTCAAAAAGGGGTTAAACCCATCATGTAGCTTGCCCGATCGCTCGCAAGTTCGAGTTGCCTGTGGATTGTGGGCTAAGCCATAGCACATTTAAATTGTAGATTTAGGACTGGCGAGACGCCCACCCCACAAGAGTTTGATTGCTTTTTGACAGACAACTTAAATGCAGAATAGCAGCGCCGAATTTAACACCCAGAATTTTATTTAAACGCTGTTTAAATAAAAAAGACGACTGCAAATTGTAACTTTTTATTAATTTTCAGATTAACTTCATAATTTATTATTGTTTCCGGTTGTATCGGAATTATTAGTAGCCGAAATTAGGAGACGGCACTCGCCGTCTCCCTACCCAAAATAAGGTTGTAGGAACACGGCACTCGCCGTCTCGTCTATCATTCCGGCGCAACCGAAATTGATGTCAATTGCGCATCTACCTGCAAGAATAGCGAGTCGAGAGTTGACGAGTTATCCAAAACAAGATCGGCTTTTTGGCACTTTTGAGCTAGTGGCATCTGGGCGTTAATGCGTGCCGATGCTCGATCGTAACTCAAGCCATCTCGCTGCATCAGTCGTTGTAATTGCACTTCGGGCGAACAGTACACCACCCAAATTTCGGTACACAAGTCAGTCATCTGAGCTTCAAACAGCAGCGGCACTACCAAAACCAAAGTCAATGTGTTTTGTGATCCCAGATTTAATGCAGCAATGCAGGTTTGAGTTGCTTCAACAAATCTGCGGCGCACATAGGGGTGAATTTGTTGTTCCAACCACTGCCGTTCGGATGGGTTACAAAAAATAATATTTCCCAACTCCCCTCGATTTAAATTGCCGTCGGGGAGCAAAATCAGGGCACCGTATCGTTCTACAATAGGCTTCAGGATTGGCGAATCTGGGTGCACAGCTTCGCGGGCGTAAATATCGGCATCTAAAATCGGAAATTCATAGGCATCGGCCAGATAATTAGATATAGCAGTTTTACCGGTGGCAATGCCCCCAGTTAAACCGATCGCGCGGACAATTCGATCGCTCATAATTTTCTGTTTAATTTTTGTGTGTTTCGACACTTACTGTATGTCTTTGCTATGTTGGTGGCACAATCAAAATTAGACTTAAAATTGGAAATTTGCGATCGAGGGCTAGCGTTAGGAATTGTCAGCATTGGGGTGCGATCGACTGTTTTTACCTAAAATCTCCATTTTAAACTCGAATTAAGGTCTAGATCGAGGCAAATCTTATGAATGCTCAACGTGCTGTACGATCGATTCTGGCAGCAATTCCCCTTGCTGGATTTTTGATATTAGATTTTTCCCCCAACCTAGTTTTTCTCAAAGAAAACATGAGCGGATGGGTGATATTGGCAATTTATCCCCAATCTCAAATGGCGGTGGCCGGGCCGATTATGCCAGCCCCAGATGGCACCGGAACCACAATCACCGTCCCGGGTACAGGATCAGCCCCTCGCTACGACATTCAAGGTGGCACTCCTTCCCGAGACGGAGCAAATCTGTTCCACAGTTTTACTCGGTTCGGGCTGAATTCTGGCGAAACTGCCAATTTTATCTCGAACCCAAATATTAAAAATATTCTCGGCCGCGTTGTCGGCGGCGATGCTTCGTTAATTAACGGTCTAATTAAAGTTAGTGGCGGCAATTCTAACTTGTTCCTCATGAACCCAGCAGGCATTATTTTCGGCACAAATGCCCGACTGGATGTGTCCGGGTCTTTTTTGGCGACAACTGCTGGCGGTATCGGTTTTGACAATGGGTGGTTCAACGGTACTGGGGCGAATAACTACGCGGCTTTAGTCGGAGTGCCGAATGCTTTTGCTTTTGGCCCAGAGTCCGGGAGTATTGTGAATGCGGGTAACTTGGCTGTCGGAAATGGGCAAAATTTGACTTTGCTAGGCGGCACTGTGATCAGTACGGGGCAACTTTCAGCGCCGGGGGGTCAAATTACTATGGCGGCTGTCCCTGGGGAAAATTTGGTGCGGTTGAGTCAAAACGGGCTGTTGCTGAGTTTAGAAGTTGCTCCGGCGAAGGGAGTGTCGGGTTCGCCTGCTGTGCCGTTTTCTCCCCTAAGTTTGCCTCGGCTGCTCTCGGGCCCAGGCGTTGCTGAGGTTACTGGTATAACTGCGAACGAGCGCGGTGAAGTTGTACTCACGGGCGGGCAAATCGTGCCCGCAGGTGCTGGAACTGCGCTGCTATCGGGGCAAGCGGACGTGTCTGCCAGGGGGGGCTTGGGAGGAAGTGTGAACGTCTTGGGCGACAAGGTAGGCTTGTTTGGAGCGAAGATTGAGGCTTCGGGATCTGATGGTGGTGGAACGGTGCGGATCGGGGGAGATTTCCGAGGCGAGGGAACTGTGCCGAATGCGATGATGACTTATGTAGATGGCAAAAGTTCGATCGACTCCAACGCCACTGTCGCAGGTAACGGGGGCAGAGTTTTTGTCTGGGCGGACAACACGACAGCATTTTTGGGCAGGATTAGCGCGAGGGGCGTTTCTGCAACTCAAAGCGCGGGTGTGGGCGGATTTGTGGAAGTTTCGGGCAAGCAAAGATTGATTTTTAACGGTACTGTCGATACCTCGGGGACAAATGGTTTAGGGACTTTGCTGCTAGATCCAGAAAATATTTTAATTACAGATGCAGCAGAAGCTGCGGGGGATGCGCAAATTATTGCTGGCAATAATATTTTGGCAACAGGAACTCAGACGGCACAGCTAAGCAATTCCGATCCTTCGCTGAAAATTTCGGCGAGAGCTTTGGAAAGTATGTCGGCTACTTCTAATGTGGTTTTGGAAGCGCTCAATGATATTAAAATTGATGATTTGGCGGACAATCAGTTGAGATTTCAAGCAACTACTGGTTCGGTAACATTCAGAGCAGATGCCGATCGCAATGGTGCAGGCGTTTTTTCAATGAATCCTAGAGATACAATTAGCACGGCTGGCGGCTCGATAGCTATTTCTGGCAGTCAAATTACGGCGGGAAATTTGTCGAGCAATGGCGGAAATATTAGTTTAATTAGTCCGGGAACAACTGTTGCTGCCAATATTTCTGCATCGAATCCTAGCACGGGCAGCAGCGGAAATATTTTGCTCGAAGGGCTGAACGTAACAGCGCAAAAAGTTGAGGCTAGTGGTTCTAAATCGGCGGCAAATGTAACTTTGACGGCTCGAAGTGTTCTGGGTGTTAGTTCGATCGCAGGTGGTTCAGGAAACATTACTTTGACTGGTAATGAAATTAATTTGACTGGTGACAAAAATTCAGTTAGCGGTACTGGCAATCTGGTACTGCAACCTTGGAGTCCGGGCCAAAATATTGCGATCGGCGGTTCTGGAGATGTTGGGACTAATATTTATTTGAACCTGACGGCAAATGAACTCGGAAGTTTGCAAAATGGGTTTGCTGGAATTACGATCGGCCGCAGCAACGGTACTGGTTCGATTCTGATTGCTAACGAGGTCACATTTTATGATCCGCTGATTATTCAATCGCCTGCGGGTTTGGGAACAATTACCAGCACAAGTTCCCTAACTCTTGCCGATAATGGCTCAATTACTCTCAAAGCTGACGGCAATATCCGCATCAGAAATATCACCACCAATGGTGAACAAATCCGCATCGCCAGCACAACGGGTAATGTCACAACTGGTCAGCTACGCACTGGAAATCCGCTCAGCATCAACACGAATGTCAATGCTTCGGAAGTTCTACGCAGGGCGGCGGGAGATGTCAGCGTTACGGCAGAGGGGACGGTGACGGTAGGCGCGATCGACACTAGGGGCGATCGCGCGGGCAATGTGACGCTGACTGGGCGTGCCGGGGTGATCGCCGATGCGATCCAAGCTGGCGGTTCCACAGGGGGAAATATCACTCTGACTGGTAACGAAATTGACTTGACTGGCGGCAATAATTCGATCGCCAGCAATGGCAATCTGGTGCTGCAACCGGCAGATCCGGCTCAGAATATTACGATTGCGGGTGCTGCTGAGACTGAGGCTTTGGATTTGACGGCTGCGGAATTGAACTCGCTGCGGAATGGGTTTGGTTCGATCGCGATCGGGCGTGCTGACGGTAGTGGGCTGATCGCGATTTCTCCGGCAACCACAGCGCCCAATTCAACGCCTGTGGCGGTGACATTTCAAGATCCGACGACGATTCGATCGCCCTTTGGTACAGGTAGGATCGTGGGAACAGGTGCGATCGTCGGCAGTGATAACGCTACGATCTCTCTGATGGGCGGTATTGTTACCGTCGGAGACGTTACCTCGAATGCGGGGATTGACATCACTAGCCTGCAAGGTAACGTGACTACTGGTACGGTTTCATCTCGATCGACGAACGGGGCGGCGGGCGATATCAATATCCGCAGTGCCGGTGCGGTAGAATCGGGCAATGTCGATGCTTTCGGCTCTAAAACTGGGGGAGATATCTCGATTACAGCGCCGGGGCGCATCGCCACAGGGGTGATTAACTCAGGTTCTGAGTCTGGAAAAGCTGGTTCGAGCACGATTACTGGGCAGAAAGATGTTGAAGTTGTTTCGATCAAAGCTCGCGGTAATACGGGTGGTAATGTGGCAATCGAGGCTGGGGGGTCGTTTCGGGCTGCGGGAACCACAACAACCGCCGATCGCGCCGCCAGCGTCAGCATTTCTACAGACGGGCAGGTGCGATCGGGAACGCTTTCGCTGCTGCAAAGCAGTTGTCCGTTGGGCAACTGTACAACGCTGACTGTTGGGACTGGAACGAAGCCGAACGTTGTGGCTTCCCCTGCGCCTGTCCCACTGCTGAGCGTGCCGAGTCCGGCACCAATTACCAACGTGGCACTGAAAACTACGGGCAATTCTCAACAAATTGTCAGTCAGGTAAGTCTCTCCCCCTCAGAGTCTGCCCCAAAGAGCAATAGCCCAAATGTCTCGCCAGAAGCTGTTGCTGGGCCTGTTGAAGCCGGGTCTGTACTGCTGTCACCGTCGGTGTTAACAGACAATCGCGCGACTACAAATGCACAGAAGCCTGGGAATGCGGTGAGTACAGAAAGTATCGTGAATGGGAGAGTGCCTGAGATTGCTCGATCGAGTGCGATGCAAATAAGTCCGATCGACTCAGTGCAGCAAAGAGATCGAGCTCAGGGTAGGGAATTTGAACGTTACTTTGGGGGCAATCTCGATCAAAAGTCAGTCACGCAGCAAAGTATCCGAGATACTCTGGGCACTGTTAGTCAAAAAACAGGAGTTAAACCGGGCATCCTTTACGTGTGGGCAAAAGAGCAACATTTAGAACTTGTGTTGTTATTACCCGATGGCAAAAGTGTTTTTAAAACAGTGCCTGCAAGCCGCGAAACAGTGTTGCAAGTTGCTAAAGAATTCACTAATGCTGTCAGAACTCCAAGGAGATTGAGTTCTACTGATTATCAGGAACCTGCCAAGGAACTTTACCAGTGGTTAATTGCACCGCTGGAACCGGAATTGGATGCTAACAAGATTGATACGCTAGTATTTTCGATGGATGCAGGTTTGCGA
>CASBQF010000198.1 GCA_949127775.1 Oscillatoriales cyanobacterium PMM_0080
GTCCCTACCCAGATTAATTGTAAAGAAGGCAGAGGACACGGCACTGCCGTCTCCTCTGCCTTCTTTACAATTAATCTGGGTAGGGACACGGCACTGCCGTCTCCTCTGCCTTCGGTACAATTAATCTGGGTAGGGACACGGCACTGCCGTCTCCTCTGCCTTCCTTGTTATTAATATTAGAAATCAGGACACGGCAGTGCCGTTTCCCTACAATCTGGGTAGGGAAACGGCACTGCCGTGTCCTCTGCCGTGTCCTCTGCCGTGTCCTATGATGGATCTAAAGCAAGCCGATCGAGTGTAATGGGCCTTGACCAGTCATTAACTCGATCAATAGTGCAATAAAACCAATCATCGCTACACGACCATTCCAGACTTCCGCCCCGGTTGTCAAACCCCACTCCCACTGTTCTTGAGGGTACATCTTCACTTTTTTGGAAGGGCGAATCACATCAGAAAACTTAACGCTGGGAGACTCTATCGACTCGATGACTAAATCTGCCAATGCCTCAATAAACACCGGATAAGTATTTAGCGCTGGTACTCGGTAGAAATTGTGAATCCCCGACTCTTCTGCCAATTCTCGATACTCCATGTCAATTTCTTGGAGAGTTTCGATGTGATCGGAAACAAAGCTAATCGGAACTACCAACAAATCTCGGACTCCATTTGCTGCCAATTCGGTGATGGCATCTTCGGTGTAAGGCTTGAGCCACTCCACCGGCCCGACCCGACTTTGATAGGCTAGAGTGTGTTCGTTCGATCGATTCAAATGCTCCATAATTAGACGAGTGCAATCTTGAATCTCCCGCTGATAGGGGTCTCCAGCCTCTTCTACATAGCTGGCGGGGACACCGTGGGCGCTGAAAAAGATGTGAACTCCATCGGGATTAGGAGTATTGTCTAACTCTTGGGCAATCAATTCAGACATTGCCTGAATGTAGCCTGGCCGATTATACCAAGAAGGAATTGCAGTGTATTCAATCTGGCTCAGGGCTGGATCTTTGCCCCACATTTCCTCTAGCTGTCGGAAGCTAGAACCGCTCGTACTGATGGAAAATTGAGGGTACAGTGGCAGGATAGCCAGTTGTTCGATGCGATCGCGCTTAATTTGGTCGATCGCCTCTTCAGTGAAAGGATGCCAGTAGCGCATCCCTACATATACCTGAGCATCTTGTCCCTTTTGCTGCAAAACTTCTTGCAGGGCTAGGGCTTGTTCGTCTGTGATGCGACGCAAAGGAGAGCCGCCCCCGATTTGCTCGTAGTTTGCCTGGGATTTCTGAAAACGCAGGGTCGAAATCAACCAGGCGAGTGGTTTCTGCAACCAGGGAAACGGCAGGCGAATGATTTCCGGGTCAGCGAACAAGTTGAACAGGAAAGGGCGGACATCCTCGATTTTATCGGGCCCGCCCAAGTTTAATAGCAATACTCCTACACGGCCCATAACGATTACAGCTCTCCGATCGTTTTATTTTTGTTATTTATTTTCACAATATGTGTTTATGATATCTTAAGTCGATAGCAACTTGCACATAATTTTGATTTTGGCAACAATTTTTCCAGATTTAAGCTATGGGTATCAGTGCTTGTAGGATGCGATCGCCTGTTTTGATTTTTAATTAGGGCGATCGAGCTACGCACTTTTTTGTGCAATATTCCCATCATGTCACAAAACTGGATGCTTCCGGGCATCAACCGATTTTGGATTTTGGATTTTGGATTTTCGATTGAAGAATTGAAGAATTGACCCCACGGATGAATCTAGAGACTTTTCATTCAGTCAACAGTTAACAGCTAACAGTTAACAGTTAACAGTTAACTATTAACTAACAAACTTTTTCGCGAATAACAAAGCCGCCTCAAACTTCAGCAATACATCCTTTTCTGTGTGAATAACTTTCTCCTGTTCTAGTAGCGGACGGCCAAACCTAAAAATGCCATCTTGTTCTACATGATCCACAGCAGGTAAAGTTTCTGGATGCGGCAAAAATTTTCGACCTATCGTGTACGGCGTGTGGTAAGAAAAACTAAAATCGGGAAATTTATCACTCTTGATTTCCAGGTAATAAAGCGAGTAATAATCTTTGGTTTCGCAGTACACGCATTCGCGACACTTAGTTACCAGTCTGCGGTTCTGATTGAAAAACTCCCACTTGTCCCAATAGTAGTCATCTTTCATCATTTCCTGGTGGTCATCGCACAGTTCCAAATATAATTTATCAGCACCGGGAGGACGATAGAAGTAAAGCATGGCATAGGGCATTTCAATCAGTAATTTGACTGCTTGATTTTTGCGTTCGTACCATTCCTGCTGGTGAGTTTCGTAGATTTCGTTAGATCCGACTGCCTTACTATTTAGCTGATTTTCTTTTGCCCATCGCGATGCCCAAACTGTCCAGTAAGCTAGCTGGAACGTTGCTGAAATTTCCGCCGAACCTTGTTCGTTCCAATCAACAATAATCTTTTCCCAAGCTGAACTAAAAGCTACTCGCGATTGTTCGTTTTGTTCGGTATTTTCTGTACTGATTTGGACAGGTTTTTGGCGATGGTTTTGAGTTAGCTCTTTGGGTTCTTGCCGCCAATTTTTAATATCAGTTTGTGTGAGATTTAAGATAAATCTTCTGTCGTGAACGGGATATTCTAAATGGATTCCTGATTTGCGGAAAGAGCGGTATTCTAGGATAGGAAGCTTGCCTTGCTCAATCCACTGCTGGCGTTCTGCTGCCGAACACTTGAGAATTTCTTCTAATTCTACCGGATCGACGGCTAATTCACTTTTGAATGTCTCCCAAAATCTTGCCTGTTCGGCTGTGTTCACTTCTAGCACGGATACAATTGTGCTAACGAGGTGGTCTGTTTTGTGTTGGCAATTGCCGGGAAGTCCTAAGAAGTCGATGAGTTTGGCCTTGACTATTTGTCTGGCAGAGATTAGCTCGGCTAACATGAGAAGCTCCAGTAGAGTCTGGACTTGTGCTTTTGTTGAATCTGCAAGATTTGCACAAGTCTTTATACACTCTACAGCAAGTGAAGGGTCGATCGCCATTCACACCAAAATCAGTAATAGGGGCAACCACGGGGGGATTTCCCCTACAAAAGTCTATATGTAGAGGCTGTGCGTCCAAGACTGTTTGAGCTAAAATCGATAATTGCGATCGCGCACCCACAAACTCACGGGTACAGCATGACCTGTTTTGTCTACTTTCACTTCTACCACAAAAGATTGCGGTTTTCCCCTTTGAGCTTCACCAATATCCTGATTAACCTTTTCCCTTTCGTTTTCTGGCATATAATAAGTTTCTAAACCATATTCCATCCGCCAGCCGTTATATTTACCCTGAAGTGCGATTTGGTTTGCAGGTAAATTAGATGGATTTTCCAAACTGACGCGCACAGGTTTCCAGGCTTTTGGACTACCAGAATTAACTACATCTTTTGGTGATTCCAGAATCACATAAAAATTGGTTCCTGTCTTGACATTATAGTTTTTTGCCTTTGGGCAAATAGTGCCGGGAGGACAAGGTGTTTGGTCACTTGGTAAATCTTTCCACCCTGGTAATTTCTCAAGATTGTTATTCTGAGAAATATCATAACTCAAAACTTGGTAATATCCGCGTAGTAAGTCGTAAGGATCTACTGGTACTGTTTGTAAAATAACTGTTTTACCAGTTACAAAAGTGTAAAATGATTGAGCGGGTACGGCGGCAATTAGTCCTATTTGTAGTAACAAAGGAATCCAGAATCGCCACCCAGGAATGTGTTTCGCTTCTGGGGGAAGTTGAAACAGATTTGTTGTATCTGCTGGATCTTCTACTAATAAGTCAATGTTGTTTGTGTTCATATTATTTATGGGTTATTGTTTTGATTTTTTTCGGAGTTATTAAACCACAGAGAGCGCAGAGTCCGCAGAGAAAGAAAATAGAGAGATGAATAATCTCGTTTCTAGTTTCATCGGTATTGTTCAAGCAGTCAACAGTCAACAGTCAACAGTCACCTGACGGTGCAACAGGGATTGATATAGTTTCTATTCATCTTTAATTGTGGCGAAGTGTTTCTCGAACCACAAGCCAGCGGCAATCACACCAATTCCACACAGCACAAATACAAAAGATTTAAGCAACAATTCAGTATTGTATTCAAACAAGCGACTGATAATTTGCA
The DNA here is from genome assembly GCA_949127775.1 of Oscillatoriales cyanobacterium PMM_0080. GTDB lineage: Bacteria > Cyanobacteriota > Cyanobacteriia > Cyanobacteriales > Microcoleaceae > Microcoleus. The sequence goes on from CASBQF010000198.1 coordinate 4,156, forward strand.
AGGTTATCAATACCATCCCTCCCCAAAAAGTCCGGCGGTTTCCTAGTGCTAAACCTTCTCGGATTAAACCGACAGCTAGCAGAAATAATAAAACGTTAAACACAAAAGTCGCTAATTGCGGGAGAGGACTAAAATTTAGATGGTAAAACGGTATTAAGGCGCTGATGACTATAAAAATTGCGATCGCACTTGTAGTCAAATCCACACCTTTTCGTTTTGGTCGCCGTAGTTCCAAACGTCCCAAATGCAGCCACTCAAACACTGTCAAAGCACCCAAAACAATCACATTTGCTAAAACACTCCAATCCAGCGGAGTTTGCGAAGGATTGACGGAATCTTGCCACAGCCAGTGGAAGGAAAGAAAGTAAAAAAGGCCAGCCAAAAACACTAATGCTAAACTGCGAGAAGTAGCTTGAAACAGCCTACTGTCTATATTCGGCCACATTGCATCGTCGTATCCCCACAACAAAGCTGGCGGTAGGGCACAAAAAATTGTAGCACCCCAGTTTGGATTCAACCCTTGCGCTATCGAAACTTGTAGGGAAAAAATCAGGACGATCGCACCTAGGGCAAATATAGCACGCGATCGACACCAGTAAGCCAGTGGTATAAACATGATACTAGCTGCGATCGGCATTTGTCGCACCAAAATTTCTAGCCAAGAAAACTCGACTTTTGCAGACGAATCTAGCACAGCCAGCCAATAGCCCAAACCGATCAAAAGTGCTGATAAAAAGCCCAAGGAAGTCAAGCGCAAACTGTAAGCCATTCCGAGCACGCCAATTCCCCAAGCAAGGAAAAGTCCGTAGGAAGAACCGCCAATATGAAACATCTGCGCCATCAAGGCCATATTTGCTCCTAAAATCAGAGCACCTAATAGCAACAATCCTTCACCCAAAAGTTTGTTTCGCCCTTTAGTTGGGGGCATATTTAGATGGGAATTTTTGCTGCGAGATGGCGGAATTCGCCACAGATAAAAACCTGCTACATTCACTGCTACAAATAAGCTCAGTAGTAGTGTAACTCTGCCTTCCCGCGACCAAAATTGCCAGTTGGCGGCCACAAAGGTGATGACTCCTATCGCCAGGAGAATGCTACCGAGACTGATGAGAATGCTGAGGAAGCGGTTGCGGGAGGCGGTTTCGAGGGTGTTGAATTGGTAGCGATCGGCAAGTTGTTGGTACAATGAAGTATCGATGAGTCCTTCTGCTTGCCAGAGTTTAGCTTGCGATCGCAATTCTTGTCGAAATTTATCTGAAATCATTGTTTATATTCCAGAGGATTTGAGCCGTGATAGTTTTCAATATCTCACTTGTATGGCGATTGCAGGTGGAAGGTGGGACACCTGTTAAAGTTGCACAGTAGATTTGATATGAGATCCTGTAGATAATTCGGCGGTTGAAACCGCTTCTACACAAACAAAGTCCGCCTCCGCGGACTAAGAAATCAAGGAATGTAATATGGTACAAGTTAAACTTAGCAAATTAACCTTTGATGAGTATCTTAACTACTCTGACAACACTGATCAACGCTATGAATTAATTGATGGAGAGTTAATCGCTTTGCCGCCAGAATCTGAGCCTAACAATTTCATTGCCAACTATCTATTTTTCTACCTTGCTAGCAGCGGGCTAGTGCCACTTCGACTGATTAAAACGCATAATTGTGAGGTTCAAGTTGCCGTTTTGCGACCAGGAGATGCCGCCAACCGCTACCCGGATTTGATAATTCTGGAACCTGAACACATTCCGCTGACAGCAACCAGGCTAACTATCACTTTCGATATGTTGCCTCCTCGGTTTGTTGTGGAGGTAGTCAGTCCGGGTAGACTGGGCAGCGATCGGGATTACGATCCTCTTCGAGGGCTTCGCCAACGCAAACGAGCTCAGTACGCAGCGCGGGGCATTGTAGAGTATTGGGTTATTGATCCAATTGAAGAAGTGGTGACGGTTTTGCGGCTTCAGGATGGGCAATATGTTGAGGTTGGGGTATTTCGGGATGGGGAGGCGATCGTATCTCCGATGTTTCCACAGCTAAGTTTGACGGTTCAACGGATTTTGAGTGGAGAGGTTTAAGGGCGGATCAATAGCTAATTGGTTAGCATTCATCTAACCACCTACCGATTAGTGAAAATCTTCACCCTCAAGCTGATTAAGGCTATGTTTCAATCCCTGATAGGGATTTAGGTTGATTGCAACCTGTAAGTTTCGCTAACAGTCACACCATTTTTAGATAGTGACGTGAGAATATCACCAACCTTACTTTGCTAAATAAATCTAGGCGGGGAAAGTCAAATTTCCCCGCCTAAGCCCTGTAATCTTTGTAGCTACATCTAGAAAAATTACACAACATCAAATCATCACTCATTATGTTTTATCATTTTCTATCAGTTCTGCCAAATACTCACAACAGTATTCACACCATGTTTCTTCCCAATCATAACCTATTGTTATTGATCCACATTTATCACAATGTGTTAAAGACGTGTATTCATAACATTTTTTATTAGTACAAACCCCCGCAAATTCCCCCTCATAAATAAGTTTTTCTTCATCACATTTAGGACAAATACTAAAAATATTGTAATCATCTCCTGTTCGATCAAAATAAATTTCATTATCTTTCTTTAAATCTCGCAAAACTCTTAATCGCACTTTTTTAAAGGTTTTAACTTTTTCTTCACCAAGTGCTTTAATTTCGCGTTTAGATTCTTCAATCATGCGGTCATAAATCGGCTTTATTGAAAGTATTTTCCCTCTAGTTTCAGGAGGTATGTCAAAGGAAGGCGAAGTGATATCAATTTCTAAATGTTGGTTAAGAAATCGGTTAATTAAATCAATAAAATCAATAATTACTTCTTTAAGTTTAAGAGTATCCACGTTCTCAATTTTATAGTGTTCAAAAACATTTCTATAGTCCTGTATGTTTTTAATGGTTGATTTATCATTATCATTGAAGTTTACTTGATTTTCACTGTTATCCAATTTTTTTAATCTATCGGTAACTTGCTTATAATCGACCGTTTTTTCACCTTTTGTATATATAAGAGAAGGTGTATCTCGGTACAACTTTTCTTTAAGGAGCAAAATAAAACCCGCATATAGGTGAAGTATTCCATATTTATAATCCCTTTGAGGTTGAGAAATAGGTATTATAAACCGTTCTTCATATTCACTATCATCACTATCATTATATAATTCATCTAAACCTCTTATGATGAAATCCAAAGCATTCTCTAACAAATTAAGTGTAATATTCTCTAATGTCATTTTTAAAACCTCGTTTAGATAAAGTAGATATTTTATGCTTATCCTAAAAATAAAATTATGTCAAATGTAAAACCCGATACCCTCCGACAATAAAGGGTTTTCTGTCGATTTCAGTTTTTAAAAAAGTGTGTGGTTTGAAGTCGCACCAGTGACGCAAAAAAGTTAGCTCCGAGCGTGGCAACCACTCCGAGCGTAGCAACCGCTCAGACCGTGACAACCACTCCGACCGTTTCGATCGTGCGACCGTACTAGCAAACCTAAATCATATTTCCCCGCCTAGAGCCTAGAAGCCTTACACATCTGAAAAATGAATTATCTTGATAAAGCTCCGATGGGTTTAAACTCTAGAGAAGGAAATAGTGATTTACCTTTCTAGTGTGATTTGTTAAGTTCTTAAAAAGCAATTAACAATTTCAAAGTAATAGCTAATTGCTTTCTAAAAACTAATATGTGACGGATCAATATTTAGTCAGCTTCCCAAATCCTGACTTATCTATAATATCTTGAGGCTCTACTGCTAAAGCGTATACCTCCCCATCCAATGGTGAAGATACCCAATGTACAACAATTTCAACTTTAAACCAACGGTTATCCTCCCGCAGTGCGATGTACTCTCCAACGGACGGGATACGTTCTAATTCATGCTCCTTACCATCCAAGCGTTCTTCTGAGGTGTATGTGTGTAACTGGATTTTAACGGTCATAGTTGGACTCCTTCACTGGTATAGCTTGTAATATCATCTTCCTTTAAAACCATACTAAAACTTTTCAGATCACCTAACTGTCTAGACTCAAAATAAGTGCTTCTCCTAACCCAGAGCTTAAAGTTACCCAAATCATTATGTAACCGCTGTATATAACCAGCCATACCTGTGGTGCTGTTGTAGCCGTGCCAGCCTTCTTTAATATGCAATCACCCCAAAACCCTCTAAACCCCGCTAGATGGCTGCATTTTGAAGCCTTGCCAGTGCCAGCGAGTCGATCGCCTAAGTCCGATCGCCCCGTTGCCTCAAAATCATCCGATCGCCCTGTTGAATCTGGCAATTTGAAGGGGTAACGACAGACTAAAAAAATTACCCCCTCAAAAAAACACCAACCCACAGGCGCAAATTTTATCCATCAACCCGATTCAAATTCCAGTCGTAAGGCAAAAAAACGATCGCACATTCATCCCCCACATCCGCGCCCAAATAACCAGCCACATATCCAGCCACCGAGCCCGCCTCCTTCACAAAATCCTCACCATACCACTTAAAAATCTTGCTCAAATAAAGAGTCTTTTTCCCCGCATCATACCGCACCTTATCGGGATTTTGAATAAAACGGTTCGTGTCTATTTCCAGTTGAGTTCGTACCGATTCTGGAAAATAAGCCCCGCGACGCAACATCGGACATCCAATCGCAGCGCAAACCAAAGCAAAATGGATGCGTGGTTCGGCAAAATCCCGACGCAAAGTCTCATGTTCGATTTGATTGAGGCTGTACTTTTTGTCCGCAATTGTATAAGTTGAACGGGCGAAAAAATCCAGAAAGCTTAGCCAGTTGGGAATTCCCAAAACTTTGGGACGGATTGACGCGATCGGATATACTTCAATAACTTGAGAAATTGCGATCGCATTATAGACATTCAGCCACAAAGCCAGCCGCCCATCTGTATCAACATCAGTCAAGTCTACATCCGCGAAACTTTCTAGCCACTGTCTCAAAATATCCGCCGACTCAGCTTTCCACCGCCCATAATTGACGCGCCCAAAATCGTCCACATAGCTGTGTAGCAAATTGTCCCAAGTCTTAAAGGCGATCGTATTTATCAACATAGTTTACTTTTTTTTTAAAGGACTAAAACCCTTACTACCAAATTTGTTTGGCATAATACCAATTTTTTATGAGGCTGCATAGAATCAGATCCCCCCTAGCCCCCCTTAATAAGGGGGGGACAAGATTCCGCTCAAAGTCCCCCTTCTTAAGGGGGATTTAGGGGGATCGAGATATGTGCAACGACCCATTAAATTGGCATAAAAGCTTAGCAGATCAGTGTTCTTCCTCCCCTTACTATCCCCACCCAAATACCAATGATAAATCAAACAAACTTCAGCGACAAGCTTTTAGAGGCGATTGAAAAAAATCAAACTTTGCTATATTTAGCCCTTGAACCAGAACTCGAAAATTTCGATCTCTCAACAACGACGGATTTATTGGCCAAGGCTAAATGTGCGATCGAACAAACAGCAGATTTGATTTGTGCTTGCAAACTTAGTCTCGGTTTTTACCAATCTCTACGCATTCCAGGCTGGGAATTATTGCAACAAATCTTACAAATTATTCCTGCCCATATTCCCGTAATTTTAGATGCCAAACACTGCGACTTAAATACTAGCACACTATTTGCCAAAACCGTATTTGAAGATTTGCAAGTTGATGCTATTACTCTAAGTCCCTATGCCGGATTCGACCAAGTAGCGCCATTCTTATTGTATCCCGGCAAAACTGTTTTTGCCCTCTGTGCTACAGCAAATCCCTCCGCCGCCATTTTCCAAGAATACCCAACACCAGAAAACCCTTTTTACTTGCAATTAGTCCGCATTTCTCAAACTTGGGGAACTCCTGAAAAAGTTGGTTTAGAAGTAGGAGTAATGCCGGATATGTTGGCCCGCATCCGCAAATCTGCTCCAGAACGCCTAATTTTAGTTGAAGGAGATATCCCAGCAGAAAATGACCTCGCAGAAGCCAATGACTTGGTTCAACTGCTAGCGGCTGGTTTAAGCAAGAATGGTGAGGGTTTATTGTTGCCAATCCCTGCTAGTTTATTGGCACAGTCAAATCCACGGGAAGCAGTGCAAAAATTGCGGGATAATATTAATGAAGAGCGTTTAAAGGCGATCGCAGGTAGTCCGACTTGTGAACTGTGGCTACCGGATGTTTGCTTTTTGCAACCGGAACCTAACCGTGACTTAATCTTGCAACTTTATGATATTGGCTGCGTAGTTTTTGGCGATCATGTACAAGCATCGGGGGTCACATTTCCATATTACATTGACTTGCGAAAAATCATCTCAATTCCGCAAATCTTCCATCAAATCGTTAGCGCCTATGCGGAGATTCTCAAAGACTTAAAATTCGATCGCATTGCCGGAATCCCCTATGGTTCATTACCCACAGCCACTGGTTTAGCTTTGCGGATGGAACGCCCGATGATTTTTCCGCGAAAGGAGGTGAAAACTTACGGTGCGGGGAAGTTAATTGAGGGGCATTTTCAGGCTGGAGAAACTATTGTGGTAGTTGATGATATTTTGATTAGTGGCAAAAGTGTAATGGAAGGTGCCGCCAAGTTGCAATCTGCTGGGTTGAAGGTAGAAGATATTGTGGTTTTAATTGACCATGAACGAGGAGTTAAAGATAAATTGCAAGCCAATGGTTATCAAGCTCATTCTGTGTTAGCACTTTCAGAAATTGCTCATATTTTGTATCAAGCAAATCGGATTGATACGGAGGAATTTCAGGTTTTGACTGCGGAACATTAAACCCCAATTGTTGTATGGGTAGGCAATAAGCTGTTATACGTTTAAATTCTGTGTCAAAAATCAATCAAACACTCTTGTGGGATGGCTTTGAGCAGCGTGCCGAATGTACAGTTTAAGGCGTTGCTGATTTGGAGTATGATTTGCCTCCGAAATGAGTAGGGGCAATTCATTAATTGCCCGGGCAATTCATGAATTGCGCCTACTCTAAATTTCAGCCCGATCGCACTTACCGAATGATATACTTTCAATACAATTATTTTTATACACCGTTAGCGAGATCAACAGCATGGTGGAAACAGTGGACACAATCGAAACAATTGACGATCATCGCACACAAACCCGCTACTGGGGTAAAGTTACAGTCATAGACGCAGGCGATCGTTACAAAATCAATCGGATTGAACTCAAACCGGGCCACCATATTAGCACCCAAATGCACTATCATCGCAGCGAACACTGGGTTGTGGTTTCCGGTACCGCTAAAGTAATCTGCAATGACACCGAGACGATTCTCATGCAGAAACAGTCAACCTATGTTCCCATGAATACGCCTCACCGTGTCGAAAATCCAGGCGTTATTCCCCTAGTGATGATTGAAATCCAAAATGGCGAATACCTCGGCGATGATGACATTATTCGCTTCCCCCAAGATGCTGCTGACGAAGATTAATTACTAAGGATCGCCAATTAAATAACTTACAATTTTAATTGTTATTGTGGAAGTTATTTAATTATCATTCCTAACAAAGTGTAAGGTGCAACTATCAGCACGCTATAGTTCAATACGGTTTACTTAAGAGATATCTCCCTGGCACACCCCTTAAAAATGGGGGGACAAGAAAGCTCTTAAAGTCCCCCTTGCTTTCGGGGGATTTAGGGGGATCTCCGGGGCATAAAAAGTGTTAAGTAAACCGTATTGCCCTACAGTTAATTTTTTTGAGTAAATTCAATTATTAAAATTATAGGGGCAATTACGGAATTGCCCCTACATGATTATATTAAGTTGGTTAAACACGGTAATCTGATATAACAACTGGCGATCGTCCTACGGCAAAGAAGCATTTTTCAAATCTACATTTGCCATATTGGCATCTTTTAAATTAGCACCAGTCAAGTCCGAACCGTTCAGATTTGCACCAGTCAAATTTGCACCGGTCAAATTTGCATCCCGCAAGTTGACGCCCTGTACGTCTATTCCCGACAAACTGCCGCCCCGGAGACTGACATTTGCTAGATTCGCTACAGACTGACGAGCATTTCTCAGGTTCGCACCTGCCAAATCAGCACTTTCTAAATTGGCACCGACTAAATTAGCACTGGTGAGGTTGGTATTTTTTAAGCTAGCAATTACTAAACCCGCCAGACTCAGGTTAGCGCGACTCAAATCAGCACCTTCCAAATTGACGCCGTGCATTTTAGCCGCAATTAGACTCGCACCTTGCAATTTAGCTTGGGTTAGATTTGCTGCGTTCAGTTTGGCTTCGTTGAGGTTAGCACCGGTTAAATTGGCACCGCTCAAATTTGCACCGCTCAAATCTGCTCCGCTGAGGTTCATACCAGCAAGCTGCGCTCCTGTCAAGTCACATTTGCTACATTTATTCGTTTCTAATAGTTGCTTGACTTGTGATACGTTTTCTGCTTTGACTCCAGTAGCAAAGCCGATCGCAATTAAAAGCCCAGTTGTTGTTAAAATTCCAAGTTTCATATATTCACCCTTAGCGATGTCTCTCTCTCTAATAATATCCAACATTTTTGGAGATAGTTGGGTGATCGGTCTCTTCGATAAACTGTGACAATCATCACCCTGCTGTGCACAAAAGATGATAGAATGATAGACGTTTTAACTCTTACAAATCATTGTAAAGAATTATTGCTTTTTCAGGAACCAGAAGGGAAAGGATTGCGTCGGTTCGAGACGGATACCAGTCACGTTTTTCTGAGCAAAGGTATAGTCTTTATCCTGCCAAAGGGGGATGAAAGGTACGTCTTGACCTAGTATGTCCTGAATTTCAGCAAACAAAGCTTTACGGATTTGAGGATTTGCTTCTTGGCGCTGCTTGTCGATCAGTTGATTTACCCGATCGCTATAATAAAACGAACCCTGCCCCTGACTAGCCCCCTTTTCGCACCCAACCGCGGCCGAACCCGTCGCACAATCCAAAAACGGCTGAATGTAATTGTCAGCGTCAAAAAAGTCAGCGTACCAATCCACTAAAACCGCAGGATAAATCCCCTTCTCTATATTCTGAAACAAAGTCGGAGATTCAACGCTGTTGATTTCTACCTCCATAATCCCGTCCATCTTCAGTTTGACCAAAGCTTTGATCGTACTTGCCACCAAACCTCGCTTTGTGGAACCAGAAGGATGCCAAATTTGCAGAATAAACGGATTGGCGGCCGAGTATCCCGCTTTCGTCAACAATTCCTTCGCCTTTGTCATGTTGGCGTCGCCGTACAATTCTTTAAAAACGGGCTTGTGAACGTCGAAGGTTGTGGGAATCAGACTATATAGTGGTTGCGCTTGTCCCCGGAGGACACGATCGTTAATCAGGGGCCGATCCATCACGGAGGCGATCGCCTGTCTCACCTCCAACTTATCCAGCGGTTTAGACTTGATATTTAGCGTCATATAACTGACTGTACTGCTCTCGGCGGCGAATTCCTGCCATTTCCCCTTTTTTGCTCCCTCATCCAAGCTGCGAACTTGATCTGCATCCAGAGATAAATACGCAACATCGATCGCACCAGTCCGAAAAGTATTAAACAAATTTGACGAACTAGAAAGCAGCAAAATGTCAATACCTTGATTAACTGGCTTTTCCCCCCAATACTTATCAAACACATCAAACTTGAGAGAATCGCTACCATACTTCGCCAACTTGTAGCGCCCAGTTCCCACAAATGTATCGGGTTTAAACTTAGCATCCCCAATTTCGTAAGCTTTCGGAGAAACTGCACAAATACCAGCAAATGTCAACAGGGAAGGAAAAGCCGCAAAAGGTTTTTTTAATTTAAAAGTTAATTCGTATTCGCCCGTCGCTTTCACCGATTCTACGGCATCGCCCAACAAGAAAGCCGGACGGCCGCCATTTTTGATAAACCGCTGCAAGGAAAATTCCATTGCTGCTGCGTTAAACGGTGTATCATCGTGAAAAATCACGCCTTGGCGCAAGGGCATTGTATATGTCAATCCGTCTTTGCTCACTTTTGGCATTGCTGTAGCCAAGTGAGGGATTAACTCAGTAGTTCCCGACTTGTAGGTGTAGAGAGTATCGCCCAAATTTCGTAGCAATTCCCCTGATATGGTTTCGTAAGCGTCAGCGGGGTCGATCGTCCGCAATTTCAAAGTTGTGCCGATAGTAACGCGATCGTTATTGGGCGAATTGGGCGATCGAGAAGCCCCCTGTCCGCAGCTTGCAGTTAACAAGCAGCACAGGCAGAACAGAGCTATAACTTTAATCACTTCTGGTTTTATAGATATTCTCGGCTGCCGCTTGTTGATTCCCATCGTTATTTCTTGACACTCCAAATTAGTAATTATACTATCAGGACTTACGCACTCTTAGACGAGAAACCGGGTTTCTTGGTAGATGCTCTGTCCCGAAACCTCTAAAACTGTCAACTGTCAACTGTCAACTGTCAACTGACTAAATTCCCTTGAGGAGCGATCGCCAATCCCGACAGCGTTTCAAATAAATACGAGCCACCCGATCGCTCGGATTTGTCCCCAAACACTCTTCAAACAATTTTCCCGCTTCTCGGAACTCCTTGCGATCGCACAGTGACATAGCTTCAGTATATGTCGGCAAATTTGCCAGCTTTGCCATCAAAATTTCTGGCGGATCGGCATCAAATACCTCATAGACTGTGACATATTTAGACTTTCCTTTAACCTGTACTTTATCCACAATCCGTATAGCATAATCAGCCGGATTTCGCAACCGTTCCAAAGTCTCCTGAGAAATTAACAGAGGTACGCCGTACTCTTTAGTCAATCCTTCAATCCGAGATGCCAAATTAACAGTATCGCTAATCACAGTGCTGTCCATTCGGCTTTTGCCACCGACTGTCCCCAGCATCAAAGAACCCGAATTGATGCCAATGCCAATTCTTATCGGGATGTAGCCGATATTTTGACGGTGTTCGTTGTAATCAGTCAGGATATTTAGCATCGCAATACCAGATTTTAGTGCATCATCTGCGCAGTCGCTAAACAGAGCCATAATTGCATCACCGATATATTTGTCAATAAAGCCATTATTGCTAGTAATTGCAGGCTCCATCCGCGAAAGGTAAGCATTGATAAAATTAAAATTTTCTTGCGGACTCATAGTTTCCGAAAGCGTTGTGAAGTCGCGGATATCCGCAAACAGCACCGACATTTCCTCCTGTACTTGGTCGCCTAAATTGACATCGATAATACTTTCATATCCCAATAAATTTAGAAATTGATGTGGCACAAATCGCCCGTAAGCATCAGTCAATTCTGATTCTGCATCCAGGGATTTTATCAAATCTTGATTGAGTTCAGAGAGTTCTTTAATAAATAGGTGGCGGTCAGATTCAGCTTGTTTGCGTTCCGTGACATTTTGAAAAACTGCGATCGCAAAAGCAACTTTGCCAGCGTCATTAAAAATTGGTGTTCCCCAACCCTCAATGGGAACTTTCTTGTCGGGTTGATGAACTTCCATATCATCAGTCGTTGTGCTCTCACCCCTCAAAGCTCGGACAATCGGCAAATTCTCAAACGGGTAAATAGTATCAGTTCCCGCTATATAAATTTGATAACTTTCTGACAAATCATCAACAGCATTTAACGGCAAAATCCCTTGACCAAGCAACTGTTTTCCCGCACGATTGACGTAGCAAGGTTTGCCCAGAGAATCGAGCACAGCCACCCCGATTGGAATCGCTTCGAGAAACTGAGCCAACTTGATTTCGCCTTCCCGCACCGCTTCCAATGCCCGATCCTGCAACTCACTAGCAAGACTATCAGAATGTTCAGCAGTAGTTTCCAGCAAGATTTCCAGATCCGCTTTTTCTTCCTTCAAGTCTTCCACTTGCTGGCGCAATCTTTCTATCTCCAAAAGTAGCTGTTCTCTAGATGGTTGTTCTTCCAGCATAACCCGAGAATTTGCACCTCTACTAACAGAAAATCACTCAACAGCCTGCACTTTAAAAATAATCGTTCTTTATACTAATTCCAACTGCAAACTAGGCATTAGGCGCTGCAAATTCTTCAAAGATTTACCTTGCCAAGCTATCTGTTGAGAGCCTTGTACAGCCATTTGCACCCGAGCTTTTTTGCGCACCTCGATAATGAATTTTGACAGCATATTGATGCCAGAACTGTTCAAAAATTCTAACTCCTGCAAATTGAGGGTAATTTTCGCCGATTCCACGTTAGCCACCTCGCCCAGCAACTGCACTATCGGCGCGTACTCCGCAGGCCCGCTCAGCCTCAGAGAGCCAACAAAACTCACGGTTGTCGTTGTTGGATCGTAACAGATCCGGTAATCTTCTGTCTTAATTTCCATTGCAGCAAAAAAAACTCCATTAGATACGATCGATCGCCCGATCGGCTTATACTCTCAATTGCACCATAGTCGTCACCGCAATTACTTCCGGCTCTTTTTGCACAGTCTGGAACTTCCAGCCTATTTTAGCGGTATAGTCGCTCAGCATGGTCAGCAATCCCAATCCTGAACCAGTACAGTTGTCGTCATCCGCATTGTTTTCCAACTGCTGAATGTACAGCTCGCTTGGATCGGAGGCTAGCAACTGCCGAATGTAAGCCTGAAACTTGTTCACAGCTTTGGGAGAGATGCTGTTAGCCACTGAGAAAATCACTCCGTCACTCTCTAATTGCAGTTTAATGTCGATCGGGTAATCTGAGGTTTCATCATTAAACTTCATCGCATTTTCTAATAACTCATTAGCAATGTAGCTCACAGCACTTTTAATTTCAGCTTGTCTGTCAATTGTCGAGGGTTCGTCTTCGTTTCCAGGGAAAAAAGTCGTCATGTAATCAGCCAAAAAATCCGCCGATAAACCGTTATTTCGCCACCGCTGCTTCAGAGGAATCGAACTCGGAGAAAACCCAATTATTAAATATTCTGGGCTAGCTGACTGCTCGATGAAATCGCCAAAAGTCTGAATCATCTTATTTGTTGTTTGTTATTTGTTAACTGTTGACTGTTGACTGTTGACTGTTGTTATTAGTTATTGGCGAGTTGCTACCAATGCCCTGTTTGCCCTGTTTGGCCAATTCCCAATTCCCTATTTTTGTTTGAGTACCAGCAATGTGATATCATCAAAGACTTTTTGTTCCCCGATGTGCGATCGTACATCATCAATTACAGCGTGCCTGATTTCTGTGGCCGTTTGCTGCCAATTAATCTGTATCACCTCAATTAACCGCTCTAAACCATAAAGCACTTTATCCATATTTTCAGCCTCCGTAATCCCGTCAGTGTACAACACTACGACATCTCCTGAATGCAACTGGACAATTTTTTCAGCAACAAATTCAGCAATATTTGCATCCAGCCCGATCGGGAAACCCAGATCGATCGTATCAAACCGCTCTACAGAACCGTTACACCGCACCACAATCATTTCCTCGTGCTGGCCGCTCAACTTCAGCATTCCCTCGTGATAGTCTAACAAAGCAAGGCTGGCATTTTTATCGCATTTCATCCGTTGCACGTTATCGTAAATTGCACTATTAATAGCACTTAAAAATCTGACCGGATCTGGTTCATTGTAGGCGAGCAAAGTTCGCACTGCCGTTTGAACCATAATCATTAAAACACCGCTCTCCAATCCGTGTCCAGTCACATCACCAATACCAATTTTCACCCTACCTTCGTGCTGGAGTACGTCGTAATAGTCCCCGCCTACTTCATCGGCAGACTCCATAAATCCCGAAATATCTAAGCCCACAACTTCATTGAGTTCTAGGTCTTTTGGAAGGAGCATCTGCTGAATCTTGCGAGTCACATCTAGTTCGGCACTCATCCGTACATTTTCGACTTTTAGGCGATCGTTGAGAATAGTAATTTCTTGGTTCGCACCGACTAAAGCCTCAGCAATCTTGTTAAATGAACTCACAACTTGTCCGAGTTCATCTCTGTTATCCAAAATAATCTTGTCACCTAAATTGCCACTTGCCA
>CASBQF010000199.1 GCA_949127775.1 Oscillatoriales cyanobacterium PMM_0080
CAGATCCCGCCCTCCCCACAAGGAAGTGGAACAGGCATCTTGCCTGTTAAGAGAGAATGAATGGTGCAAGATGTCGGATCTAACAAAGAATTTTAGAGTGGCGTTGCTGAGAAAGGAGTATGATTTTCCTCCGAAATTTAGTAGGGGCAATTCATGAATTGCCCGGGCAATTCATGAATTGCCCCTACTCTAAATTTCAGGGATTGCTTAAGCGAGTGAATCATACCTAAATTCAGCAACGCCGAATTTTAGAACTACTTAAAAAACCCGGTTTCTTGCTGAAACCGGGTTTTTTGGTCAACTGTGCGTTCAGGACTGTAAAATCTAAGATTGCTCTTCTCTTCGACTCTTCGGCCCTTCGGCCCCATGCCCTATTCCCTATGCCCAATCTCTTGATAAATATCATCTGCACAGTTATCCTGCTGCTACAATTACCCGCCGTCGCCATTCTTCTGTCACGCTTGATTAAAGGCCCATCGCGCATCCCGCCCCTCGAACCAGAATCGCCGACACTGGATTTAATTGGTGCTTGTACAGTCGTTGTCCCAACTTTGAACGAGGTCGATCGAATTTCACCTTGTTTAGATGGATTGAGCCGCCAAAGTTACGAACTCCGCGAAGTGATTGTCGTTGACAGCTATTCCGTAGATGGAACAGCAGATTTAGTCAAAGCCACAGCCGAAAAAGACCCCCGGTTTCGGGTAATGAACGATGACCCACTACCGACTGGTTGGGTGGGGCGTCCGTGGGCTTTACACACAGGTTTTTTGGCAAGTTCCGAGAAGTGCGAGTGGATTTTAGGCATCGATGCCGATACAGTTCCCCATCCGGGTTTGATTGCGAGTTTGCTCAAAACTGCGATCGCCGGAAATTATGATTTAATTTCCCTATCGCCACAGTTTATCCTCAAGTATCCAGGGGAATTTTGGCTGCAACCTTCGCTGTTGATGACTTTAGTTTATCGGTTCGGGCCGACCGGGACTGGTGGAGATGTGCCGGAATTGGTGATGGCGAACGGTCAATGTTTTTTGTGCCGACGCGAGGTTTTGGTGGAATTGGACGGCTACGAGTCTGCTAAAGGCTCTTTCTGTGATGATGTGACTCTGGCTCGCTATGCTGCTGCTAAGGGTTTTAAGGTGGGGTTTTTGGATGGGGCTAAGGTGTTGCAGGTGCGGATGTATGAAGGGGCGATCGAGACTTGGAACGAATGGGGTCGATCGCTCGATTTGAAAGATGCCGCTTCTAAACTGCAAATCTGGGGCGACTTATGGCTATTGCTGGCGGTTCAAGGTTTCCCTGTGCCGATCGTATTGGGCTATTTGTTGTTTGGTTTGCTATCGCCTGTGGCGGTGTTTCCCTACGGTTTGCTGTTGGGATTGAATGTATTTTTGGTATTGGTGCGATCGGCTTTGTGTTTTGCGATCGCCCCTTCGTACGATCGGACAAACGCATCGGGTAAATGGTTATTTTGGCTTTCACCTTTAGCCGATCCCTTAGCATTTTTACGAATTCTGATTTCGGCATTAAATCAGCCGACTCAGTGGCGCGGCCGCAAGTATGAATAAAACTTCATTAAGATTCGGAATTATTAGCCCAAATTAGGAGACGGCACTGCCGTGTCCCTACGCCAAATTAATTGTAGGGACAAAGGCACTCGCCGTCTCCTGATTATTGTGGATTTTATACCAATTTTTTATGAGGCTGCATAAAATCGGATCCCCCCTAGCCCCCCTTAATAAGGGGGGGACAAGATTCCGATCAAAGTCCCCCTTTTTAAGGGGGATTTAGGGGGATCGAGATATGTGAAACTTCACATTAAATTGGTTTTAGGGAATTATTTTCTGTAAAACTCGCCCCCACGGGAATTGCGATTTACTGCGGCGCGAGGGCGGGTTTATTTTATTATTGATTTTAGGTAAAAGTACGATCGTCTCCGAGGGCTACGCTAACGGCAAAACTCGCCTCTACACTTGTCTGAGAATCGCATTGTTCCCAATTTCTCTAATCCCCAGGCTTGACTTCTGCATCATTATCCCGATCTTTTTCCTTCTCAACAGTTTCATCATCACCCAAACCGACACCATCCTTAAAACTCCGCAAGGTTTTCCCCAAAGCATTTCCTAACTCAGGAATTTTCTTGGGACCGAAAATTAGAAGAGCGACTACGGCAATAATCCCCAATTCGGGCAATCCCAGACCAAACATACAATTATCTCCTTTAAATCTTTCTCGATCGCGCGTCGATCTGCTGATATCCTTAAAAGTATCTACCTTTTTTCCTGCATCCTGCAACAGTAAACTCAATTTTTGTTAAGTCATCACCCGATAAAATAGGAATGTTAGAAATATCCCAGCCTTCCCTGCGCGAGCAACAGCACCATCTCATTCGCGAATTAGCACACCGGATGGAAGCAGTATGGCATCGCTATCTCGACCTTGAACCCTACCACCTCCCCGCTGATTTGGGATACGTAGAAGGGCGCTTGGAAGGAGAAAAACTGATCATTGAGAATCGCTGCTATCAAACGCCCCAGTTCCGCAAAATACACCTCGAACTTGCTAAAGTCGGGCCGATGCTGGATATCCTGCACTGCGTGATGTTTCCTAGACCGAATTACGCTTTGCCGATGTTCGGTACGGATATCGTAGCAGGCAAAGGTAAAGTTAGCGCTGCGATCGCCGACCTTTCTCCTCTGAATCCTAGTCGCATTTTGTCGGAAAATTACCGAACCCAACTGCAAACTTTGCCGATCGACCAATTTTCTGATCCCCGTGAAATTCCAGAGTGGGGCGATATTTTCTCGGAATTTTGTCTATTTGTGCGGCCTTCTTCGATCGAAGAAGAAAGCAGATTTCTGGACATAGTTGAATCTTACATGGAAATTCACTGCAAACTAGCAGTCGCATCCGTTCCAGTCTCGGCCGCTGAAGAGGAAAAAGTTCTGGCTGCTCAAATGTACTACTGCACTCAGCAGCAGCAAAACGACAAAACCCGCCGCATACTTGAAAAAGCTTTCGGTCAAGATTGGGCTGAACATTACATGACTGAGGTGCTTTTTGATTTCCCTAAATAGCTGAGATATGTTTACAATAGGTCATAGTAGGTGGAAAAAACTTAATCAGGAAAGCACCTACTTCATAACTCATGGGAAAGGAATCACGGGACAAGGATAAATCATTCTTAAAACTTCCAGGGCGAGGAGTTATCGGTTTAGCGATCGTCGTGACTCTCCTTACCACGGGAATCGGTTTTTGGCAAGTATCTCAAATTAGAAAAGCCGAAGAGTTAAAGACAGCAGCGGCGGCAAAGGCTAGTGAAGCCGCAGCAGCCACCCGCACCACCGTTACCGCTTTAGGTCGGTTAACTCCCCTGGGAGAAGTGATCAAATTGTCGGCTCCTTCGGCTTCAGAAGGGGCACGAATTGAAACATTAAAGGTGGAAGAGGGCGATCGAGTTACTCAAGGACAAATCGTAGCAGTTCTCGATACGCGCGATCGGCTCCAAGCAATCCTCCAACAAGCCGACAAAGAAGTCAAAGTCAAACAAGCAGAATTAGCCAAAATTCAAGCAGGCGCAAAAACCGGGCAAATCGGCGCTGGGAAAGCCGAAGTTGCCAAGTCTGAAATTCAACGTCAAAGGGAAACTGAAGGCGAAGAAGCCAATGTCGCCCGCTTAGAAGCTCAACTGCGCAGAGAAACCGAAGCCGCACAAGCTAACGTCGCTAAATTTGAGGCACAACTGCAAAGAGAAACCGAAGCCGAACAAGCTAATCTTGCCAAATTTGAGTCACAACTGCCAAGAGAAACAGAGGTACAGCAAGCCAAACTTGCAGGGCTAGAAGCTCAAGTGCGTGGCGAAATTGCCTCTCAAAATGCTACAGTCGATCGACTAAAAGCCGAATTAGCCAACGCTGAAGCCGAGGAACAACGCAATAAAGAACTGTCCGAAACAGGTGCAATTTCTGTTTCCGCCTACGACACCAAACGCTTAGCAGTAGAGACTGCTCGCCAAAAAGTCAAAGAAGCGCAAGCTATTTTAGAGAAAACAGTCCAAACTTTGCGACAGGAAATACTCGAAACTAAAGCCACAGTCAAAAAAACAGTAGAAACAGGGAAGCAGGAAATCAATCAATCCCGAGCCAATCTCAAACGCAAATTGGAAACAGGAAAAGAGGAAATTAATCAAGCTAGAGCTATCTTAAATCAAAAAATAGAAACAGGGCGAGAACAAATCAATCAAGCCCAAGCAATGCTCAAACAAAAATCAGAAACTGGCCAAGAACAAATCAATCAAGCTCAAGCTAATCTCGACCAAATTGGTGAAGTCCGTACCGAAGACGTGCAAGCCGCCCAAGCCGCCGTCGAAAGTGCGATCGCCACTAAACGAAAAGCCCAAGTAGACTTAAACTTAAGTTACGTCAAAGCACCCGTATCCGGCTCCGTCCTGAAAGTTCACAGCCGACAAGGAGAACGTATCAACACTGAAAATGGTATCGTAGAACTGGGCCGCACCGATCAAATGTACGCCATAGCAGAAGTCTACGAAACAGACATCGCAAAAGTGCGAAACGGCCAGCGCGCCACAGTTACCAGTTCCGTTTTTGCAGGCACACTAGAAGGAACAGTCGCCCGCATCGGCAAACAAATCGGCAAAAAAGATGTCCTCAATACAGACCCCGCCGCCGATACCGATGCTAGAGTTGTAGAAGTAAGAATTCGCCTAAATCCTGAATCAAGTAAGAAAGTGGCAACTCTGACAAACTTGCAAGTTGAAGTTAAAATAAATATTTAAGATAGGTAATTGGTAATTGGTAATTTTCGAGCGAGTTAGCTACCAGCTATTATCCCAAATCCGGGTAAAGCTACCCCCTTTTGTCGCTCGCTAATTTCTCTCTCTCCCTCTTCCTTCCTTCTTCCTTCTTCCCGTTTCCTGAGCGGAGTCGAAGAGCCTTCTTCCTTCTTCCTTCTTCCTTCTTCCTTCTTCCTTCATTAAATATGGCAAAAATACCGCTAGCTTGGGCACAATTAACCCGCGAAAAGATGCGCTTAGTAATCGCGCTAGCCGGCATTGGCTTTGCCGACTTGCTGATGTTTATCCAGTTTGGATTTAGAGATGCGCTATTTGAAAGTTCCGTCAGCTTTCATGCACAGTTAAGAGGCGATATTTTTATCACCAGCACTCAATCTACGGCTTTAATAGCCATGAAAAGCTTTCCGCAGCGACGTTTGTATCAAGCTTTGAGTTTTAATGGCGTTACCGGAATTAGCCCAGTATATTTAGGCTTTGGTTTGTGGAAAAATCCCGCACCAGACAAAAACAATACTCGCCAACTGATGGTAATTGGCTTTGATCCTACTCATCCGATCTTTGATATGCCGGAAGTCAAAGATAATTTGGACAAAATTAAAATTCCAGATGTCGTTTTATTCGATCGAGCTTCCCGCCCGGAGTTTGGGCCAGTAGCAGAATATTTCAACCAAGGAAAGCCTGTCGAAACTGAAATAGATAACCGCCGGATTAGTGTAAATGGGTTATTTACATTAGGAGCATCTTTCGGTGCTGATGGCAATATTATTACTAGCGATTTGAACTTTCTGCGAATTTTTCATAGTAGAAGAAGTAGAGGTTTAATTGATGTCGGAATTGTGCATTTGCAGCCGGGAACTAATGTCAAAGCAGTTATTGCAAAAATGAGGGCAACTTTACCGAAAGACGTGACTATTGCTTCTAAAGAAGAGTTTGTCGCTTTTGAGAGAAAATATTGGGAAGAAAGCACGGCAATCGGATTTATTTTCACTCTCGGCGCGGCTATGGGATTTATTGTCGGCATCGTAATTGTCTATCAAATTCTCTATACTGATGTGACCGATCATTTGCCAGAATACGCTACGTTAAAGGCGATGGGATATAAAGACAGTTACTTTTTGAGTGTGGTTTTTCAAGAAGCTTTAATTTTGGCAATCCTTGGTTATTTACCAGGACTGGGGGTTTCTGTTGTGCTATACGGTTTAGCTAGAACTGCTACGAGTTTACCGATGTACATGACTTTGGGGAAAGTTGTAACTGTGTTTACCATGACAGTTATCATGTGTTCTGTGTCAGGGGCGATCGCAGTTAGGAAGTTGCAGGCGGCTGACCCGGCAGATATTTTTTAATGAAGGAAGTTCCCCATCAAGAATTGGATAGCTGTGCCGATCGAACGTTATGCTATTAACAGAGCATCCATCTCGATCGCACTTTCCCTCGGTTCTGCGCTATGACCCAAAGTCTCAACCCCACAGCGTTGCCTCCCGCCTTTCCTGACCACAAACAACTCCCCGAATCTGACGGCACGTTTGTGAAAAACTTTCAAGAACATCCTCAGAGCATCTTGCTCACGGACTCCCTAGAAATTACCCTACAAAATCTGCATCCCGATGGACAATATGCGATCGGGCTCTTCTTGTGGCATCTACTGGCGCGAAACCGACCCTCCCGAACGTGGAGCCGAAGCACCTGACTGGTTCTACGTCCCCAACGTCCCGCCCCGATTGGACGGGCAGTATCGCCGTTCCTACGTGTTGTGGCGCGAGTATATTGTGCCGTTGATTGCGATCGAATTTGCTAGCGGTGATGGTTCTGAAGAACTCGACAATAC
The DNA here is from genome assembly GCA_949127775.1 of Oscillatoriales cyanobacterium PMM_0080. Classification (GTDB taxonomy): domain Bacteria; phylum Cyanobacteriota; class Cyanobacteriia; order Cyanobacteriales; family Microcoleaceae; genus Microcoleus. The sequence goes on from CASBQF010000199.1 coordinate 6,639, forward strand.
TCCCTTGTCCGCTTTGCCATCCGGGGGAAACCAGAAACCGGGAAAGTTTTGGGTGTACGAGCGGATTATCAGAATTCCTTACTACGCTATTTACAAGATCCAAACCAATGAATTAGAAGTCTATAATTGCGTGAATACTAGATATCACCGCTTGGAACCGAACGATCGCGGAAATTACCCGATCGACCTGATGGGTGTAGAGTTGGGCGTTTGGTCCGGTAGCTATCAAAATCAGACACAACAGTGGTTGCGCTGGTGGGATAATCAGGGAAATTTGTTGCTGACAGGAAGCGAGCGAGCTAGACTGGAGAGCCTCCACGCCGATGCTGAGACTCAACGCGCCGATGCTGAGACTCAACGCGCCAATGCTGAGACTCAACGCGCCGATGCTGAGACTCAACGCGCCGATGCTGAGACTCAACGCGCCGATCGCGAACAAGAACAAAAAGAGCGATTGGCGGCTTATTTGCGATCGCAGGGCATCGATCCGGATCTCATTTGAGCCTTGGCTGTTGCTTCATTTTTTGAAGATAGGGAAAGAGAGCGATCGAACATTCGAGACTCTTCCTCGCTAAATAATGCCAAAATAAGGAGCGATCGTCAATTACTGATGAACACTTTACCTGTTGTCTCTATTCAAAATCTCAATCATTCTTTCGGCGAAGGTCAACTTCAGAAGCAGACATTATTTGACATCAACCTCGAAATTAATCCGGGCGAAATCGTCTTGATGACTGGGCCTTCTGGGTCAGGAAAAACAACCTTATTGACCTTAATTGGAGCTTTGCGATCGATTCAAGAAGGTAGTCTGAAAATTCTCGATCAAGAATTAAAGGGAACTCAGAAAAATAAATTAGTACAAGTCCGCCGCGACATTGGTTATATTTTTCAAGCTCATAATTTGCTCAAATGCTTGACTGCTAGGCAAAATGTGCAAATGTCCCTCGACCTGCACAGTCATCTTTCTGACCAAGAAACTAATGATAAGATCGAAGAAATTATGGAAGCTGTAGGGCTAGGAGACAGGATAGATTATTACCCAAGCAGTCTTTCTGGCGGGCAAAAACAAAGAGTGGCGATCGCCCGCGCATTAGTCAGCCAGCCCAAATTAATCTTAGCCGACGAACCCACAGCAGCCCTAGACAGCAAATCCGGTCGAGATGTGGTAGAGATCATGCGAGGTTTGGCCAAAGAACAGAACAGCACCATCTTGCTCGTTACCCATGACAACCGGATTTTAGACATTGCCGATCGCATTATTCACATGGAAGATGGCTACCTCGCACAAGACACATCAACACCGACCGAAACAGTCTTAACAGTTGACAGTTGACAGTTGACAGTTGACAACGAAGTTTTCAGGCAGGGGATTTAAGCCCCTGCCTAAAAACAATCTACCTAAAGGTGGGGGCTTAAATCCCCTGTGATGCAGGTTATTTCCAAAAAATAAAATTAATTCAACTAAACTTATTTCCGAGAACCGGGACGCTTTCCTCCTACCTTCGCAGGGCTTTTTGTGCCACCTTTAGCTGGACTCTTAGAACTACTTTTGCTACTTTTTTGCCCCTTAGATCCTGCCAACTGCCTATCATCGGCATTTGCAGGTCTCCCTGTAGCCGTTCTCGTAGTCCTAAAGGTAACATTTACCCCTTCATTCGACTGTTCCAGTACCAACATCGGCGTCGGCTTTGCTTTTTGATCCCACTCAATGTGAACGATGCGACCTTGAATTGTCGGCTGCCAACTGTCATGATCGTCTGAAGGACTCAGATAAGTTTCCAAACAGTCAATGATTTGATTAATTGTTGCCGATGTTGCCTGAGTTGGCAGTTTCATCAGCTTAATTTGAATCCTAAACAGGACTCGCTTTTCTATTTTTACTGCGGGATCGCCAGTTTCGTATTCGATATCAAACATCGAATCCACTTGCCTGCCAGTGCCGGCATTCCCATTTTTATCTCCTACTGCACTCTGAGTCGGACGCAGGGCAATACTAATTTTGTCTTTGACTTTTACCTTGATCTGGTTCACGATCGCAAAGTGAAAGACTTCTTCCGCCATCCGCATTCTCAGGTAGTCTAAATTAAAGTCTCGGGAGTGGATGAGGTCGGGGTTCTTTTCCATCTTTGTCATCGTTTCCAGAGCCATTTTGTATTTTTTCTGGAGTTCGCGATTTCTAAACTCCTCAAATTTGAGCTTCTTGCCCAAATCGTCAAGTTTTAGCTTGGTAAATACCGCTAAACCGATCAGCAATAACAACAGTAATCCCGACCCTCCTATTAAGAGTTGATCTGAGGATAAACCTGCTATTCTAGCCTGTTTGGGCTTGGGAGAGGCTACTGCCAACCTTGTTTCTACAAGGATGATTTGGGTTGACATGGGCTTTTAAAGGGTAAAATTTGACGCTATATTTATACAGAACTCCAGAGTAGAGCAGGCGGTGTAACTCAATCCACAAACTTTGACATCATTTCACCACCATCTTGGTACAACTGGATTTCTGCAACTCGAAGACGCACCCTCTAATTAATACTTTATCTTTAACTGCAAGCAGGTTGTCAAAATATCAGAAAATCGCGCGCTGGCAGTGGCAAAAATAAAGGGTCAATTGTCTGTAACATATTATACCAATATAGGTCAAAAAATATTGATTCGGTGTGCTCCGTTTCTACCAAAATAAAAGTAAATACAGATAAATTAATAGTAGCTCAAGCGAGCGATCGCCAGAAAACCTCAAAGAGAACAACCGATCGCCCGGACGATCGCTCGCTTGGGTGCTAATTGCTACTGTCCAATCCCGCAGCCGTGGGAGTCCACTGGCGTCCGGGATTGAGAGTGGAGCTCAAGCGAGCGATCGAACAGTGTCTCCTTAGCTAAGATTACAGCTAATACCACCAATATTCGATCGTGACCTACGAACCCCTGCATCACAAATATCGCCCTCAGACTTTTGCCGAATTAGTCGGTCAAGAGGCGATCGCCCAAACCCTCACCAGTGCCATCCTACAAGAGCGCATAGCACCAGCATATCTATTCACCGGCCCCAGAGGCACCGGCAAAACCTCCAGTGCCAGAATTTTCGCCAAATCCCTCAACTGTATTTCTACGGATGCCCCAACCCCCACTCCCTGCGGCAAATGTAACGTTTGCCAAGAAATTGCCCGAGGTTCGACACTAGATGTCATCGAAATCGATGCCGCCAGCAACACCGGAGTCGATAACATTCGGGATTTAATCGAACGAGCTCAATTTGCCCCAGCACAGTGTCGCTATAAAGTATATGTAATCGACGAGTGTTTGACCGGTGATTCTCAGGTACAAACTAGCGAAGGTCTGATGCGGATCGACAATCCCAACATCAAAGGAAAACAAGTTCTCAGCTATAACGAAACTTCTGAAGTTTGGGAATTTAAAAAAGTTTTGAGGTGGTTAGATCGAGGTGAGAAACAAACACTGATGATTAAAACCGCCAACCGAGAAATTAGATGTACTGGCAATCATCCAATCAGGACAGAACAGGGATGGATACGAGCAAAAGACGTAAAAGAAGGAGTGAAGATACTATCCCCTGTGAATGTGGGTGCGGCATCCTCATTTACAAATTTGGCACAGATGGACGCTTGCGCAGATTTGCCAGAGGACATCAATTTTACGGGAATACCTACGGACAAAAATCCTACGACTTGCCCTCTATTCTCGAACAGGCTCAAGCCATCCGACCTCTCTGTGCGTGTGGCTGTGGAGAACAACTCGAAATACCAGACTTTTTACAAAAAAAAGGCAAAGGGATTAAGAGTATTCAGTCTCATTGGCAGCGACATCCGTATAAAAAAGGACATGGACTTTGGGATGCAAGAACGGAAAAGTTCTTGGCAAATGCCACAGTTTTGCAACCAGAAATACTCGGACTCATCTACGGAACATTGCTTGGAGACGGTTTTATCACCTACCCAAATAAATATAGCCGATTTCCAAGATTGGGCTGGACACACGGAGAAAAGCAGCGGGAATGGTTGGAATATAAAGCCTCTTGTCTTTCGACACTGCGACCAAAGTTACGAGTTACACCTAACCGAGGATACGGAGATATATCAGTCTGTTGCAACACAGTCTGCCATCCCCAACTTAGAGATGTCTTTGACGCTGTTAAACCCAACGGAAACGGAAAATACGTCACAATGGATTGGCTCGCTCGCGTCACTCCAGAAGGACTTGCTTGGTGGTACATGGATGATGGCTCGCTCAGCATTTCACCAGAAGGAAGTCCAAGTATCCAAATTCATACAGAAGGATATTCTAGGGAAGAAAATCAACTCATTGCCAATTGGCTTACAGGTTTGGGATACCCAACAACAACCAAGTTTTATACAAGGTCTAACACAGGTAAAAGCTACCATTACATACACATGGGCGCTGAAACCAGTAGAAAATGGGTGTCAAATTTTAAACAGTATTCAATCCCTTCAATGGATTACAAATTCGGAGACGGTAGAATCTGTAAAAGTCGCTGGAATCGAGAAAGTTTATGATATAGAAGTAGAAGAAAACCACAATTTTGTCGCTAACAGTCTTCTGGTTCATAATTGCCATATGCTAAGCACCCAGGCATTCAACTCTCTTCTAAAAACCTTAGAAGAACCACCCGATCGCGTAGTATTCGTCCTCGCAACAACCGACCCTCAAAGAGTCCTACAAACCATCATATCTCGTTGCCAAAAATTTGACTTTCGCCGGATTCCCCTCGACTCAATGACTGCACACCTGCACAAAATTGCCAAACTAGAAAACATTAATATTGCCAGCGATGCCATAAAAATGGTCGCTCAAATCGCCCAAGGAGGTATGCGAGATGCCGAAAGCTTGCTCGATCAACTAAGTCTATTTTCCGGCGAGATAACAGTTGAAAAAGTTTGGGATTTAGTCGGCGCTGTTCCCGAGAATGACTTAATGGAATTGCTGGAAGCTATTGGTAAAGATGATGCTACAGCATTAATAGACATGACTCGCCACCTCATGGATCGCGGTAGAGAACCGCTAATAGTGCTCCAAAGTCTCGCCAGTTTTTATCGAGATTTACTAATAGCCTCATCAGCACCGAAACGGTCGGACTTAGTATCTTTAACAGCCGGAACTTGGGAAAAACTTTGTACTTTTGCCCGCAATTGGGATGCCGGGTTAATTTTAGCAGGTCAGAAACACTTGCAAACTCATGAAGTACAAATTAAAAACACTACTCAGCCGCGTTTGTGGCTGGAAGTAACGCTATTGGGATTATTGCCCTCAGCAATTAGAACTCAGCCGCAACAAATTTACCCCCCCCAACCCCCCCTTGCTAAGGGGGGGAGCCAGACATCTAATATTGAACAATCTTCAGTTTCCAATTCGCAAAATCCTCCGCCTCAGTTGCCGCCTGTGGCTAATAGAACAGAAAGCACACCTCCTGCTGCGATTCCCGCACCTGTACCAACTGCTGAAACGAATCAA
>CASBQF010000200.1 GCA_949127775.1 Oscillatoriales cyanobacterium PMM_0080
ATTTTGTTGTACTATAGCTAAATAATCAGATGTTTGTAAAAATAATATTTTTACACAGATTTCTATTATAAGATGATATCATCTCATTTATTGATTTGTCAACTATTTATGAAAACAATTCCTCTGCTCGCCATTAGTTTTTTAGTAGCAATTTTAGCAAGTGCGATCGGCATAATCTCAGTACAAAATGCCGCCCCAGTTGCCTTAAACTTTATTTTTTTTAAATCGATACAAATGCCGGTAGGATTAGTATTGGCAATGAGCATTAGTGCAGGACTGATCGTCGCGGCGCTACTGCAACCGCTGTGGAACATTTCAGATTCCCAAGGTTCGCGCCCTAAATTTCCGACAAATCCAGAAGAATCGGACACTGTACAATATTAAGCTGATTTCAATTATTGGACGGAGTACACTTGACCGTCAATCAGCAGTCTAGTAATTCCCTTAGCTAGCAAGTGATGGGCGACTTTTTTCAACATATTGCCGTCAGGAATCTTGAAAACCCTCTGATTGCGAGTCGCAAATCGGCGCGCCACTCGGTGATTGTCAAATACTGGCAGAGTTTTCTCGCGAATTTCTGCTGCCGGAATTTGACCGAGTTCGCCAAATGCTTTCAAAGGTCTAGTAATTAACTCCGCCGCCCGATCGACTACCACATAACAAATTTTGGGAAGAGACGCTTCGCTTAAAGGCGAAACTTGAATCAATCCTGTCGCCCCCAGCCCGCCCGCGAAGCCCTCCAAGACGATCGACTCGCCCGACGATATCGAACCTAGCAGACTCCCCTCAAATAAAGAGTCTTCATCCTCTAAATCTTCGTCAAAGTCCTCATCCTCATCCTCTAAATCCTCATCCTCATCCTCGTCCTCGTCGAAATCGCTAAAATCTTCACCTGCAAGCAATTCTGCTTCTGGTAGCATTACCAGTCGTTCCCCGCTCACACCAGCGCTGTTGCTGCTTCTGCCAAGATTAAAATCTTCGGCATCTGCAAAATCAGAAACTTCCAAATCAGGCTGTAAACTTCCTGAAATTTCGAGTTCTGTAACTGCTTTGGCCGTCGATCGAGAATGGTTTCGGATCGTCTGTCTCAACTTTGGGACAGACTCAGACAAGGGGGAATCTACAGCAGATGTTTCACTTGCCCCCGACGCATCAGCAGTCGCCTCTGTCGGTTCAGAAACACTGCTGCTGCGATCGGACAAACGCTTCTGTTTTTGCTGGACTAGAAATTCGTATTCCGACTCTGACAAAGCGCCCAGAAGGATACGCCTGATAGTCGAACTACTCACTCCGTAGCGCTTGGCCAGAGCGATCGTATTCTCGTCCGACTGTTGGTAAAGTCTGACGATTTCCCGTTTGTCTGAATCGGAGAATTTTGTAGGCGTCATGCCAAGTTTTCCAGCAAAAAGACGTGAAAAGATGTAGGAAGTTCGATCGGGGAATTGCGATCTTTTATTATTTAAGATTTCAAATTGAGAGATGCCGGCAAGGGAAAGAAAGCTTTCGCATCCCCATCACTTGCCGAAGCCAACCCCAATCTCAAATCGCTACGCCGAGCGACGACTCCGCCTGCTCTGGCGAGAACGGGTTGAGATGTCATGTTCCAAGACAGCTCCAATTCCGAACAAGATGGCGCTGAAAACAAAAAACACTTCCAGCAAACTGCCACTCTGATAAGTACCCTCAGCTTGAGTATCGCGCCATTTAAAGTACATATCTGCGATATAAAGCGAAAAAGTTGCAGCCGCAATCATTCTCCAAGATTGAGAAAAACGTCCTCCCCAAAACGCCAATAGCAATGCAGTAGCAATAATCAGCAGAAAAACGTCACCCACGATGTAAAACAAATTGATTGCATAGGCGTAAGGCGACAGTTGCTTGTCAAGTTCCATCACCCATGCGGGAGCTTTGGTTGTTTCTGCTTCTTCTTCGGGTGCGGATTTAGCATCAGTCGCGGTTGCTCCTTTTGCCTTTGACTTGGACGAATTGTCCAAAGTAGGCGCTTTTCCAGCGGCTGCCGTTGGTGCAGAGCCTGTTACTATTTCCTGGGGGGCTGCTGGAGTTAACCCTAGCTGTGTCCTCCAGGAATCAGGTGCAGCAACCCAGATAGCTACAGCAATCCCGAAGGCTGCAATTCCCGCTAACAAAGCCCACTGCCAAATTTCTAGATTCAGCCGCTTGGAAGTCACAGCAATCACCATGCCCCCAATCAGTACCACATAGCTGCCCAAATAAAAGGCATCTGCTGGAGACACATCTGGGCTGACCTCGAAATACAGTTCCCAAATGCCAAATAGCACGCCGGCGATAAAATAGAAGAGCATCCCCAGGCCGATGCCCAGCCAGACGTTGCGCCCGCTGGCCATGTGTGGGCTCCTCCAGTTTCTCAAACAAACTAAAGAAGCTCCGAGGTATGCTCCGCATTCAAACACATAAGTGCCGATCGAGTACCAAAGCGGTAAACCATCTTGTTGTGAAAGCGGCACACTGAACAGTAAAAAGAACAACAGCGCCATTACAGCCCAGACAATACCCGCAATCACTAGGGTCTGAGCTGACAGTAAAGATGAAGATGTAGATGACTTTTCTGAAGTGCTACTCATAGGGATTTCACGAGACCTAACTAGCGGTTGAGGGCACCCCATCTCAATTTTTGATTGTAGATGAGGATTCTTTCGCCAAAAAACTTTGTGATCTGACGCTCCCGGAAAAACTGGCGTCTTCAGTGTGCTGTCGGGACTTTTGTCCTGGTACACTAAGAGAAAGACTAAGCAAGAATAATATCTATTGACTAATTCAAGGAATTAGTCGTTAGTCGATCTTTTTCCCGCAAATTAAAGATAGAAATACGGTCTATGTCTTCACCCTTAAGGCTTTTACATTCCCAAATCTATCTCTGAAATTATGCCCTCAAAGGTTGGTGTATCTGTTTTTTGGCTTTCGCACTTCCCCACTCATATCAATGATTTTGGGTGGAAATCGCGATCGAATTTCAGTTAAATTGCCAGACTGTAGGTTGTTTCCAAACCGATTCAACAATTTGGTTGGTCAATATAAGTTGACAATCCAACCTATATATCTCGTACTCCCTACAGTGCAATTATCTCAGCTTAATTATCTCGGTCAAATTGTCTAAGCAATTGTCAAAGATTTTTTAGGCTGCGATCCACAACTTATTGAGGGCTGATTGTTTCAGCCAATCTAGAAACTGAGTGCGATCTGGTGCTGGCATATCTTGCAAAACATCGCTAACTCCCTCAGCGAAGCCCGTATCGCCAAAATACGATTTACCCAAACGGTAAAGTTCTTGCAATAAGGTCTTGAGATGCTGCTCTTGCCAAGGCGGCACCTTATGATTTTGCAAAGGACTAATGGTTAGCCAACTTTTGATCGCATCAGGGGAGTCTGCCTGGGGGAAGTTTCCCTGCTGAAATACCTTGGCGATATCTTTCTGAAACGATGCGGCTTGCCTTGCGCCTAAGAGGTCTTCTACATCGAAATAAACAGCTTGGAGGAGCAGCAAACAACCCTGTGCGAACAGCGGTGATTTTGCGGATTCTGTACCTGCTGCCGATTCTTCACCAGCTAGCTGATCTAAACGGACTTTTCCCCAGACACTATATCGCTCGGGCTCTTCTAGCAGAACACAGGCTTTGCCCCGGTTGTCGGTTAAGTCCCGCCAAAGGGCTCTGGCGTCTTCTGCTTGCTTGCCGTTGAAGGCGCTGATCAGGCGAAAAGTCTGCCCCTGATAATTGAGAATGGGAATTTGTTGATCCCGTTTTGGGTGTTGATAATTGGTTATTTCAACATCCTGCCGTTTCAGAATAAACATGACACTGCGATTTGACTCCTGTCATGGCCGAGGTGCTGTGCTTGGGAACAAGCCTGACAGTCAACGGAGTACCGTTATACTGCAAGCTTCTTTTTCCCTTTTTGCAAGGGCTTTTTTGAGTGACGTAGAACCACCGCCACTTTCGTAATTCAAGCCAATTTTTTTAATTAGGTTGGCTGGATTTTCGTTTATCCAAGTATACTATAATATTGTCATATTGTTAGAATTACGTAACTGTTTTAACTTTTAGAAAGTACATTCAAAATTAGGATGCTCCCAAACTACAGTTGGCGGGTTCTGTACCTCGCGTCGCTGCCCTTTCACGTTTGAGCGGTGATTTATTCGGGGCACGAGGAGCGCAAGCGCCTCCAACAATTCCCCTCTAAATATACTTCTTGGACTTTCCCGCTGTTAGTTAACACGATCGATCGCTAAAGGCAAGGGGATTTTTGATTGAACAAATCTACTTAAAATTACCGGAATTGCTCCCGATCGCCGAAACATAATTCTATATATAAGAAGCATCCCCGCGCACAACTTACGACTGCTTTACTGGCAACGCTTGATTTTTGAGTCTATGCCGATCGGGAGATTGACTATTTTGCATTGATGCCGTATAGGAAGCTGATGTATGCTCCGTACCATCCAGGACTTTCACCTGAGTCTTTACAATCCTAGTTCTACCACATTTTTCTCAAAGATCAAGTCCAGCAGAATAGGAGCAAACATCACGAATAGATCGGGAAGTTACTCACGGTGGCTGGGCTCATGCCTAAAATTTCGATGGCCCGATCGATATTTTAGGCTTTGTCACGATCGAATGTTGGCAATGGCGATCGACTAATCCTGGAGGCGCAGACACGCAATCACTTGGTTTTTTCAACCCCGAGCCATCCCGCTCAAGATGTATTTTGGTACATCAAATCGGTTTATGGGTAAGTCATCAAATATTTATTTGCTCGATCGTACACTGCACCGATACAATAATGTTGTTGACGATTTTTAAGTTGGGTGCGTAACTCAGTTGGATAGAGTAGCTGCCTTCTAAGCAGCGAGCCGCAGGTTCAAGTCCTGCCGTACCCATTACACCAACACTTTACACAGTAAAGGTTTCAGGTTGACTAAGCTACCGAAAGTCTGGTTTTCGGCTCATCTTTAGCTCAGTCTTACTTTTCTAAGTAGCTGAGTATGTCCAAAACTGTCTCTATATCTGCCAAGTTTGCGCCGGACTTTTGGCGCTGCGATATTCAAACAGCAGCCGCGGCCAATTGTGGGCCGAGTAGCCTTCACGGGTTATCCTTAGTAGTCAGGCTAGTTTGCGACAGGTTTGGATATGTTCCCACCAACTCTATTTCATATTCCCCAAAATTTAATGCTATTACTCGACGGTGGCGCGATCGACCAATTCAAGCCGATATTGGCGCAAGCAACCGGAATGCCGATCGTGGCATCGGAAAATACGGCGACAATTGCACTCCTATTGGTTGCTGTGGGAATTCTGGGTTGGGGATTTTATCGCGCTAGAGAGTTCGGCAAACTGGGAATTTTGGCTTGGTTACAGTCAGTGGCGCTGATGAGTCCCTGGCTGCTGTTCTTTGGTTTGTTCGCCGCCGGGATTTATCTGAATCTAGTTGCGGTATTGTTGCTGTTCGTGGCATCCACGGGATTGTACATTTATCTGGGCCGCCAATTGCGATCGAGTGCCTCCGATGCAGTGCAAGTATCGCGCGATCCTGGTGAGTTAAAGTCCCGAAGCGATGAAAACTCTTCAGCAGACTCCCCGCCGACACCAGCCAAAGAAGTGATTAAGATCGTCACATCGCCATCTGTAACTAATGAATTAGAAATAATTCCGGTTCCAGTTGAAGACCTCAAAGCAATTAAAGGTATCTTTGGTATCGATACTTACTATGCGACAGAAACAATTCCCTATCAAGATGGCGTGATACTCAAAGGCAATCTCCGGGGAGATCCAGAACAAGTACACTCACGTTTGACGGCAAGTTTGCAAGAAAGATTAAACGATCGCTACCGCTTATTTTTAGTAGAAAATCAGGATGACAAACCAGTAGTTATTGTCTTGCCCAGCACAAATGACCCGCAGCCAACTACTGTATCCCAAAAAATCCTAGCAGTCGTACTGCTGCTGGCAACGATTGCTACTACCTTGGAAACAGGTGGTTTGCTACTGGGTTTTGATTTTTTTAACTCGCCGACTAGATATCTAGAAGTTCTGCCAATTGCGGCCGGAATTTGGACGGTTTTAGGTGCGGGCGAAAGTGTTCGCCGAGTGGTAGCAAATCGGTACGATGTGCCCTTGAGTTGGCCATTTTTTATACCAACTTGGCAGATAGGTTCTTTTGGGGCGATCGACCGTTTTGAGTCGCTGCTGCCCAACCGTAAAGTTTTGTTTGACCTCGCTTTTGCTAGACCTGCGGCTGGGGGAATAGTTGCTCTGACAATGCTGGTAACGGGTTTACTGCTTTCTCACCCAGGCAGTTTATTTCAAATTCCCGCAGAATTTTTTACGGGTTCGGTTTTGGTGGGAATTTTGGCAAAACTGGTTTTGGGATCGGCTTTGCAGCAGCAAATTGTTGACGTTCACCCGTTAGTAGTTATTGGTTGGTTGGGCTTGGTAATCACGGCGATTAATTTGATGCCGGCGGGACAGTTGGATGGGGGTAGAATTGTGCAAGCAATCTACGGCCGAAAAATTGCAAGTCGTGCTACTTTGGCGACGTTTGTGGTGCTGGCGATCGCCTCTTTAGTCAATCCTTTGGCTCTGTATTGGGCGATCGTGATTCTGATCTTACAGCGAAATCTGGAACGGCCGAGCCTCAACGAGCTGACTGAACCTGATGACACTCGCGCAGCTTTGGCTTTGCTAGCTTTGTTTTTGATGATTATGGCACTGTTGCCGTTGACTCCGGTTTTGGCCGAGCGTTTAGGCATTGGAAACTGATCGAACCGGGCGCTGTAACGCCCGGTGCGCCCAAGCGCACTCTCTATTTCGATCGATCGACTGAATGGAAAATCTCGCAACTTGTTTAAACTTAATTTATCAAGCAAAAATCACTTATTTGAGCACTTAGGGTAAAGTCATGGCTAATCAACTTCCTCCTGTATTGGTAACTTTTGATGCAGACGTTTTGATGGCTGGCAGAACTCAGGTATGGCAAGAATATGCCAAGGTGGGAACTTGCTATATCCCTGAAGTCGTGTACGACGAAATAGATCATCTGACTGGCAGAGCGGTGGAACCAGCGATAGAGCAAGTCGCTAGAGAGTTTATGCGATTTTTTGCCGACAGTGGCTGGATTGCAACTGACGCTCAAGAGACGCACCGCGCTCTCGAACCTTCGATCAAAAATCAAAGCAAGCAAGCAATGCTCGTGGTAGCAACAGCTCAGTGCGTTTACGGTTTGGCTCAAGAACATCCCGAGGCTTTGGTGATTTTTGTGTCCAACAGCCAGCCTCTGCTGAAGCGACTGGCTTCTGTGGTGGCTCCGAATCTCTGCGGAATTACCGGGGCGATGCTCTTAAATTGGGCGAGGAAAGGGGAACGCCCGCCGGCGGCGACTCAGCAATTGCAAAGTTTGATGCGCATCCTCGCCGATCGCCAATCAACTCAGCGCGGTAACAGTAGAATACAGAATGCTGGTGCTGGCAAAACCGGGACTTCTGCTAGCAGGTTAACGGGGACGCGCGGCGCTTCTGAGTTTAACTCTCCCAGCAGTTTTACTCAAACTAATAAAGCTGCTGTTCCAGCAAATCGTACTATGAGTTCGCGTGCCAAAACACCGCCGCGCAGTCGGGAAAAACCGTCAGAAGTCCCGCCTTCGGCGATATATCGCATCAAACACATTACTGCTCCGAAAAAGAGGGACACTAACGTTATTGCTAATGTAATCAATTTTTTGGGAGCTTTATTCTTTTTGACGGTAGCGATAGGTATTTTGTGGCGAGTGTTCGATGTTAAGGGTTTTAGAAAGACTTTTGTGCCGGCTCTACCGAAGCCTGTGCAACAATTTGTGAAGTCGATCGATCCTAAATAGGAGAGAGGGAGAGGAGTTGAATTGGAATGAAATAATTAGTGGATTAGCCTTAGCTTTGGCGGGTTTTGCCTATGCTTTATTCTTTTTTGTGATTCTTCCCTTCAGACAGTACGATTATGCGGCACCGATTTGGTCTATAGGAATTGCGATCGCCCTTACGGTAGCAATGAATTGGCTGCTATCTGAATCATTGCTGACGGGGTGGAGTTGGGTAGCTGCATTATTTGGTTTTCAGGCACTGCTGATGATTTTTTGTAGTCTATTTCTGGAAGATGGGCTGTACCTGCCAAGTTTGTTGTTTCTCGGAACAATGGTAGTAGGAGTTACGAGCGTTTATACCAATTTTTCGCAACCAAAAACACTGTTAATTGTGACTTTGTGTACAGTATTTTTCCTAACTTTAATGTACTTATCTTTGATTGGTGGCTACGTGCTTAGAGGCAAAAATCCGTTTCAGGGTTCTTCAAAGCAGATGCAGCCACTGTTGAATCAAAGGGTAGAAATTCGCACCGACGATCCCAAACAATTGAAGTTTAATGGTACAAAGGGCGAACTCTTTCGGATCGATCGCTACGAAGTGACAGTCAAGCTGGATGATGATAAGATGTTTTGGCCTTATGTCGAGGTTTGGTGGGAAGATATCAAGGCTGCAAACTAACGAAAATCGGCATTGCTGAATCCAGGTATGACTTACTCGCTTTCTTCAATCTCTGAAACCTTCGGTAGGGGCAATTCATAAATTGCCCCTCATTTCGATCGCCTTCGGTCAAATAATTTTAATAAACCCGCACTGATTAAGCCTCCGACAAGTCCCAGAAGCAGACTCAACACCAGAACTTGACTAGCTGACATGGGATTTTCGGGGCTAGCGGGGCTTTTGATTTGGCTGGCGTAGATGCTGGCGGCGACTCCGCTGGTGCCAATTCCTACGCCCACTGTACCAATGGTAAAGTTTAAAGTGCGATCGCCCCTAGCCCTCTCAATCTCGATAATTCCCTCTACAGTCTCGATCGCATTTTC
>CASBQF010000201.1 GCA_949127775.1 Oscillatoriales cyanobacterium PMM_0080
AAACTCAGGATTAGGGAACCAAAATCACAGTTGATTTTTCTTTGTTCGATTTTTGAGACCCATGGGTCTCACTTTTCCAATTAGGGATTCACAACTGGGCATTTAGGAACCAAAACAATTATCTATTCCGACTCCTAAATGCTTCTGCCTCTAAGGATACAGATATTTCCTTAAGCGACAGGTGAGAGCTTCTGAACTTTCTCTTCCAAGGAATCCATCAGGGATTGGAACGGGCTGACGAATTTCTCAATCCCCTCCAGGAGCAAGTCTGCCATCACATTATCCAAGTCGATGTCGATATCTGGATCTTTGAGACTTTCGATCAGCGCGTAAGCTTCTGCCACGTTGTTCTCAATCCGGGGTGCGACATCGCAGTGATCGAAACAGGCCTCAACGGTGTTCGGTGGCAAAGTGTTCACCGTGTCTGGGCCCATTAATTCATCCACATACATCACATCGCTGTAGTTGGGGTTTTTGGTACTGGTACTCGCCCACAACAGCCGTTGCACTTCGGCTCCCTTGGCTGCTAATGCTTGCCAGCGATCGCTCGCGACGATCTCTTTATATTTCTGGTAAGCTACCTTGGCATTGGCGATCGCAATTTTTCCCTTCACCGCTTCCAGTTTGGCTTTCGTAGCAACATCAGTGACTCCTTTGAGTTTATCGTCAATCTGACCGTCGATATTGATGTCGATCCGGCTCAAGAAGAAACTGGCAACTGAGGCAATATTGCTGACATCCAAACCCTTAGCCGCCCGCGCTTCCAAGCCACGAATATAAGCCCAGAAGGTTTCGACGTAGCTGTCAACAGAGAACAGTAAAGTCACGTTAACGTTAATCCCCTCGCTGATGACTCGTTCCACTGCCGGCAATCCTTGAGCAGTTCCCGGAATCTTAATCATCACGTTTGGTTTACCGATCGCAGGGTAATAACGTAAGGCTTCATTAATCGTACTTTCTGTATCATTCGCGATCGTCGGTGGCACTTCAATACTGATGTAACCGTCCAAACCCTTCGACTCTGCGTAAACCGGGGCGAAGATATCGCAAGCGTTACGGATATCCTCAAACACCAAAGATTCGTAAATTTCCAGTACAGATTTACCCGCCCGGATGCCAGATTCGATATCAGCATCGTAAATCACATTGCCTGCGATCGCCTTCTCAAAAATAGCCGGATTAGATGTAATCCCTCGCAGCCCGCGACTTTCAATCATCTTTTTGAGTTCGCCGGACTCGATCAGATTGCGAGTCAAATTGTCCATCCAGATGCTCTGGCCAATTTCTTTGATTTCTAACAGGTGATTCTTTGTCGATTCTGTCATGATCTGTAACTCCTACAATTTGATATTTGATAATTGGGAATTAGACATTGGAAATTGAGAACTTGTGTTGAACCCAACCGCTTGGATCAGGATAAACTCCGCCGAAGTATTGGCAATTGGGAATTAAAACATTTTTGCTTCCTAACCTCCATTACATCCGTTACATCCATTACATCTGTTACATCCGTTACAAAATCCGTTGCCGAACTTCCTTCACTCAGAAAGTGTTCTAGAATTGCGCGATCGATCTTGAACAAAAGACTCAACCAGCGCGACATTTTCTTTACTACCAATAATCAAAGGCGTGCGCTCGTGAATCTTCGTCGGCACCACATCCAAAATGTCTTGAATACCGGTACTAGCGCGCCCGCCAGCTTGCTCCATCAAAAACGCCAAAGGAGCCGACTCGTAGAGTAAACGCAATTTGCCATCGGGGTTTTTCGCCGTTCCTGGGTACAAAAACACACCTCCCTGAAATAAAATCCGGTGGAAATCTCCCACCAAAGCCCCTCCGTACCGGGCGGTATACCCTTCACTCCGATGCACGTAGCGAATATAATCCCGAAAAGGTTCGTCCCACTGCCAAAAGCTACCTTCATTCACACTGTAAATCGGGCCACTGTCTGGAATCTTGATGTTTTCGGTGGATAGAATAAACTCGCCCAAACTGGGGTCGAGGGTAAAGGAATGAACACCTTGCCCGATCGAATAAACCAGCATGGTACTAGGGCCGTAGAGCACATAGCCTGCGGCGATTTGTTTGTGTCCGTGTTGGAGCAAATCTGAAGCAGAACCGTCTGCATCGTCCCCTTCTTGCTTGCGGATACTGAATATGGAGCCGACATTCAAATTGATGTCAAGATTGGAAGAACCGTCTATGGGATCGTAGAGCAGACTGTAACGCCCGATCGGACAATTTTCGGGAATATAGTAGGGTTTTTCCATTTCCTCCGAAGCCAAGCGGCAAACAAGTCCACTTTGCTGGAATACCGAGATAAACACTTCATTAGCATAGATATCCATCTTTTTGACAGATTCTCCCTGCACGTTTACAGCCCCTGTAAACCCTAAAGCATCTTCCATTAATCCGGCTCTGCTGAGCCGCCTCGCGATCAACTTTGCAGCCAGTCCGATGCGACTCATCAGGGCACTCAGATCCTGAGCATCTGCTGAAAAGCTGTGCAGTTGCTGAAGTACATGACGGGATAGAGTCGTACAATCGCGGTCTAAGGCTTGTACCTGCTCAGTTGGGCCTAGGCGGGCTTCCCCTGTGGGCGCGTTTACCATGATTTTGATGTTCTCCCTGTCTTGTGGCTCGCTAGTTTGGGATTTTTCAGTTGTTCCTGAATCAGCGATGAGACCAATCGTCCCCTGACTTCTATTTTAGGAAAGGTTTTGCGATCGGGCGTAGAACTTTAGGTGAACTTTAGATCCAGGGAGAAAATTGAGGAGTGCGATCGACTG
Source organism: Oscillatoriales cyanobacterium PMM_0080 (assembly GCA_949127775.1). Classification (GTDB taxonomy): domain Bacteria; phylum Cyanobacteriota; class Cyanobacteriia; order Cyanobacteriales; family Microcoleaceae; genus Microcoleus. The sequence goes on from CASBQF010000201.1 coordinate 2,790, forward strand.
TTGAGTCGGGAATTGTATTTAAAATCACTAAATTTTTTAATTAAGCGCAGAGGAAGTCCGAGGGAAAAAGGTTTTAACGTTGTGGAAGCTATAGCATTCAATCTTTGAACCGCGACCTATAGCTATCAAACAGTTCATCGATTTTCTGGGGGTCAGATACCAGCGTCCCCCGCTCATCCCGGAACGTGCGATCGCGATCGCCCTTGAAAGAAAGCCAGTTGAAACTTGTTGTTACAGCAAATTTCACATCAGAGATGAGGATTTTTGCATGGGTATCTCCCAAACGCTTAAGGATAAAATTATCTTTGTATTGATTCGCTAATTTTTTAATACTTTTCTCAGCTTGGATATCGGATGGATACTTTTTATCATCTTCATCTTTTCCCAAACCGTACCCAATTAAAAGCTGTACGTCACGCTTAAGTAGTTTTTCTAGCTGTTCAATAAACTGTTTGTTTACAACATTAGCTCGAATCCAAGGAGAAATAATCATCAGACGTTTTTGACTGTCTTGAATAGCCTGTTCTAGGAGTGGGCGGTGTTCGTACATCTCTAGCCAACGCATAGGAACCGCCGCGAAGAGAGAATCTAGTTTGACTTGGAGTTTCTCTATTTGTTGTTGTGCCTCTTGAAGTTGTTGCTCAAGAATGAGTTTTTCTTCCTTATCTTCAGTTCGTTCTAGAGTGTTTCGAGTTATTTCTATTTGTGCTTCTATCTGAGCTTGAGCAGCAGAAACTTCTTCCTTAATAGCCTCAACTTGTTGTAAAGGAGCTTGAGCAACAAATTCATGCCCTAAAACTTCTGTGGCTAATTTTTGGGGTGTACTTTCCCTCAAAGCCTCTAGTAAGCGAAGTTTTTTTACACCATTAGCACGAGCAAATGCGGCTTCATGTTCACTAGAAAGAAGATCATCGATAGCAAAGGCAACCTGAACATCATCACTGTCCTTTGCCTTATAAATTAGTATTGAGGCAGGTTGAAAAAATCTCTGTCTGCGATCAATAGCTTTCAAGGCTAAAAGGTCTCGATCTTGCTTAACTTTGGCTTTGCTTTCCCCCTCAATCTGACGAATAATTTCGTCCACATCTTTGAGTTTGAGGTCGGACAATTCTGGTGGCTTTTTCGGAGAGGGTTCAATTTCTATAATACCTTTGTCGCGCAAGTCTTTTGGCTTTAGCAAACGGAACTCCAATCGCCCGTACCAGCGAGGATGCCGTAGGAGTCCATCAAAGTTGATATCAAATGTTCGCTCCTCTGGAACAATAATTTTGGCATCACGGAGCGTTCCTTCACCTTTTTTTGTCAACTTCCAAACTTGCATCAGAGAGTCATCAGGGGCTATGAGGTCAATATCCTCACTCATCCTTAAATTAATCAGGGCATCCCTGATGATAGGTGGTTCGAGACCTAGAAACCCACCAATATCCTCTTCAGAGGATAGACCAACGTTAATAGTTTTCAAGACATATTCTTCTATTGGGGGAATCGGTTTACGGAGTTGAGTTAGAGCTTGAACAGTGATTTTATAAACAGGCAATCCGACTTCTTTACAGCTAACTAAATCAAAGCCTGTACGATTGTCATAGCGGCGTAGTTCTTCTGGAGTAAGAAAAACTGATTCTTCTGAACTCATAAGTTAGGCTCCTTTAGGGCGCAATTTTTAGGGTGATTTTCAACGTAATCCAAAACTCGGTGTAATGGGTTGTCATGTGAGGTTCTACAGAAGTGGTGATCTCCCACGATTACTAAGCCAACTTTCCCTCTGGATAAAGCCACATTCAGTCGTTCTGCATCGCGTAGAAAACCCACTTTACCTTCTTTGTTAGAACGAGTCACAGAGTACACTGCAATATCAGCTTCGCGTCCTTGGAAGGCATCCACTGTATTACACTCAACTGTTAATACTTGCCAATTATTTAATTCTGAGGCAAGGTTACGATGGAGCAACTTTAGCTGGGCTGCATACCCCGTCAATACAGCGACACTGTATTTTTTCTGCGCCTTTACTGCCGTCTGGTTTAGCTGTTTGAGAAACTGAACTATGACATTGACCTCACAAATATTGTTAAAGCTAGAATTGGCAGACTGTTCGCGACTATTCAGAAGTTTGCTTGTTGTTAACCAAGTCACAGGTTGTGGTAAAACACTGCGAAGATGCTGATCTAAGTCAGTCCTGGCACTTTTTAGCTGACCATCATAGAAGCACTCACTGACCAAATTGCCGATTGGTGCTACCATTCTATGTTGGATTGTTAACATCTTGCGACACCCATCTGGGAGTGTTCTGAGCAGTCGATCGAATAAAGTTTCTCGAATATCATCCTGAGTAAGTTCGTATTTTTCCAAAAAGTCAGAATCTCTACTGGCTTCATCTCGAAATGGTGGGAGTTGTTTAGGGTCGCCAACGAGTATCCAGCGATGCGATCGCGCAATTGGAACCAACACTTCTGTAGCCGTAGCTTTTGAAGCCTCATCGACAATGCACAGGTCAAATTCTATGTCTTGAATATCTCTAGGAATTCCGATGCAGGTTCCTGCTACTACTTGCGATCGCTTAATTAGAGGAGCATTGAATTTCTCATTTCGACCAAACTGATCGAACCATTCTGCCTGAATGGATATCAGTCGCTGAAGCATCTTTGCATTTGGTGCATTGGGATCGATTAGTCGATCGATCCGCCCTTCTATCTCCTCAACTGATAGTTTTAAGAGCTTATTAATACTAATTTCTGTCAATTCTTTTAACCGCTTGGCTTTTTCTTTTTGTTGCTCTCGCGCTTCTTTTAATTGCTTGCGCACGATGCTAATTTCAGCTTCAATACTCTGACATTCCTCTAACTTATCCTTGGGGATTTTAGTTGTCAACAATGAATCTGGGTTTTCTGGATCGTAATTTATTGCTAGTATTTCATCTAAATCCTGCTTCCATATATTAATCTCTCCTCTGAGAGCTTCAATCTTTGTAACTAGATTCCTCATTTCTTGAAATAGTGTTGCTATTTCACTATCATGCGGAGAGATACCCCGTTGCGCTGACCAATCATTAATAAATTTCTGTCCTTTAGCGATCGCACCCTCTCTCCACTGTTCCATCTGTTCTTCAAGTAAGAGTGAGTGAACATTCTCTGATACCCGTTCATGGTTGCCAAGTCGCACTAATTTCAAGCTAGGATTTTTAGATTGAATCCTTTCTAGTGCGTTATCCAGTGCTACATGAGTTTGTGAACTGAGCAGAATTCGAGCATCAGGATTAGCTTTAACAGTTTGCAGAACAACTTCTGTTATAAATGTTGTCTTTCCTGTTCCTGGTGGGCCTTGGACAATTAGAAAATCTTCTGTCGATAGTGCAGCCTTAACAACTTCCTGTTGTGATTCATTGAGAGGTTGAACAAACTGTAAATCTACTTCTACGTCAGGAGTACGGACTTCTTGAGGATTGACGAGTAATTGGCGAATGTCTGAGCGTACTCCCCGGTCAAATCGAATGGCATCAAGGGCATTCTTTTGTCTATTTAGGGCAACCTCAGCAGCACGAGTATCAAAGCGTAACTCACCAGATTGTGGGAGTCTGTCTGGTTCTCCATATTTAACATAAAGAGTCAATCTGTCACTGATGACCTGCTCAACATCTCCCCCCAAGATGCTAAATCCTTTTGAGTTTGTCACATGGCGGGGTTGTCCAGCTAAGTCATCTTCTGGAAGTTCTAATAGTTCAAAGGTAACGCGGTTTCCGTCACGAGTAACGCTTGTGTATTTAATCGGTTTTTCTCGTTTTTTCTCCCAATCTGTTTTAGCTCTGAGAATATCCCACCAAACTCGGAATAAGCGTTGTTTTTCTTCTTCTGCTCTTGTTTGTCGCAGGTTGGCCTCAAGTTCTTCTACTGCCAGTTGAAGTTCCCTAATAACTTCCTCTGCTTCCCATCTAACCAGAGGATTACCAAATTTGAATTCGTAGGGGGGGAGCCACGCACGTTCTCGATTCTGTTCTAGTATTGCACTAGAAAAATCCTGGGCGTTGATAATGACTAGGCGATCTCGATCAACTGCTACATGGTACCTGTAGGAAAACCCAAAAATAGAGTAATGACCTTCAGAGGATTCGTCAGCCGGATTGGCTGCATTGGATTTCTTTAAAGGTGAGATTCCACATCCACTATTCAAATCCTCTAGGAGAATCTTTTGAATTTCATCTTGGGACACATCCAGTAGATTCTGAAGATTGTTTAAAGCCTTATGGGTAAGTCGGAGGTAGCAATCGCGTTTCTTTGCTGACTGGGTTTGCGATCGCTTCTGTTGAATAGCATTAAGTTCAGCTAGCAGTACCTCTGCATTAGGCTGACGCTCTGCAGGGTCGAGGGAAACAGTACGTTCGATTATTTCAAGGATTTCAGGCGGTGCCTCAAACGCTTTGAGAGCTTCCGGGATACTTTCACAATCGACAAGATTCACGTTGGTTATGCACTTTAGAACCAATACACCAAAACTGTAGATATCGCGGGTGTAGGTATAGGAACCATCGTCGGTTTCTGGCGGAGTGAATGTACGCGATACAAAGTCTTTGAGAGTAATGCTTGGTTGCAAATAGCCCTTAAGCTTGGATATGCCAAAGTCAGCAAGTTTGAGTTGACCGTCACTCCCCACTAAAATGTTGCTGGGCTTGATATCGCGGTGTATTATTCTGCGATTATGGGAAAAAGCCAGAGCCTCCAACACGGGTAACGCTACCGCTTTCCAAAATGAATCCCAACCGTCGGGAGGAGATTCTTTCAGAAGAGTTGCCAAATCCTTGTCCATCCACTCCAAAACGAGAAAATAGTTACCCGTAGTTTCATCCTTGCCAAAATCGAGAAGTTCCACGATTCCGGGGTGCTTCAACTCTTGCAGGGCTTGGGTTTCACGTTTGAAGGACTCGGCTAGAATATCTGCTTCAATCTGCCTGTGTTTGAATTCTTTTACTGCAACCAGTCGTTCTTCCCGATCGTAGTCTCTTGCGCGATAGACATCAGCCATCCCGCCAGATTGTGGGTTGGGGGATAGAGCATAGCGATCGTTGATGAACCGAACTGGCATAACTTGCTACCCATAAAAGATTTCTGTTCTTTTTGTAACACAGATCCCATGAAACAGGCTTTTCAGCGGTTTATAGACTGTCAATCATAGTTAGGGACTTGCGTATAAATAAAATCCCAGCCATGCGATTGTATTGTCGAAGGAGCAACCAAATGATTGGTATAGTATTAAGCTGCAAGCCCCTTAGTCTTAATATTTTTAGATGATGGCGAATTTTTAAGATGCGTTGGCTCTCTTGGGTACGCACCTTACCAATAATTAACTAGAAAATATCGCTCCTTGGGTGTCAGGGCCGATCGCCCGTACATCAGCCTTCACCCCAAATTCCCCTCAAGCAGCCGCCATTTCCCTCACAACCGCATCAACATTAGTAACATCCGTTAAAGCCAAAAGCGTCGGCCCCGCACCGCTAATCACCATTCCACAAGCCCCTGCATTCAACGCAGCTTCTTGCACAGCTTCATATCTGTGAATCAGAGATTGTTAGTTAAAAAAAAGTTCGATCGCCCTGACTGTCCGCTGAGTCTGCTGCTGCGCCAACCGGAAGAAACTCCTAAAATAGTTCAAGAACTTATATAAAGGCAAAAGTAAGGTTTTTCATGGCAGATCAATTAATTCGCGCTACAGCAGCAGACGGCGGAATTCGGGCTGTAGGTGTCATTACGACCCGCCTGACTGAAGAAGCAAGAGGGCGACATAAGCTCTCCTACGTGGCAACGGCAGCCCTCGGGCGCACAATGTCAGCGGGGCTGTTACTCGCTTCCAGCATGAAGCGGCCTGAATCGAGAGTCAACATTCGGATCAAAGGAGATGGCCCCCTAGGCGGACTTATGGTTGATGCGGGGCTAGATGGAACGGTTCGGGGTTATGTGGATAATCCAGGGGTGGAATTGCCACCCAATACTAAGGGCAAACTGGATGTCGGTGGAGCCATCGGTGATGGTTATTTGTACGTGGTGCGGGATGTTGGATACGGATTCCCTTACTCAAGTACGGTAGAATTGGTTTCCGGTGAAATTGGCGACGATCTGACTCACTATTTGGCAACTTCCGAGCAAACTCCTTCAGCTTTGGTTTTGGGGGTGTTTGTGGGGGCAGATGGGGTGCAAGCGTCTGGGGGCGTGCTGTTGCAGGTTCTGCCGAAGGCGGCAACGGATGAAGAATTGGTGCAAACTCTAGAATCTCGGGTGGCTGCACTGTCGGGTTTTACGCCGCTGCTACGATCGGGAAAAACGCTGCACGAGATTCTATTCGACTTACTGGGAGATATGGGGCTGGAAATTTTTTCCGAAACTCAGATGGTGCGTTTTCACTGTGGGTGTTCGTTCGATCGCGTTTTGGGAGCTTTGAAAATGTTTGGCGAGGCGGAACTCCAAGACATGATCGAAAAAGATGAGGGTGCTGAGGCTACGTGCCATTTTTGCAACGAGGTTTACAAAGCTAACACGGATCAGCTTGCCGAATTGATCGGCGATTTGCGATCGAACTCGGGTGCTTGAGACGATAATGTGTAATTGGTAATAGGAGTGCCAGTTAGGGATCGAGGCCTTGACCAATTGTCAATTACGCATTATCAATTACCTAATCGCCAAATTTAGTTTTTTGGGGTGTCGGCGATGGCGTCCCGCCCCGCAAGCTACGGCTATTGCAGCCTTGGGGCTGGGGGAGCCGATCGAAGTGATGGATAAATTTTAGAGATCAGTGGATATAGCGATCGCTGTGAAGAAATAATTAAGGCCATAGGGCTAAACCTTGGTAATTACGGTAAATTTACGGAATTATCTGCGTCACCCGCACTGTCATCTGCACTGTGGGATAAGTCGAATTACGCTTCTGTCATTGGGTAGTTTTGTGCTGACTTTGCTAGATAAAACTCAGAAATCAGTTAAAAAAAAGGACTTGCAATCTGTTTTTAGGAGGGATGGATATGCCTACAAATTTTGAGCGGGATTCCAGATTTTTCAGGCAATTACTGGAAAATCAGCCTCCTATTATCTACTGGTTGTTGTTTGTGGTAAGCACGATATGAGTCAAGATCGCAAGACACCAGGCCGTTGGTCTGCATCAGAATCTTTGGAGTCAAAAAAGGATGCTTCATCGCTCGTGCCACTTCCAGCCCGTAAAAACCGCGCCCAGCGACTCAAAGAGATCCGAGATTTGGTTATTTCGGGAAAATTGCCGGCAGGGCGCCTGAGACTACCGCCGAGAGAGTCTGAGGAAGACTCGGCGCCAGGAGAATACAATCCGTTATGGCGGATCTGGTCGAAGAAGTGGCAGTTTTGGCTGGCGGTGAGTTTGATTATGTCGGTGGGTATGGGGTTTGTGGCAATTTCGTCTTTGCTAAACCTGACCTCGCAGTCGAATTGCTCGAAGATTTTTTGGCCGACGGCTTCGGCTAACGATCGATTTTTTTGCGCTCAAGAAGCGGCTAGCAAGCGGACGGCAGATGATTTGCTGCGCGCGATCGAATTAGTGAATGCTTTGCCAGAAGACCATCCGCTGCGACCGAGAATTAACGGTCAAATCGATCGATGGTCGCAGGATATTCTCAGGCTGGGAAATTCTAGTTTTCAAGAAGGAAGGCTGGAGGATGCGATCGCGATCGCCCGCAAGGTACCTCAAAATGTGCCGGCTTACGCGACGGTGCAAAAGCAGATTGAAAAGTGGCAGTCAATCTGGAGCGATGCAGAGAAAATTTACCGCGCGGCGGAAGACCATTTGCGTCAAGAAGAGTGGACGCTGGCTTTTCGACAAGCTACTCTGCTTTTGGATTCGGGAAATACTTTCTGGGAATCGGCTAAGTATGAGCAACTAACTAAGGTAATTGAGGCGACAAAGGCTGAGGGCAATAAGTTGGTAAAAGCCCGCAATACAGCTTCGGGTGGAAGCCTCGACAATCTGGTGACGGGGATTAAACTGGCTGAGGGCATTGGTCAAAATAGTTATTTGTATCAATCTGCCAGTAAGCTGATCGCCCAATTTAGCAAGAAAATTATGGCGCTCGCCCAAAAACGTTTGCAAGCAGGTGATTGGCAGCAGGCGACGGCGATCGTTAATCAGATTCCAGAGTCGGGAAATTTAAAGGAACAGGTTCAGGATTTTAAGGAGTTGGCGACTGCTACTGCTCAGGCAACGACTGGCTCTGTTGATGGTTTGTCTAAGGCGATCGAGCTGGCTCAAAAGTTGAATTCGGGTCGCCCTTTGTACAAACAAGCTCAAGATTTAGTCGGCCGCTGGCAGCAAGAAATGGCTGATGTGAAAGTTTTGGAGTTGGCAAGCAGGCTGGCGGCGCCGGGAGGGGTCAAGGATTTGAGGGCGGCGATCGCACAATTGCAGACAGTGCCTGAATCAAATCCCCGAAGAACAGAAGTTCGCAGTCAAATTAGTCGCTTGAGCCGTCAAATCGAGCTGCTCGAAGATAGTCCGTTTATGCAAAGAGCTAACGATTTGGCAAATACAGGCGATCCAAATTCTTTGGAGGCCGCCGTTGCTCAAGCTTCTCGGATCGCTCAAGGTAGGGCGCTTTATGGGGAAGCTCAGGGCAAAATTCAAGCTTGGATCGAGAGGAGACAGCGGCTTCAAGACCAGCCGTTTTTGGAAAGAGCTCAGCAGCTAGCGGCTAGGGGCAGTTTGGCGGAGGCAATTGAGATGGCGCGCCGGATTCGATCGGGACGGGTGCTTTATGAGGAAGCTCGATCGAACATTCGCAATTGGGAATCTCAATTTCAGGGCGAGCAAGGTTTGCTCCGAGCCCGTCAAGCCGCCCAAGCCGGGACTGCTGAGGCTTTGCAATCAGCAATTGCTATTGCCCTTCAGGTGCCTGATTCGAGTTCGCTCTCCTCGCAGGCGAGTGAGGCGATTGATGAGTGGAGTCAGCGGATTTTGGCGATTGGTATGGAACAGTCGTCGTCGGATGTGGCTGGGGCGATCGCGACTTTGAAGAAGATTCCGTCAAGTTCTCGGGCTTTTGAGCAAGCTCGATCGCAAATCCAAGTTTGGGAAGAGTCACTGAATCCTGGGGCTACTGAGTCTCCGGCTCCGGTTCCTCCAGAAACCGAGCCTCCGAATAGGTCTGGGAGTCGCTAGGTTAATTGGTTTGGCAACTGTCGAGCGGGTTTTTTTAAGGTTTGAGCGTTCGGAATGCAAGTCCTGTGATTTTGAAGGACTTGCATTCCGAACGATTAAACGAATTTTAGGCGTTGCTGAATTTAGGTATGATTCACCTAGCGAAGGCAATCCCTGAAATGAGAGAGTAGGGGCAATTCATGAATTGCCCCTACTAAATTTCGGAGGCAAATCATACTCGAAATCAGCAACGCCGCATTCCGAACGATCAAACGAATTTTATTGTGGTCGATCGGACATGATACTAAACATCTGCCGGATTCAGGTGCATCATTGCCCAAGTGGTGTAAGTGCCGATCGGACTCCAGAGTATGTAAGGCATCAATAACAGGACTGCCGACTCTGAAACTTGCAAAACGCTTAAAGCTAGGAGCACACTTAAAATAGCGCCAGTTCCGCCGATTATTGTGCCGACTTTCAGGCTCCTAACTTTGCACATAACCGAGGTGTAGGACATAGTTACTATTTCTAAAAGCAGGTACAAACCCATTCTCAGCCAAGTGTCCTGAGTTCCTGGCGCTTGTTCCCAAACAATCACGGCTGACCAAGCTCCACAAATAAAAATTACAGTCCAAATTAACGGAATTGCCCTTTCAAATGTTAACCATCTCGGACGTTGCAAGCGGTTAAACCACTGAATGTCGCTAGGCGCGATTAAATTAGCGGCTAATCCTACTACAAAGACGACGATTCCAACTACCATCCATGATTTAATCATTTCTCTTCCCCCTTGAGCAAGATTTACGGGTTCGATTAAGCAAATATTTTAGGTAATTCAGACGCAAAATACATCTCTCTCCAGTCTCGAATTTATAATTGATAGCCAACTTATAACCAATTATGTAGGGCTTGCGAAAAAAGTGTAGGTAATGGAAAAACGAGGCTACACAGCTTGAAAAATAGTAGGTTTATTGCTAAATTCTCAAATTTAGCTATAAATGAATAACAAAAGTGCAAGGGTTTTGAGCCTCTATAGTCTATAACTTGCATTTTTTTGAGTAAAAAAAGCTTGAACTCCTTATTTTGTAAGCTTTCTACTTTTATTCAGCAAGCCCTATGTAGGTGCGCAGTGCGCACCTTACTGCTTAAAAACAACGAATTCTGTATGTAAGCACTGTGGTTCTTGACACTATAGGTAGCTCTTAGTTCTTCCACGAAATCGACTAGCCGAGCCGATGATGTTGTTCTAATTCTAAGCTAGAGTTATCATCTTTTCTAGGTACTAAAAGCGTATTTTCGCTGCTTGGTTGTAGCACCGCTTTAATTACTTGGAGAAAACGGTTAGGCTTTTTAGTTTGGCCGTTAAGTGTGCGGCGGTCTTTTACTTTTTGAGAAAGGTGTCGCATTACGGATAAATCGAGTTCATCGATGAAATGGTCTGCGATTCGTTCTCCCATTAAATCAACAGCTTCAGAATACTGTTCTGTCAGGGTTTCTATGGCATCGTATGCTTCGTCAGCAACTTGACTTGCTACTGTTTTATTTTGGTCGCCTGATGTCTGGGAAGTGCTGCGGCGCCTGTCTAAAAGGCTTTGATACTCAGCAATGCTCATTCCCAAATTATCCAGGTGGTGGTGAGCGTGATCCATCAAATCTACTTCGCCGGGATAGAAGAAACCGCGAGTGCTGTTGATGGCGTGCAGTTTTGCCCAACGCCGCAAAATTGTCTCATCTTGTAGTTTGTATCGTTCTAACATTTGAGCTGTGTTCAGCTCTACTTCTGGCGTAACTTTGAAATCGCTCATGGGTTAAGTCCTCGTTAGTGAGATCAATAAAATTGAAACTGAGAATCTGTGCTTTGGGTGCAGTCTGAAAATGACGATCGATCTTTTGACGGCATTCACGGAAGTCTTGTGGGCGTTTGCTCTTGATGCGATCGAGTGAGAAGATATCAGGGTAGCGTACTTTTGAGCTTAGTCTCGATCGCATCCGGTAACAACTGCACAGGGTTAATAATATAGCTGATTTCGGATTTTAACAACTGTTAAAAATAGTAAAGTTTAATTTATGGGCTTGAATTGTTAGTAATCTTGAGCTACAATACCGTCAACAACCGTGCAATTAATAATTTTAGTAGTTGCGAGCGAGATTCTTAATATGCCTCTGTACGATTATTTTTGTCCTAGTAACAACCAGAAGTTAGAAGTTTCGCACAGCATGAACTTGAAAGTTGCGACTTGGGGTCAACTGTGCGAGATAGCTAAGTGCGAACTGGGTGAAACTCCCGAAAATGCGATCGTGCGCCGTTTGCTGAGCGCTCCAAGGTTGATGAAGCCGACATCCGACACCGATTATAAAAATCAGGGCTTCAGCAAGTACGTGAAGAGAGATGAAGGGGTTTACGAAAATGTCACGGCGAAAGATGGTGAAAGCCGCGTTGTCAATCGAGAAGGTAAGCCATTGAAAGACTAAATTTAGGGAACTGGGCATTGGGCATTGGTAATGACGATAAACTAATAACCAATAACTAATAACTAATAAGTTTTCCCTTCCAATATTATTTACCAAACCAATCTTTCATTTTATCTTTGGCTTGCTCCTTAGTTTGAGCATTAATATAAACAGAAACAGTAGCTATTGCGGCAAGTAATACTCCCAAATCATCCGTAAATCCGATACCAACTAATACATCTGGAATGGCATCAACCGGAGATATAAAATAGGTCAAAGCTCCAATTACCACACCTTTTGCCCAACTAGGAACATTTGGGTTCTGAGCCGTGTAGTATAATATCAAAGCTTTTTCAACTACTTCTCTACCTGCGGTTAAAGCAAAGCTTTTAAGCTTAGACCAAAAAGTTTCATCTGAGTAATTATTTTTTAAATTACTCAGGTTTGTGCTAGTTCCTTTTGGAGCGATTAAATCTAGAGGAATGCCAGCAGTTTTGAGTTTGGAAACACCAGAATTAAAAGATGCTGATGCTTGACTTGGATTCGGCACGGCATCCCGAATTTTTTGCAAATCTGCGATAAACTCTTGCATAGCTTGAGTTTGCTGATCAGAAATTCCTAGCTGTTTTTGGGTAAGTGCGATCGCTTCACTTTCCTTGGGATGAATGGTATTATTTGCCCAAGCAATGTTGATCGCGAAATACAGCACTCCCAAACGCAGCGGTTCTGCTGATTGGCTGATTGTTTGCAAACCTGAGCCCAGAGATGGTGGAGTCGTTGTGTAGGAGTGGATTTGAGCCTTTGCTGATTCAGAAAATTTGTCTAAATTTATGGTTTTAAACAGCAGATTTAGTTCGTCAATATCAATGGAACCATCGGCGGCTGCGATCGCAAATAAAGATCCATAAAAAGCTAAAAGTTCAGTTTCTGAGGATGTAGCAAAAATATCTTTTTCGGACATGATGCAACTTGGTTCGATCGCGACATCTCGCATTTTACCATAAAACTCAGATCCAAATCATTACACAAATCGGCAATAATTTTAGAGGGTATGACAAAATGGAGATTTTTTTATGAAAGTTGCGATCGTTGGCTGTGGCTATGTCGGTAGTGCGACAGCTCAAAATCTACGGGTTAAATCGGACTATACCATAACGGCGACTACCACGACACGGGAACGAGTAGCTGAATTGGAGGGTGTCGCCCAGCGGGTGGTTGTCCTCCAAGGAAATGACAAAGATGCAATGACGGCTCTATTGCAAGGACAAGATGCTGTCATACTGTCTGTAGGCGCTCGTAATCCTCACAGCTACAAGGAGAGTTACTTAGATACTGCGACAACTTTGGTATCAGTTTTAAAAGATATACCGACAGTAAAGCAGGTTATTTATACGGGTACATATTCAGTATATGGCGATCGGCAAGGTGAATTAGTCAATGAAGAATCAGCAGTCGCACCAGCTAACCCAAACGGTGAGATTCTGGCAGAAACAGAACGAGTTTTATTAGCAGCATCAAGTGCAAATCTCAAAGTTGCTATTCTCAGATTGGGTGGCATTTATGGGCCTGGGCGAGAATTGGTGAAAATCTTTGGAGGCTGGGCTGGCGCAACTCGTCCAGGCGCGGGTGAAGATGTCACTAATTGGGTACATCTGGATGATATTGTTGGGGGTTTAACTTTTGCTTTGGAAAATCCATTGCAGGGAATTTACAATTTAGTTAGCGATGTGTCGTTGTCTAGTGGTGAATTGCTCGATCGTATTTTTGACACTAACAATCTACCGAAAGCTACTTGGGATGGATCTCCCAGTGTACGGCCTTATAATGCTAGGGTGTCGAATCTCAAGATTAAGGCGGCGGGCTATCAGTTTGTGCATCCTGAAATTAGGGAATTTTAAGAGAAGATTGGGCGGTTGAAACCCCGTCTAGTTCAGTCCGCGGAGGCGGACTTTGTTTGTGTAGACGCGGTTTAAACCGCCGTCTTATCTTCGTTTGTGTAGACGCGGTTTAAACCGCCGTCTTATCTAAAGAATATTATATTTTTCCTTAACCCAAGTTCTAAAGGATTTCAGCAAAGCCATTTCCCCCATCGTTTGAGTGCGAGTGAAAAACCCAGCCATTTCCGCTACCGATACAAGGGGAAAAGCAATACTAAAATTGCATTCAATATATTCTCTTTCTACCAACTGATAGAATTTTAAAACTCGCCCATTATACAGCCAGAGTTCCGGGACACCAAGTGCTGAGTAAATGGCAAACTTATTAATTGAACTGTTGGTGATATCTATTTCAATTGCTAAGTCGGGCGGCGGAGCCGTTTCTAAATCCAATGCTTCCCTGTCTCTGACTGCTGGTTCAGTTTGGATATAATAGCAATTGTCAGGTTCTATGCCTTTTTTAGCTCGTTCTTGCTTGAGAGTCATTGAACCAGCACTTTTGATTTCAATGTCAAGTTCTTCTGCTAAAATGAAAATGAAACGATCGGACTTGATCTTGGGATTTTCATGTTCAAATAGTGGAGTCATAATTTCGAGTTTACCCTCATCGTAAGCTATGCGATAACCTCGCTTATTGCCTATTTCTTTGAGCAACGTTTCAAAGGTTTGCCAGCTTATATTTTCTAGCAGTGTTCTCTGTTCGGCTAAACTTACAGTAGTAGCAATCATCTCAAAATCTCCTTGAGCTGAGAAAACTCTAGTTTTATTATACACGGACGAAGATACTTCCCAAAAAGTAGCTCTTTTTAGAACCGCAGATGCACGCGGATGGACAAAGGGCGATGCTATTTATTGGTATTAGAGTTAATTCGGAAATGGCTGTTGATTAAGATTGTGCTTAATTTGTGTTTTTTTGAGAATCAGGCCAGCGAGAGAAACCCAGCAGCTTACCGATTTTAGAGTTTTTCCAAAAGGCTTGCCGTTGGGCGTGGGTCACGATCGCATTTGTCCCCACTTTGATTTGCTCAGGGGTTAAGATGAGTGGGGACTCCCCATTGCTCTTCTTGTCTTCTACAGAAGGTTGCTGCGTTTTCTCTTGAGAATTTAAAGACATATCCGTCTTCTCCGGGGGCTAGGTTTGTTGCTCCGACATACTCCATCTCTATTATGTCCCTATAATAGTCAACGGCTGAATCCAGAGATGCTAGGAAGATTGGCGTGTCACTCTCACCACCTGAACAGTAGCGCAAACTTACTTGTGTGGCATACCAGATTAGCCACTTCCCGATCGGTTCAACCAGGCGCTTCACTTGTATACTTGTGTTGATAGGGTTGGCTTCTAAATTCTCAATCTCTAGTGTCTCCGGCGATTCTGGATACGGATACAGGATATATCTGATTAATCCCCAGACTTGCCCATCGGACTCTAATTTGATAATTTTTCCTTGGTCAAAGTCGGTATTTCCCCAAAAGTTTCGCCAGTTACAAGTCCAATTATTTGGCATATCCTCTGCTCTTGCAGGAGAAAGTACAGCGTCTTGAGAGCCAGCAGCTTGAGTCAAGACTTGCACCCGATAGGAACCTACATCTACCATTCTATCAATCCTCACACTCTTAACAGTGATAATACTGCTTTAGAGGGTGAGAAGGCGATCGATTTTAGGAAATAAACCCGCAAAGACTTGTCTCGTCTGCGTAGTTCAGATTTCAATCGCCAACCAACTTACTGTATAATCTAACTGAAAAAGTCGATCGTCTCTTTCAGCGCTTTGACAAACACATCAATCTCCTCATAAGTATTATAAAAATACAAACTCGCCCTGGCCGTAGATGAAACGTTCAAATAGCGGTGCAAAGGTTGCGTGCAGTGATGCCCGGAACGAATCGCGACCCCATCCTGATCCAACATCGTAGACAAGTCTTGAGGGTGAATTTCTCCGCTGGTAAATGCTGCTAACGCGGCTCTACCTTCGCCGTTGCTGTCTGGTTGTGGCCCGTAAATCTTGATTTCTGGAACTTGCCGCAACTGCTGGAAGAGATAAGCTGTCAAGTCGGCTTCGCAGGCGTGAATCTGCTCCATGCCTATGTTATTAAGATAGTCGATCGCAGCACCAAGGGCGATCGCCTCACCGATTGCCGGTGTGCCCGCCTCAAACTTGTGCGGCAAATCAGCATAGGTAGAATATTCAAGAAAAACATCAGCAATCATCTCGCCACCGCCGAAAAACGGAGGCATTTCTCTCAGCAAATCCAGTTTACCGTACAGAAAACCGATACCAGTAGGAGCACACATTTTGTGCCCGGAAGCAACTAGCCAATCGCAATCCATTACTTGCACATCTATTACCATGTGTGGCACGCTTTGGCAAGCATCAATCAAAACTTTTGCGCCGTAATTGTGGGCAATTTCACAGATTTCGTTGACTGGATTGATGCAGCCCAAGGTATTTGAGACGTGAACGATTGAAACTAACTTAGTTTTGTCGGAAATCAGCGTTTTGAACTGCTCTAAATCAAACTCCTGAGTCTCTGTCAACTCAACAAACTTTAGCACCGCACCAGTTTTTTGAGCAATCATTTGCCAGGGAACGAGATTGCTGTGGTGTTCCATGACTGATAAGATGATTTCATCTCCCGCTTGCAGATTGCTCAAACCCCAAGAATAAGCAACTAAATTAATTGCTTCCGTGGCGTTGCGAGTGTAAACAATTTCTTGCCGCGATGCTGCATTGATAAATGCCGCAACTTTGTCTCTAGCACCTTCATAAGCATCAGTAGCTTTGGCGCTGAGAGTGTGAGCGCCGCGGTGCACGTTTGCATTGTATTGTTCGTAGTAGTCGCGCCAAGCGTTGAGCACAGCTAGGGGTTTTTGAGAAGTAGCTGCGTTGTCGAGATAAATTAGGGGTTTACAGTTGACTTTTTGGGTCAAGATTGGGAAGTCGGCGCGAACTTTTGATGCTAGGGTTCTTTCTTGAATAAGTGTCATATTTTTCAGAAGTTAGTATTGTTGTGAAACTTGCTTCTAGGGCGTATTGTTGAACCCGGAGATCCCCCCTAGCCCCCCTTAACAAGGGGGGGACAAGAATATTCTCAAAGTCCCCCGACTATCCGGGGGATTTAGGGGGATCTCCGGGTTTGATTGCAAAGGCAAGAAAACACCCCCCAGTCTGTGGCTAATTCCTTTATCCTTGGATAGCCATGCAGGTAGAAAGCATTTTTGCCACACCGACAATTGGCAGTTTATCCAGAATTTCGGCGGCAAAAGCATCAATCAGCAAATACCGACTTCTCTCTAAATCTAAACCGCGACTTTGCAAGTAGAAAAGTTCATCATCTTCTAATTGACTGACAGTTGCACCGTGGGAACATTTAACGTTGTCGGCGACAATTTCTAACTGCGGTTTAGTATCTACCCGCGCTCTCGGCGACAGCAACAAATTCCGGCTCAACTGTCCCGCATCTGTCAATTGTGCGGCTTTGCGAACGAAAACTTTACCGTTAAATACAGCGCGAGCTTTGTTACCAATAATGCACTTGTGCAATTGGCGGCTTGTGCCGTGGGGATGATTGAAATTAATCAAGCTATGAGTATCAGACAATTGTTCGCCAAAGGCTACGGTTAAACCATTTAGAGTTGTTTCAGTTGCTTCGCCGTGCTGAAATACTTCTAAATTGTGCCGCGATATTTTGCCGCCCAAGCTGATAGCATGACAAGTATAATGGCTGTTGCGAGATTGGGCGATCGCACTTTTGCCGATATGAACCACATTCAAACCTTCCCGTTGGAGTCGAACATGATTCACAGTGGCATTTTCGCCGACAACAACATCGGTTACAGCATTTGTAAATGCAGCGACATTGCCGATTGTTGCGTAATCCTCAACCAGGGTGACATTGCTTCCAGGCTCTGCTATAACCACACAGTGTGGCTGACACATCGTCGCAGATACGCCTGGTGCGGTCAGGAACAGTAAATGAATCGGAAGTGCGATCGGCATATTAGCAGGTACGAACACCACCGCAGCATCGACCAAACCCGCAGTATTCAGGGCTGTAAATACTTCAGTTTGGTGTTTGTGCTGGCTCAAAACATCGGTGATGCGCGCCTGATATTTTTCCGGTACATTGGATAGATTACCTACATAAAACTCCGGCAAATTTCCCGTTGACAAATCCGGCGCATAAACACCGTTGACAAATACCAATCTTAAAGGTAAATCGTTCTTGTCTTTCACAGGCATAATGATATCAGACAGTTGAATTGCTGACTGATTGCTCTGGGGCACATTAAACTGGGTTTGCAAAAGCGACGACAAATCAGTAAACCGCCATTCTTCGTCCCTCACAGTCGGAAAACTCGCAGCAAGCACGTATTGAGTCGCAATGTCGCGCAAATCATCCAACCCGTAAGCAGAACTTTTGGGATTAGCTTCACCCAACTTTTCGCACTGATTCACCAAACCAGCCAAAAACATTTCTCTAGTAGCAACCTGAGTGTTTATCATCGCGCGCCAACTCCTGCTGCTTCTTCTTCCACAACCCAGTCATAACCGCGCTCTTCCAATTCCAGCGCCAACTCTTTCGGGCCAGTTAAGATAATTCTACCAGCTTCCATGACATGAATGAAATCAGGAATGATGTAATTCAATAACCGCTGATAGTGAGTAATCACCAACATACAATTTTCAGCAGTAGACAACTGATTGACACCGCCGGCGACAATTTTGAGAGCATCGATATCCAAACCAGAATCAGTCTCATCCAAAATAGCCAACTTTGGTTCTAACAGCGCCATTTGCAAAATCTCATTCCGCTTTTTCTCACCGCCGGAAAAACCCTCATTGACGCTGCGGCTCAAGAAAGCCGGATTCATCTTAACAACATCCAGCTTATCCTCGATTAAATCTTGGAAATCAAAAGTATCCAATTCTTCTAAGCCTTGATGTTTGCGGTGAGCATTGTAAGCCACGCGCAGGAAATCCACATTGCTAACGCCGGGAATTTCTAAAGGATATTGGAATGCTAGAAACACGCCAGCTAAAGAACGTTCTTCTGGTGGTAATTCCAGGAGATTCTGCCCCAAAAATGTAACTTCTCCACCTGTTACTGTATAAGCGGGATGGCCGGCTAATATTTTGGATAAGGTGCTTTTTCCTGAACCGTTTGGGCCCATGATGGCATGGATTTCACCTGATTTAATTTCTAGATTCAAACCCTTAAGGATTTGGGTATCTTCGACATTCGCAGTTAAATTACGAACGGATAGAATTACTTGACTATTTTCAACAATCATCTCTTTTTTTCTAGACTCCTTTGATTTTTTGGTCTTTGTCTCGTTTCTAGGAATTGATAAGTCAACCGCAGATTCAAGGCAGATAAACACAGATAAACGCAGATAATTTCCAGATAATCTGGGACTGAGTGCAAGAATCCTAAAGGCGAAGCAGAGCCTCTGGGTATGCGTTACCAGACACAGCCTGGTAACGATTATTCATCCGTTACATCCGCTACAAAATCCGCTGCCGAACCTTCTATCCGACACTTCCTTCTAGTTTCAGACTTAACAACTTGTCAGCTTCCGCAGCGAATTCCATCGGTAACTGATTGAAAACATCTTTGCAGAAACCGCTAATCATCATTGAAATCGCATTTTCTGCGGAAATCCCGCGCTGGGCGAAGAAGAACAATTGCTCTTCCCCAATCTTAGAAGTTGAAGCTTCGTGTTCCACTTTAGCAGTATGATTCTGAACTTGAATATAAGGGAAAGTATTCGCTTGAGCATTATCCCCAATCAGCATGGAATCGCACTGAGAATAATTCCGAGCACCTTTAGCACTAGCCCCCATTTTTACTAACCCGCGATAGCTGTTAGCAGAATTCCCCGCCGAAATTCCCTTGGAAATAATCGTGCTGCGAGTGTTTTTGCCGACGTGGATCATTTTGGTTCCGGTGTCAGCTTGCTGTTTGTGGTTTGTCAGCGCTACTGAGTAAAATTCACCTACGGAGTTGTCGCCGACTAAGACGCAACTGGGATATTTCCAAGTAATCGCCGAACCTGTTTCTACCTGCGTCCAAGAAATCTTGGAATTTACTCCTTGACACAAACCACGCTTTGTCACAAAGTTGTAAATGCCACCTTTTCCATTCGCATCACCGGCGTACCAGTTTTGCACTGTGGAATATTTGATGTCGGCATTATCCATTGTTACCAATTCCACGACGGCGGCGTGGAGTTGGTTGGTGTCAAACATTGGTGCGGTGCATCCTTCCAAGTAAGAAACAGAGCTGTTTTCTTCTGCGATAATTAGGGTGCGCTCGAACTGGCCGGAATCTTCGTTGTTGATGCGGAAATAGGTTGACAATTCCATTGGGCATTTTACGCCTTTGGGAATGAAAACGAAGGAACCGTCGGTGAATACGGCGGAGTTGAGGGCTGCGAAAAAGTTGTCGCCGACTGGTACAACAGTGCCAAGATATTTTTCAATTAGTTCGGGATAGTCTTTGACGGCTTCTGTGATGGAACAGAATATAACGCCGTCTTTGGCTAGCTTTTCTCTAAAGGTTGTGGCAATTGAAACGCTGTCGAAAACAACATCGACGGCGACATTTCCCAGTCGTCTTTGTTCGGATAGGGGAATTCCTAATTTCTCGAAGGTTTCTAATAGTGCCGGATCAACTTCGTCCAAACTGTTGAGCTTTTTGGGCTTTTGTTTTGGTGCAGAGTAGTAGATAATGTTTTGGTAGTCGATCGCGGGATAGTTGACATGAGGCCAGGTAGGCTCGGTCATTGTCAGCCATTTGCGGTATGCTTTGAGGCGAAATTGCAGCAGAAATTCTGGTTCGTTTTTCTTGGAGGAAATCAGCCGCACTACATCTTCGCTCAAGCCGCGGGGGATGGTGTCTGACTCGATGTCGGTGACGAAACCGTATTTGTAGGGCTGGTTGACTAGGGTTTGGGCTGTGGTAGAACTCATTATTTTGTGTGTTCAGTGTTCTAGATAATTCTCTCAAAGATGGCAGACGGGGCAATCAACGGGATTTTAGATTTTAGATTTTGGATTTTGGATTGGGGAATCTTGGTGCAAGCCCTGTCTTTTAAGGACGGAACAAATCGTAAATAGTAAATCTAAAATTTCTAAGCTTCACACTGAGCGGGTGGAGTAAATCTAAAATCCAAAATCGTAAATCCAAAATTGGTTGGCTGTCTGGGCTTGAGCGAGTTCTGCTGGACTGCTCGGTTAAGTTAAACAACAAGTCTGTTGCTTTACTATTATTTTAAGCTACATTAACAACAGCGATCTTGTCAAAGTCAAATTAATATTTTTTTGTGAAGATGATGCAGACTCAGCAGACTTCCACTAAACAAGACATCTTGCAGTTTTTGCTCAAGGGAGGTCAAGGGACGGCTCTTGAGTTGGCTGAGTCTTTGGATATTAGCGCCCAGGCGATTCGCCGTCATTTGAAGGATTTGGAGGCGGAGGGGGCAATTCAGTATCGGTCGGTTCAGGCTGGGATGGGGCGACCACAACACATTTATGAGCTTACCAGTCTGGGGCGCGATCGCTTCCCGAATCGTTATGGCGATTTTGCGTTGTCTTTCCTGGATACGTTGGCGGAAACCGTCGGCCGTGAGCAAGTTATTAGTATCCTGCGAAAACAGTGGCAGCGCAAGGCGACGGATTACCGCAGGCTGGTGGGTTCTGGTTCGTTGGAAGAACGGGTGACTAAGTTGGGGGAACTCCGCAGGGCTGAAGGTTATATGGCTGAGTGTTATCCTGTAGAATCTGTAGATGTGGAAATGTGCGATCGATTTGTGTTGATGGAACACAACTGCGCGATTTCTAATGTTGCTGAAACTTTTCCGAGCGTGTGCGGCAATGAGTTGGAAATGTTTGCTGCGGTTTTGCCGGATTGTACTGTGGAGCGGACTCACTGGATTATTGATGGGGAGCAGCGCTGCGGTTATTTGATTATTGCGAGGAAGGAAGTTCGGCAGCGGATTTTGTAGCGGATTTAACGGATGAAGATTTGGCAACGGATTTTGTAGCGGATTTAACGGATGTCGGTTCGGCAACGGATTTTGTAGCGGATTTAACGGATGTCACGGATGAAGATTTGGCAGCGGATTTTGTAGCGGATTTAACGGATGTCACGGATGAAGATTTGGCAGCGGATTTTGTAACGGATTTAACGGATGTCACGGATGTCACGGATTAGCAATAACAAATAACAAGTAACAAGTAACAAATAACCAATAACAAGTAACTAATAACTATGGAACCATTAGCTGATTTTTTAAAGCCGGAAGAGTGCGCTGAAGTTGATATGGCGTTGCTGTCGTCGAAGGAGAAGTTTTCGGCGCGGCTGGCTATTTATGCTTTGAGGGTGTTGAAGCAAATTGCTGGGGAGACTGGTTTGCCGGTGGCTGAGGTGAGCAATCAGCAGGTGATGGATTGGATTAAGAATGATGAGAGTATTCGGCAGTCAATTCAAGTTGATGCTAGTTTTGAGAACTTTTTTACGAATTTGGTTGTTGCGTCTTTGCGACCTTTGAGGCAAATTGCTGTGGAAGCTGAAAGTGCGATCGAGCAATTAACAGTTAAGCAGGTTGTGGCGTGGTTTGTAAAGGATGGCAAGATTCGCAGAGAGCAGGGTGTGGATGCGGCGTTTTTGGATTTGTGATCGGGCTGATGGGCTGCGACTCCCAGAAACCGGGTTTTTTCCGAATCTGTGGGCTGTAACGAAATATTTTCATAAAAACCCGGTTTCTAGATTCTGATGGATAACGACCTTAAAAAAACTTTTGACAAAGGGGTTGACAAACTGGGGAAAGCTTGGTAACTTAATTAGGTCGAGCGAAAAAGATGCAGCGCATCCGACTTAACGCAGACACAGGATTCAAAGTTTTTAAAGCTTTCCTGGTGCTTATGATGTAATGGAACCACTCCGATCCATCCCGAACTCGGTTGTTAAACGTTGCTATGGCGAAGATACTCGGCGGGTCACTGCCCGGTAAAATAGCTCGGTGCCAGGTTAATAATAAATTAAAGCTCTTTTCCCGCAACAACGGAAAAGGGCCTTAGTTTTTTGGGGCTTAGGGCATTCGGCGGTTGAAACCGCTTCTACACAAACGAAGTCCGCCTCCGCGGACTGAAGAATAAGAGGTAAAATTTACGAAGATTAGTTATGATTCCGAAATTGATGTGGAAAAATGATCCGTACTTTTGATGCAAAATCTTATACAGATTTACTTGTTCGGTATCAACCCAAACCGATCGCAAATGAAGCAGAAAACGAGGCTGCGATCGCTCTCGCTTGCGAACTGGAACACGGCCCTATGCGATCGCTGGAGGAAGAGCTATTTCTGGAGCTTTTGATAACGCTGATTGAAAAATTTGAAGCTGAAAATTATCCAATTCCCACCAGTAATGCTGTTTCAATGTTGCAACATTTAATGGATGCGAGAGATTTGGACAAATCCGATCTGATTCCTGTTTTGGGAACTGAAACAGAGGTTGAGAAAGTTTTTGTTAGTGGAAGGGCGATCGAAATAGATGAAGCCCGGAAATTAGCGGATTTTTTCCAAGTTGATATGAGTTTTTTTCTTTAAGTGCGATCGGAATCCCACTGACAATTGCATTTGTATCAAAAACCTAGCACATCTCACTCCTCAAAAAGAATTGAATCCAAAATTTCTGGGGTCAATCCTCGCGCTTGAGCATTCCGACTAATCTCAGTCATTACCTCCTCTAGCGGTCTTTTGTGTCGAATTGCATCACTAAGTTTCAGGCTAAGTAATGCCTCCAATTTACGACGCTGTTCTTCAGAAGCAGCCTCAAATATTTTAGCAACTTCAGCATTAACGCGAATTGCGATCGTTTTGGTTTGCATGATGGTTATGTGATGTTTCAATGACTGTTTTCAAATAAGCTAGAATTGCGGGGTGCTAGAACCATATTTTAACACAATCATCACAAGCGATCGCACTTATTTTAGCAGTCAATAGTGGGCGATCGTCTTGGCTTTTCCTTTGCACCTATATGAGCCGTCAGGATACTGGTACAGGCAGACGTTTTCGATGCTTCCATAGTTTTTTCTATTTTAGATACGAATTTGCCCATTTATAGCGATTTGAATCTTTACTGAGAAGATACTCTGCAACTTCTCTACGTTTATCCTTGTCTTTTGTCATTCTGACAATTCTTTCAATTTCGTCATCGGTATCGTCAGCCCCACGTTCTGCGGCCAGTTCAAACCAATTATCACCATCTGCATATTCACGTCGGTCATAACAAATTGCTCCCATCAGGGTATAGGGTTGATGACTATCAGGGTGACATTCTTTGGCTTGCGTTGCACAATTTTCCGCTTCATCTAGTTGATTAAGATCCCGAAAAGCTGCACCTCTAGTTACCCATAGAGCTGATTTCAGCTCACATTCTTTTACTTGGCTCCAGTTCACATTTTCTGTGACTTTTAGAGCTTTTTCCGGCTCATCTGCCTTACGCCAGTTACTACTTGCACTGGGTAAGTTCCATTTGTTTCCAGTTCGTTGATGTTCTTTTTCGTAAAATATTGCTTCTAATCTGTAGTATGCTATCGCTATCTTTCCATGTCGAGCAAGACGACGTTCTTCCATTAATTGAATGACTTGTTTTGGGTCTAGCCGTTCGTCTCGCTCAAGTTTGAGCATAATCTCATAAAATGGGTCTAGCGCTAATTGACCCACAATCTGATATTTGTTTTTTAAGACCTTGAAGTGGATCTGTTTTGCAATATCTACTGTTTCAACAAGTCCTTGTTCTGACAACCAACGAATATCTTTTTCGGAGTCAATCAATACTTTCGCTTCCCCAGAAGGATTTGAAGTTTTTGATTCACTAATTTCCAAAATTGTCAGAATAAAAAATAAACGACTGTCTGGATCAGAGCTTTGATATTGAGTGGCTTTATATTTATTTTTAAGTTCGGAAAAAAATCTTCTGTCTTTACGCTCTCGATCGATTACAATTAACTCGCTCAAGTTTTTCTGCTTCAACCATTCACATTCACTAGCCTCTAGTTCTAATTCTGAGTTTAATTTTAGTAAAATAGAATATAGTGGACTAGAAATAGAAGTATCTGGGTAAGAATCAATCTGATATTTAGACTTGAGTTCTGAGAATTCAAGTTCAGCTTTCCTTTCACCCTCTTGCTGCCAATGAATTTCCAGCGTTTCTTCAAAATCATGATCTAGAAGCCAATCACCATCGGAGTCAGATAATTGCTCCTTCACGTCAAGCTTTTTCAGAATTGAATATAGAGGCTCTTCAGGAAAGTGGTTGAGATTATTAGTCGCTTTATAGCTAACTTTTAGTTGTGAAAAATACAGGATATCCTGAATCAACGTTATTGTGTCTACAAGACCATGATTATTTAGCAGTTGAAGTTCTGAATCTGTCAAGCTATACCCAGCATCTAATTTTCCAAGTATTGAATAGATGGGGCTGGAGATTGGAAGCTCTAACTGTTGTGGAATATGGTACTTAGTTCGTAGTTGCAGAAATTCAGCTTCTAGCCTCTTCTTATCTTCTGCTTGGTATTCCTGTAAAGAAATGATTTCAACGGTTCCGACAAGGCGATTCTCTGTTAGCCATTGAAACTCTAGGTTTGTGACCTGAAGGCCCAGGTCGGCTTTTCTCAGTATCAGATATAGGAAATTATCAGATACACCACTATTATACTGACTTACTTGATATTTCTGTTTAAGAGCAGCAAAGTGCCTTTTCTGTAGCTCACTATTATCCATACCTGATGTGATATTCACGGCAATTAGTTAAGTCTATATGAGTCAGATGAACTGCCTTAAGAAGCTCAAACTCTTTTTGATACTAAGGTAAACCCATCCATTCCATCAAAGCACCAATACCCAACGTTGTCAACAGAATGCTCGTCGCAGCCACTATGGGTATCCAGTAGAATATTCATGTTTACATATAATCCTTTAAATCTTCGAGAGGTTCATCAAAATCATCAGACATCGAGATTTTATCTTTCCAAATTCCCAGTCCGCCTCGCTTGGCAGCTTTTTCGGTTTGAGGAGCCTCTTGGGCGTATCGGTTAACCATGTATTCCTTCATATCCTCAAGCGGCTCATCAAAGTCATCAGGCAACGGTAGAACAAACATTCCTTTCATTGTTCCGGCAACTCGACGCTTCTGTGTCGCCTGTTCTTGGGTGGAGTTTTTAGCCTGCTTTTCTAGCAAAAACTCAATATAATGAAGCACTTCTGTCTGAAGAGACTCAGGGAGTTCTGCTAGTTTTTCTAAAATGACTGGCTGTATCATTGTTTCTACTCGCGATCGCCCTTCTACTCCATTAAAGCACCAAAACCCAATGTCAGCAACAGAATAGCGGATTATCTAGCCCGCCCAAAATCGCACTAACACCATCATCATTCTGCAACTTGCCTAAAATTACCCGATCGACTATCGTTCCTAGTAGCAGGAATAACAAAGAAAAAATGCCAGCAATATTACCGCCTTGGATAGTTTTAGACTCGCTATTGCACAACTGGCTGCTAGAAGATATCGGTAGGGGCGATCGCACAACATCGGCCTTATTCCCCGCAAACAGCGTCCCAGGTACTGCTAAATGGATTGTCAAGGAGGCGGGAGTCGTTGCTGGATTGCCGATCGCGCATCGCACTTTTAAACTTTTAGACAGCAGCCTCAGTTTCATCGCCCAAGTACCGGAAGGGAAATTGTGCGAAAAGGGAGAAGTAATTGCCGAGATTTCGGGCAATTTCGATGCGCTGTTAACTGGCGAAAGAGTTGCATTAAACTTGGCAATGCGTTTGAGCGGAATTGCTACTTTAACTCGCAAATATGTTGACAAAATTGCCGATTTACCTGTGCAATTAGTCGATACTCGTAAAACCACGCCCGGATTGAGATTGTTGGAAAAATACGCGACTCAAGTCGGCGGTGCTTGCAATCACCGCATGGGATTAGACGACGCGGTGATGATTAAAGATAATCATATCGCGGCGGCTGGCGGAATTGGTGAGGCGATCGCCCTAATTCGAAATTCTATCCCCTATCCGCTGACAATCGAAGTTGAAACGGAAACTCTGGCTGAGGTAGAGACAGCTCTTCAGCACAAGGCGGATATCATCATGTTGGATAATATGTCCTTCGATCTGATGCGGCAGGCTGTGGCAATAATTCGGCAAAAGAGCGATCGGGTGAAAATTGAAGCTTCTGGGAATGTGACTTTGGAAACTATTCGGAGTGTGGCGGAAACTGGAGTTGATTATATTTCAACTAGCGCTCCAATTACGCGATCGACTTGGCTGGATTTGAGCATGAAAATTAATAGTTAGTTACTGAAATTTAGGAGACGGCAGTGCCGTTTCCCTACCCTAATTAATTGTAGGGAAACGGCATTGCCGTCTCCTCCTCGCAAGCGCAATCGATTATTTCGATTGACTATTTGCTGTTCACTATTGTTAGATCAATTCTAAATTGCATCAGAAGAATTTAACCGCAGAGAACACAGAGAACACAGAGAAAGAGAAGAGAGAGAGCGGTAATTCTGAGGCTATCAGATTTGATGTTATTGGTTATTTAGTAGTGTGAATAACTAATAATTAATTACCAATTCCCAATTCCCAATTCCCAAATGCCCAATTATTTGGAGATAAAATGCACCCAAAAATTCCCGTCAGCCATACAGACGTTGCGGATTAAGCGATAGGAATAGTGCAAGTATGCACCGCTGACAGTTGTGTCGTAGCCAGTTGGGAACCACTCGCCATAGGGATCGTGAACGAAGAATCCTTCGCTGTCGTAGCCTGCGGCAACTATAATGTGACCGAAAGATGTGAAATATCCGTGAATTACAGCCGGATTTCCGCTGGCTAACCAATCTTGAACGTCATCAATAGTTGCATTCTCGGTATAGAAATCTTGGGCGCCGTAATCTCTAACAATCTTTGCTAAATCGTACGGATCCCAACGACTGTAACCTTTGGCGATCGCATATTCGTAGAGTTCGTCCTCAAATTGTCCGGTTCTTCTGCGCCGGGGAATTCTCAAAAAGTCCAAACACATTGCTATTGAAGTTACATTGCAAGCACCTGTAGGATTGTTCAAGTTATCCATTTGCGATCGATAAGGAATGCCAAGTCTGACAGTGGGCGGATTCGGTTTGGGATAAAGCAAAACGCCATCTAGAGTAACTTGAGCGTGTCCTCCGAAAACATACCAAATCCCTGAACCTTTGAAAGACTCGTTGCGCAAAGCAACTCTAATGTGGCCGCGAATCGGAGCAAAAGCTAAGAGTTCAAACTGTTTTCCCGCTGGGATTACTTGTTTTTCGGCTTCCTGAAGTTGAGAAGACGCCAGCGGTTTTGATTTAAAAATGGTGTCTTTGAGGATTTTCAGGATCGGGCGAGGTGTCGGAATGTCGCCCGGTTTGGCTTCGATCAGCTTTTCGGCTGTGACTGCTCCCAAAAAACCTGGTTCGCCACACTTCATCAGGGTTTGAAATCTGTGGAGGGCGGCGGTAGACAGAGGCCCAAACACTCCGTCTACTGGAGGTTTCAGTAAACCTAGGTCAATGAGGCGGCTTTGAATTTGGCGGCTGAGGTCGTCGTCAGCCGCGATCGCCTTAGAATCGTATCTAATTTTTGACTTTAGAAAATTTTGTAATCTCATATTTGCCACCCATATCAATTGATTTTAGATTGGAGAATGACGATCGCCGATAAATCCGGTTTCCCTAGATTCAATTGGTCGATCGTCAATAATTCCCATTTATCCTCTCATAAAATTACGTTAATTTTGCCGATCGACCTTACCTGAAAGGTTTTGTATTCATGATTCGATACAAAACTTTCTCTTCTTAAGGTCGATCGAGATTTTAGCAAACGAGTCAGACTTGGGTTTACTCAGCAGTCGGGCGAATTACCACAACACCGATCGCATCTGGAGACAGATATTTGACTGCGGCTTCCCGGAGATCCTGGGCAGTCAAAGCTTGGATGGAAGCGGCATAGTTGAGTGCGGGAGCGATATCTCCTACCATCGATTGATAGTAACCGTAAAGACTTGCTCGATCGCTGGGAGTTTCGTTAGCAAACACAAACCGATTTGCTACTTGGGTGCGGATGCGGGAAATTTCGGCATCTGTCACCAATTCGGTTTGGAGAGTGCGGATGTGTCCGACGATGGCTGCTTCCACTGCTTCAATATTTTCTGTCGCTAGTTGAGCCGAAATCGAGAATACGCCGCCGAGTCGCTGAGTCATGTTGCTGACGGAAATTGACGAAACTAGCCCTTGATCTTCGCGTAAGTCCTGAACCAAGCGAGTTGTGCGCCCGTGGCCCAAGATTGTCGCCAAAACGTCGAGGGCATAGGTTTCGGACATTTCCACGAAACCGGGGACTCGCCACATCAAGATCAGTCGGGCTTCCTGAAGGGCTGAGTCTACAAATTCGCGGCGGATTGTTTCGGTAAATGGCAATTCTTGGCCGTAGGTTGGGCTTTGAAATTGCGGGTGAATGCTATCTGTTGAGGGCAGATTTATGTTGCCGTTTCGTGCTGTGCTTTTTGCGGCAAAACTGTCTGCGACAATTTCAATTAGTCGATCGACTGGCAAATTACCTACAGCAACGGCTGTCATCGCCCCAGGCTGATATCTGCTGCTGTGGAAATCCCGCATTTGTTGGGCTTTCAACTGTTCGATGACGGAAGTCGGGCCGAGTACGGGTCGATTGTAGGGCAGAACTTCAAAGGCTAATTGCATCGATCGTTGATAGGTGCGACGGCGGGGATTGTCTTCCGATCGTCTAATTTCTTCCAATACTACCAGTCGTTCGCGATCGAACGCGTCGTCAGGAATACTCGCATTCAGCAACACATCGACTTGCAGGGGAGCTAGTTCGGCAAAATCCTTGGGGGCTGTGGTGATGTAATAGTTCGTGTAATCTTGGCTGGTGGCTGCATTGGTGACAGCGCCGCGTTGTTCGATCGCCCGCTCAAATTCTCCACTCTTGATGCTGGGAGTTCCCTTAAAAATCATGTGTTCTAAAAAGTGCGCCATACCGTTGATTTCGTCGGATTCGACGGCTGAACCGAGGTTCATCCACACGCTGAGGTTCACGGCATCAACCGGCAGGTGTTCGGCGATCACTGTGAGTCCGTTGGGGAAATGGCGGACTGTTGGGGCGTTCAGGGGCGATCGGGCGGAGGCTTTGAGTAGGGTTGATGTCATTGCGGTTTTAAATTGATCTTGTTCTCTATATCTTAAAGGGTCTTTAAGGAAGGGATCGGCGATTCGGCATCTGCCATTGGCATAAAAACTGCCGCAGTGCAAAACTGTTAATCTTTTTCTATTTTGCGTAAATCTCAGAAACCGGGTTTCTCTCTATATTTATCGTCACCCAACCCAAAAACTCGTAGAAACCCGGTTTCTCGCCACGCAGCGTAAATCTCAGAAACCGGGTTTCTCTCTATATTTATCGTCACCCAACCCAAAAACTCAAAGATGTCAAATGGGTTCTATAGGCACAAGCAATTACCAATTACCACACCTCGACTCCGCTCGGGGGAAGATTACCAATTACCAATTACCAATTACCAGACATACCTCATCTTTCAGAGAAAGGCTATAAGTTCTAACAATATGACTTTTATGACTTTCAACTTATGACTTTTATGACTTTCAACTTATGACTTTATGACTTTCAACTTATGACTTTTATGAATTGACTTTGAAAAATAATTATTCAATGATGTTAGCTACGAGTTTTCACGTAGAAAGCCCGAAAAAACATAACATCAGGAGATTTAGTTATGGCATTTATCTTTGCGCTCAATAACAATGACACTTTACTCACAGGAACTGCGAACAATGACACCATATTCGGAGCTACAGGAAATGATACCCTCGTCGGCCTGGGAGGTAAAGACCTGCTTTTTGACGATGGGGGTAACAACTCCCTGCTAGGCGGAGTTGGCGATGATACCCTGATTGATGGGCTCGGAAATTCGACTCTGGGCGGCGGTGAAGGCAACGATTTTGTTGGCAGTATAGGCGGTAACGACCTGATGCTTGGAGATGCCGGAGATGACACTCTCATCAGCGCTGAGACTCTCACTGGTGGCAACAAATCTAGTACGCTTCTAGGCGGATTGGGCGACGATGTAATAATTGGCGGTTTTGGCAAAGACTCGATCGATGGTGGAGATGGTAGCGACTTGCTTTTCGGCGGCGATAGCGATGACACTCTCAAAGGGGGACTCGGCATTGATGTCCTATTTGGAGGCTCTGGCAGCGATTTGATGGACGGCGGAGACGGTTTTGACTTTGTTTCCTATGCGGGAGCGACAACTCCGGTGCTGGTAAATCTGGTAACAGGAATAGCAACCGGAGAGGGAACCGACACTCTCATCGGTATTGAAGGCATTCAAGGCGGCAGTGGCAAAGACTCTCTGACAGGAAATACTAGCTCTAATTACCTCGATGGTTTGGCTGGCGATGACTCTCTGTCGGGATTGGCTGGGGATGACTTTTTGTTTGGAGGTGATGGCAATGACTTCCTCGGAGGTGGATTGGGCGACGATTTATTGTCTGGCGGAGCGGGGAATGACACAGTTGACGGTGGAGAAGGTGTTGACTTGGTTTCCTACAGGGGTGCAATTGGCCCGGTAGTTGCTAATCTGACAACTGGGACCGCAACGGGAGAAGGAACTGATAGTCTGATTAGCATTGAAGATATTTTCGGTAGCAGCGGTAATGATTCTCTGACAGGGAATACCAGCGCTAATTACCTCGATGGTTTGGGTGGCGATGACTTCCTGTCGGGATTGGATGGCAATGACATCCTGTTTGGTGATGATGGCAAAGACATCCTGAATGGCGGGGCGGGCAATGATTTTCTG
>CASBQF010000202.1 GCA_949127775.1 Oscillatoriales cyanobacterium PMM_0080
AGCTTAAGTTGATAAAACGTTCTGCATATGGCTTTAGAAATTTTGAAAACTACAAAAATAGATGTTTGCTTACTTGGCATTTTAATTATTAGTTTGGCATACCAAGTAAGGAAGAACCTAAAATAACACCTTAATTTTGACGTTGTGGATGCGGTCTATCTGGTGATTTGCTGATATCTTTATGCTCAGAATTTAACATATCTTTAGTTAGGGGTTGCCCTTTTTGAAGAAACAAAACTGTTCTGGAGGGAACAGTTTTTTAGTATAATTTAACACCTACATTATCTGACAATTATGATGCGGTCAATCGCCCCAATTACTAACATTTTCATGTCCAAAAGTCAGTCAAAAGGAACATTCATTCTGTAGTTAATTTCCAGAAACCCTTAACATCACTAGATTACAGCCTCATAGCACTTTCGATATAGGTATCAGCATCCGATTTTGACAGCGACTATCTGCACCGATCGCCCGACAATCAACCTAAGTACACAAAAACAATTTTAGTATTATAAAATACCCGTAGTCCGAGTTTGGACAGAGCGTTAAGTTCAATCGCAAAAAGGGCACTTTTCACCCCTCTTGAAACACCCATTTTTGGTCGCCGATCGCAATTTCACAACCATTCGCCAACCAAAAAGGCTCGTTAGCAGCCAGCCTCTGTCCTCCGACAAAAGTACCATTGGAACTACCGCAATCGACAAGTTGATATCGCTGTTTGCCAACTTCGTCAGTGGCCCGGCGGATTTGAGCGTGGTAGCGCGAACTTTGCGGATCTTGTAATACTAAAGTGTTGGTCGGTTCGCGCCCAATTGTAAAAGGATTGGCCGTTAAACCGATCGCCTCTCCAGAAAACTTGTAGATTAAATGTGCAGTGTTTTTGCGATCGCTACTTGCCAATATCGTCGGTGCAAGTTGCGGGCGATTCAGGGCTGGTGGGAGACTGTTTTGAGCAAGTTGTTCTGTCAGTTGTCTTAAATCGCGATCGAATCCTGCTGCTGTTTCAGAAGCTGGAAGACTCGCCGGAGAATGACCTGAGATTAAGTTTAACTGCTGGATGGGGGCTTGAGGCTGAATTGGTCGCCCTGCTTCGGCAATTCTCATTTGTAGGGCGGCGGAATTTTCTGCTTCTTGTCGGGCACTCATTCCCTCAACTTGGCGAATCACTCCGTTGGTTTCGGGGAAGCTGACATCGCCAATTCGCACGTCTTCTAAGTTAAAACCGAGAGTATAAAAGTCTTGGACGCGATCGAGCAAATTTTGGCGCAACAACAGCCGTCCTTGGCTGATAAGCTGTTGCAGAGGAATTTGCCCGATCGCCAATCCCATGCAATCTTTAACAGCACTAGCCAAAGCGGCGATCGGATCGGACAATTCCAAAGCTACCCGTTTCGGATCTATAACTTGATAAATAACCGTCAGAGTCGCATCAATTAAAAATCTATCTTTAGACAAGAAATCCCCGTGGGATTGCACGTCCAAGTTGCGGAGTTTGGTGTCTACGAGAACAATTTGACACTGTTCTAGCAGGGGAAGGGCAAAGCTAAAATGCCGTCCCGCTTTCAGGGTACGCACAGCGCGGCCGTTTTTGACCAACAAACCTGTGTAACCCGCCCCGATAAAGTCCATGCTAAAGCCGGCCCAGCGTTCGGGTGTGATGGTTTGAATCAGGGGAGAAGCATTGTTCATGGGATGCAGTTGAGGGAGGGATGATTCTACTTTTAGGGTAACAAATTGCTGGCGATCGGGCGATCGGTGTGCCGATTCCCCAACCTCTATTCTATACTTCTGGGCTGCTGGCGATTCCGCACGTACTGGATCTAGTTTGGATCTAGTTGGTGGTAAGGGCGATCGACTTTCTGTTCGCGCCGGTGCGTCAGATCCTTCAAATCTGTTAAAAGCGAAAGAATTAATGTCTAAAGCACCCAACAATTTCCTGTAACTGGGACTATTTGTGTTAATATTAAAGAGCTTAAAAATTACCAATTAATAGCCTTTAACTAAAATGTTTAAGGAATCAATCATCACAGAACATATTGAAATTACGCCAGGGGTGCTTGGTGGTAAGCCGTGTATTGCAGGCCATCGAATTGCTGTAGCGCACATTGCTGAAATGTATCTGAAAATGGGAATTTCTATAGAAGAAATCGCTGGCAAGTATGACTTACCACTTGCTTCAGTTCATGCTGCAATGACCTACTATTACGATCGTAGAGAAGAAATCGATCGTCGCACTGCTGAAAGTCGAGCCATTGTGGAAGAATTAAAACGCAATAGTCCACCATCTCCGTTACAAGAAAAACTGAGGGCAATTAGAGGTGAGTGAGCAAATTCGTTTTCATTTAGACGAACATATTGACTCTAACATTGCGCGCGGTTTGCGTCGTTACGGAATAGATGTGACGACAACAGTTGATGCAGGATTGCGTACAAAAAGCGATGAGTCACACCTGGCATTTATTCGCGAACAGCAGCGCGTGATAGTAACTCACGATGACGATTTTTTAATTATGGCAAGCGATACCACCGATTATCCGGGCATTGTCTATTGTCCTCCTAATTCTCGTTCTGTGGGCGAGATTATCCGTAGTCTGATTTTAATCTATGAAGTCTATGCGCCTGAAGAAATGATCGGGAGGATTGAATATATTTGACATGATTGTAAGGCGATCGCACTTTCGGACAAAAAGGGCGATCGCATTTGACTAAAACAACCTTGCCCACCCATCATGTAGCACTCTAATTTTTAATCTTGCCGTACTTCCGCTTTAAGTAATCTGGCATGATTGTCGGGATATAGATAGTCTTTTCCCATTTGCGATATTTTCCGAGCTCGTCAAAGTGATAAGTTTTGGGGTTGCAGGGGCGCCCATCCGGGAATTTGTACGTGCATTTTCCCGCATCATGGGTGGCCCAAGGCTTGTTTTTGCGGTATTCAGACCAACACCGTCCCACACTCCCGTCCAGCAAGTCGGTTTCACCTACAGGCATTTTTAGCACTGATTGTACATGAATGAGCAGGTGACTTGATTCGGAAAGGACGCACCAATGATCTTCTGGGATACCTGACAAGCTACCTGATAGCTGTTCAATCCGCTTGATGTAGCCAGTAATTTCGCTCATTTGATTTCTCCTCTGTGGTTTTTTGAACAAAGGAGAAGTTCGTTGGCCAACGTGCTTCTCACACATCCATAATCGTGAGTTAGCAAAGGTTTCGCACGATCGCATTTAGATCGGAGCTCAGATGATCTAAAATTGATCTTGACATCTTATAAATTATGTGTATGGCTCCGACACTCAAAGCTTCTGAAGAAGGAAAAACAAAAATTGACACCGCCTTAAGTTACAAGGGATGGAATAAAGGGGGGCTTAGTGAAGCTATTCCAGCAGCGAGTCTCTTGCTCGTGCTGCCATACCTTGGTGAAAAAAACTGGACGGGCGAGAAACCATTAGATCGCCAAAAACTAAAAAGCTCACAGCTTTTTACAAAAAATTCTCTCGATAAAATATTTTATGCTTATCAAGTTACGAATTATACAAAAATTGAATCGGACATCCAATGTGGAGAATTAACAGCAAAGGGAATTTCCTATGGAACTTGGAATAGCTTTTTATATAAAAAACCTATAAACACAAAAGCATTTAAGGCTTACTGCAAAGTCTTAGGACTGAATTGGGAAGAGATTAAAGAAGATCCACCACAGTCCGATCGCAAAAAGTCTATTGAGACTGAGACGCAATCTTGTAGAGGCTCGGAAGTGAGCGATCGCACCTTGGCACTCGTCGAGGAATACACCCAGCTATTTGTTGGGCGCGAGGATGTTATGTCAAAATTAGATAAGTTTCTTACCCAAACTGATAAAAGATATCTGACGATTACCGCTCGTGCTGGATTTGGTAAAACAGCACTGCTAGCAAACTGGGTAAAATCACGGCAGGGAAACGATTATTTTATTGCCTGTCACTTCTTCCGCCAGCGCGATGAAATTACCTGTTCTGTCGCTAATGCCTATCGTAATTTGCTCCAACAAATTTACAATTACTGCGAATCGAGTAAAGCGTTGCCCTATGATGAAAATCAGTTGCGGCAGGATCTTTATGACATGGTTAAAGCCTGGGCAAGCAAACCTTTAGTGATTATCATAGATGGCTTAGATGAAGCCGAAGGTCTTTTCTCGCCACCTTTTCCTACTCCTTTGCCACCGAATGTATTTGTAATTGCCTCAGCGAGAAAGTTTGAAGAGGAAGAGCAAAATTACTTGTCCGGTTGGACAAATAATGAGGAACCGATCTGGCTCAATCACTTGACAAAAGAAGCGATCGCAGACTGGTTACGAGAAACGGGTAAGTGTGAGTTAGCAAGTTTGGCACAGGACGAAAGTTTTGTGGCGCAGGTGTGCGATCGTACAGAAGGAATACCACTCTTCCTCAAATACTTGATCGATGAGTTGGTAGAAGTAGCACAACAGGGTGAGGAAAGTGCAATCCGTAAAACACTTGAAGCAACACCCAAAGGTTTTCCTGAGTACATTCATCAGCAGTACCAAGCTTTAGATCGATTAAAAGATTGGCATTCTCGCCCAGAGCTGCGAAAGATATTCTATTTTCTGACTATTGCCAAAGGAGAGCTATCTTCCGACGATTTAGTAGAACTCATGGAAGAAAGTCCAGTTGGACTGCCGTGGCGGGTGAGTCGATGGTTCAAAATTCGTCGGTTAGAGGACTGTCTCGTATACTCTTTTGCTCATTCGACGTTAGCCGAACAATTTGCTATCCTGCCTGAAATCAAAGCGAATACCAAAAAATCTCAGAAAAAACTGATTCAATATTGCGCCCAGTGGGAGGAATATCAGAGCCATTATGCGTTGCGGCATTATGCAGAACATTTAAGCCAGACAAAGAAGTGGGATGAGTTGTATGAGTTAGCACGTAATAAAACCTTTGTCGCTACTCAACAAAAACACTTACCCGATGAGCCTAATTTATCCCTGAAGACGGTGCAGACTGCATTGCTAGGTGCTGCTGAAACAGATAATGTGACTGGAATGGCAGAGTTTATGCTCGTACACGCACGGCGGCTGGTGCAGACAACAGCGCAAGATTCACCACTGGATGCACTGCGGAAAGGCTATTTACAACGGGCTTGGAGACTGACAGATTTATATGAAATTGAGCGGCGTATATTGTGGTATTTATTGCTGGCGTGGGAGTTGAAAGATACAGGCAGATTTGAGGACGCAGAGGAAACACTGAAGCGATTGCAGCAGCAGGAATTACCTCGTTTATCAACCAATCAGGCTATAGAGTGGCACAGCGAATATGCTACTTACCTACTCGCCCAGGTTTTTGAAGTGAGTGAGGATATCTGTACTTCTTTAGAGCAAAACCTTTTAGATGATCGCTACCGCTGTATTTTGTGCGCGCATCTTAGGAATTCTGGTAACTTTATTGCTGCCCTGAAAACTGTGGAGAGTATTAGACCGGAGTCAACGCAAGTATTACATCTAATAAATATAGCAAAAGCGCAGGCGCAGAAAGGAGATATAGAATATTCTGCTACCTTTACCAACGCTCTTGAGATTGTAAAAACACTTGTTTCAAACTCATGGTGGGAAATATTGATAGAGGACATAGCAAAAGCCCAAATAGAAGTTGGCGACAGGGCATCAGCACAAGCCACTTTGACTGAAGCTATTGAAACAGCAGATAATAAGATAGACAACCCATTCTATCAAGTAAATACGTTGGTTGATCTAGCAAATGTTCAGGCAGAGGTAGGAATGGTTGAAGAAGCGATCGCCACACTACAAAAAATTGAATCTAAACCAGAAGTTGACCAAGTTTTTATAAGTATACGTCTAACTAAAGTGTGGTTTAAAATAGGAAATAAAGACAAGATTAAAGACATTTTTACAAGAAATTTAGAAATAGCAAATGGTATTACAGACAAAGAGAAGCAAACTGATGTTTTACAAAAAATTGTAATAGCACAAACTGAAGTAAGAGAGTTTGAGGATGCCCGCGAAAATGCTAAAAAAATTGACTTTTTAAACAGACAAGCATACGCCTTAATGAGAATAGCAATAGAGCAAGCCAAAGTAAGAGAATTTACTACCGCACTAGAGATTGTTGAAGAAATTGAGATTAAGCATTATCAATCGGAGGCTTGGTTGGAAATTGCAATATCGCAAGCTGAGGCAAGAAATTTTCCTGGTGCGTTTGAAACGGCAAGGCGGATTGATTGGCTAACCTATAGGGCAAAGGCTTTTTGTGGAATTGCAATAGCCAAAGCTGAGGCAAGCCCATTTACTGATGATGCACTTGAAATTGCTGAACAGATTGAGAGTAACCGAGAACAAATGGAGGCTTTGGTGGGAATAGTAAGGATACAAGGCAAAGTGAAAAATTTTCCCGCCCTACTGAAAATCAAGGACAAGGTTGGCGGTAAAGAGTGGAAGGATGAAGTTTTATCAGCAATAGCAGAGGTATACGCAAAAGTAGAAGATTTCACTACTGCATTGGAGATAGCTACACAAATACATATTCCATCAATGCGAGCGAAAACTCTAGGAGTAATAGCAGAGATACAGGTACAAACTGGACTAACTGAAGCAGCACGAGCTACTTTTGCTAATGTCCTTAAAATTAAAAAAACCCCTGAAGCTTCAATCTCCTTTATCAGGTTATTAGCCCTAGCAAGAGTAGCAGAAGTACAGGTAAAAAATGCTCAAAAAGAAGTAGGAGTGACTACCGCTAGTATTGCCTGCGAAATCGCACAAAGTATGGATAATCCGATTGAAGCAGCAAATGTACTAGCAGGAATATTAGTACAAATACTCATGGAAGCAGAAAAAATACAAGAAGCAAAAATTATCTGCGATCGCGCTTATGAAATTGCACAACAGATTAGTGACAACCAACAATACGAACGGTCGAAAAGTTTGGGATTCGTAGCACAAGCACAGGCAAGGTTAGGAGAGTTTGACGTTGCTCTGAGAACTTTGAAAACAATCCGTATGCCATACTATCACGTTAATGCACTCATAAGTATAGTACAGTTGCAGATAGAGGCAAAGCCACAGCAAATAGAGAAATACAAGATAGTTCTGAATAAAGCTGATGAATACTATAAAAATGCAGATTCTATCTATCGAAATTTGGCAAACAAGGTTGAGCTTTTGACTATTATAGCAGTGGCACGATCAACTATAGGAGAAACCCAAGCAGCCTTAGCCACCTTTGCCGACCTTCTTGAAGCGGCAAAAACAAAAGAACAACGGGAACGCGATCAAGATTTCTCTATAATAGCCATAGGATATGCAGAAGTAGGCGAATTTTCCACTGCTATTAAAATTAGCAAAGATATTGAAGATGGAGAGCAGAAAATAAGCATATTTTTGGCAGTTGCCTGCGAGCAGTTCAAAAAAGGACAACAAGTTACAACTCTTGATATTGCCCTTGCAGCTAAAGAAAAAATTGAGGATGAACAAAAACGCTTGGAAGCGCTCAAGAGCATTGCTCAAATACAAGCAATTGCAGGAAAAGGTGAGGAGGCTCTAAGAACATTAGAGGCGATGCTTAGCGACCGTAACACGCACTTATGTGACATTGCCTTATTGTTCGCTGAAACAGGTGATAGAGTAAATTTTAAACGCTTGTTAATTCCCTGTGCATACTACTTAGATACTGCCTATGAAATGTGTGAATATTTAGCGCGGCTGTATCCAGAGCAAGCATCAGCAGTGGCAAAAGTTTTGAGCGAATTGAATGAAGGGGAGCAATAGTGTGCGATCCCTCCTATACAAACTAATCTAACTGAAGGGCATCCTAAAAAGGAATATACTCAACAGCATTCATCCATTCATCAGGTTCCGAAGCTAAAGCAATGAGTTCCAAATCCTTAACAAATTGTCCGATCGTACCGCCTAGCTGATGTCCAAATATCAACCCAGCAAACTGTTTTTCCTGACGCTGCCAATCTTGAGCCATTGCCTTAAAAAGGATATCATGAGTAAACAATACTCTTCCTAACTGAGTGGCACGTTCCAAAAGTTCGTCATCCGGAAATTCTGTGGCATCATCTTCCATCGCAGTCAAAACATCCACACCACGACGACGCAACTGTTCGGTAATTGCTTGCGGAATGTGAACATCCATGTACAGAGAAGTTGCCACTTACAACAACCCCTTAGCTCGCATTCTTACGAAAAATGGTGAAGGCGAAAGCAAAGATTTTTCCTGTTGTACCTGCTCCCATTCCATCCTAATTTCCCGATCGATTTCTGCTTGAAAGTCGAAGTAATAAGCCATTGCTGCATGGGCTTCCGACTGCATCAAATAAGGATGCTGACGGCACATTTCCTCCACTGACCAACCGTAAGCTAGATAATCCATCACAATCTGAGCAACTCTCACCCGCCGTATACGTTGCAACCGTGCGGGTTGACCCGCTACTTTCTCGATATGAGGATAAACTAAAGCTGATGTCATTGCTTTTTGGATCTATCTCTACAGGAGCTTAGCATCAATATGATTATAACACTCAACCAAAATGAAAAGAATTAAACAAGCCGATCGCCCTTTGATGCACAAAAAACGATCGCCACAGTAAGGTGCGCACCCACAGAAAGTCAAGGTTTAGTCTGCTAAGGCAGACTTAGTTTGACGCTTACGCGATTTCAATCGCCGAATCATCAAGCATCTAGCTTCACCAAAAATGCCACACACTCCACATGAGAAGTCTGAGGAAAGAAATCCGCAGGCTGCACCCGCGCTAACTTATAATCCCCATTATCGCACAAAATCTTCAAGTCGCGAGCCAAAGTAGCTGGTTTACAGCTAACATAAACAATCCGATTTGGCTTGATTTCCTTGATTGTTTCCAACACCGTGCGATCGCACCCTTTACGCGGCGGATCTAGCAACACAATATCCGGTGTCAATCCCAAAGTAGGCAGTAAATTCTCTACAGTTCCCACCTGGAAATCGACATTTCTCAAGTCATTTAATTCAGCATTTAATCGGGCTTGCTCGATCGCCACCGGTTGCACTTCCAAACCGATCGCAATTTTGACTTGTTTCGCCAGCGGTAAAGTAAAAGTCCCAATTCCGCAGTAAGCGTCAACCAAAACTTCATTTCCCTGCAAATTCAACTCCCCGACAATCACCTCCAACAACGCTTCAGCCGCCTCTGTATTTACCTGGAAAAAAGTATCTGCCCTTAGCTGAAAGTTCAAGCCAGCAAACCTTTCTCGCAGATAAGAAACTCCCGCAATACAGCGAGTTTCTGCACCAAAAATTACATTTGTTTGAGCTGAGTTTATATTCAAACAAACACCGACCAGTTGAGGATAGCGATTCATCCACTCAGATGCTTGTTCTTCGATTCCCGGCAATTCTCCAGTGCGAACTATTAAAGTTAGCAGCATCTCGCCCGTCCGCCGTCCGATTCGCAAGGACAAGTGACGCAATTCTCCTGTATATTTCTTTTCATCGTACACTGGCCAATCCCGCCAGTGGATGTCTTCTTTGACTTCTTTTAACAAAGGATTGAGGCGCGGATCTTGCACCGGACACTGATTTAGATTGACTAATTTGTGGGTGCTTTTTTGATAGTAACCTGCTTGGACTTGACCTGTCGCAGAAACTGCTACGGGATAAGTCGCTTTGTTGCGGTATCCCAAAAATTGGGGAAATCCTTCGATTTTTCCCGTTAAAATTTCATCGACTTGCAAATCGCTAAATCCGCCAATCCGTTCTAAAGCTTGAACGATCTGATTTTGCTTGGCTGTAAGCTGATATTCATAATCTACGTGCTGCCACTGACAGCCGCCGCACTTGTCGGCGACAATACAGTTGGCTCGGATGCGGTGTTCTGATGCTGAAAGAATTGTGTCCAGCTTGCCTGTAGCATAGCCTGGTTTGACTTGCACGAGGCGGGTCAGGATGCGATCGCCCGGAACGGTATCCGACACAAATATAACGAGCTCATCGTAACGACCAACTCCGTCGCCGGTGTCTGTCAAGTCGGTAATCTCTATCTCAATCAGTTGACCTTGCCAGCAAGGGTTTGCCAATTTCGTAGAGTTTGGGGTAGGGAATTTAGATTTGGTCACAAGTAGTCGTGGTAGGATTTAATATGGTGATGCAAAATCGCTCTCTGTTTACTGAGAGCTAGTCGTAGCGAAGCGGGGCATAAGCCATCGCATCCAAGTTCAATGACAGGCTGTATTCCTGCTGAACGTCTTGCTGCTGCCAAAGCCCAACTTCCAGCCCGCAAGTCAAGCCCGCCGTGAGTTGCCCCGATCGAGTCGGTGCGATATGCTGTTGGGGCGATGTAACCAAAACTCGTTAAACAGTTAAAGTGTCTGCCGACATCAAAACTCTCGATCGCAGTTTTTGAGTTTTTCCCGCAGTACCCTGGAACACAGGGAAACTGGCTTGACCACTAAGCATAACGCTTGGGGAGATTTACTCTTCTCTTCTAATGTCGATAAATGTTAGAAGCAAAGTAAATCACTCGCAGCTAAGAATCTCATCTTTAAGAGATGAGAATGTCAATTAATCTTACTCTCAAATA
This sequence comes from Oscillatoriales cyanobacterium PMM_0080, assembly GCA_949127775.1. Classification (GTDB taxonomy): domain Bacteria; phylum Cyanobacteriota; class Cyanobacteriia; order Cyanobacteriales; family Microcoleaceae; genus Microcoleus. Next base: position 10,580 of record CASBQF010000202.1, read on the forward strand.
TCCTCAATTTTTTTTGAATAACAATGAGCGTAGTTAGCCAACTAATTCTACAAGCCGACGATGAACTTCGCTATCCCAGTACCGGCGAACTTCAAAGCATCAAAGATTTTTTTAAAACGGGAGAACAGCGGGTGCGTATTGCTACTGCGCTTTCTGACAGTGAGAAAAAAATTGTTGAACAAGCTAGCAAAAAACTCTGGAAAAAACGCCCTGATTTTATCTCCCCCGGAGGTAATGCTTACGGCCAACGCGAACGGGCTTTGTGTCTGCGCGACTACGGCTGGTACTTGCGTCTGATTACCTATGGTATCTTGGCGGGTGACAAGGAGCCGATCGAAACTATCGGTTTGATTGGCGTTCGGGAAATGTACAATTCTTTGGGCGTTCCTGTTCCTGGGATGGTGGAAGCTATCCGCTGTTTGAAGGAAGCTTCTTTGTCTTTGCTCAATCAGGATGATGCTAAGGAAGCTGCTCCTTATTTTGATTATATCGCTCAAGCAATGTCTTAATTGCTTTTGTGGATCTGGCGGAGCATTTGCGCGTGATTTTGGGGTAATTTTATCTCGCCATTGCTCGCAAATGTTTCGCTTCTGTTGACAGTTGACAATTGACAGTTGATAGAATTGAAGGCAAGGGTTTCAGCAATTAACAGCGTCCTCACCGTTGGGCGCGGTTGCTAGTGTTAGGAAATCTGCCTGATTTCTGCTACGAAGCAATGCAGTTTGAGCTTTCCCAGATTTCTAAAATGTCTTGTCTTTCTATGCACATTTGAAGTAAAAAGTCAAGTGTTTTTTGGAGATATTGTTTTTTGAATTTCCGACAGTCGTGGCGAATCGATGTGGCGAGTTGCGAGAGTTGGGAAAGGGTGGGGCAGGTTTGGATTTGATGGGCGATTGCATTTTGCCATTCTTCCAGCCTGCGGTACGAGATAAATTGTCCGCCTTTGTCGAGCCGATGTACAAACACTACGTTAGCCCAAGATTCGACTCGCTTAATCAGATTCTGGCGGATTTTGAGCATTTGGGCGATCGAGCGAACGGTGATGCGGAGCTTTGTCGAGGGTTGGATGCGGCGGAATAATGGTGTCATAGCTGCTGTTACCTAATTTATTCCAACATTGTAACACAACTAGCGCAAGTTGCAAACTAAAAAATAAAACTAGAAAGTCAGGCGTGGTAGCTTAGCTTTATGCAGATAGGGGATGACCGATGGTTGTAGCAGAAGTTAAACAAGAGAAAAAATACCTGAGACGGAGATTTACTGACACCGGGCTACGGCGGTTGGGGAAATTTTTGCGATCGTGGCGGGAAGCTAGGGGCTGGAGTGTTCACGAATTGAGCGAACAGACCAAGCACTATGAGGTTCAATTCTATACTCTAGCAGGAGAGCCTTTGCCGAAAGTTTTGGGAGTCAGCATTGCAGGCATTTCGAGAATCGAAAATGGCTATTACAACAAGCCAGCACCGGATCTTTTGTGGCTGTTTCTGGATGTTCTAGAACCGGTTCACCCGGTAGAGCAGCGTTTGCTGACATTGGAAGACCTACTGTTGATTGGAACTGAGTTTTGGAATCCAAACGTTGAGGCGTAGCGGTAAAATGTCAGCACTCTCTAACAAGGCTGTGGTAGATAATCGGCAGGAATTGCGTCCAGTTCGCTTCACTGAGACGGGGCGGATGCGTTTGGGTAAGATGTTAAAGGTTGCAAGACAGACAAAAGGTTGGTCTGTTAGCGAAACACAGTTCAAAACCAGGGGGTACGAAGAGGCGCTGTTCATCGCCACAAATCAACCCGTACCCAAAGATGTGGGTATCAGTGCCGCTACAGTCAACCGTTATGAACGCGGGAAGTTGGATAATCTAGACTGGTGCTCATTATCTCTGTTGTGCTTTGTCCTAAAGCCGATCGATCCTGTGACAAATCAACCCCTCGAACCGACAAACGCCCTTTACATCGCCTGCGAACATCCGCCGTACAACGATGCGAAGCTTTACGAGGAGATTACTGACTGTTAACTTGCTTTGTCCCGCCCTTTTGCTTAGCAATTAAAGCTTTAGCTTGCTGCTACAGAGCCCCTAACTCCTCAACTTGGGGCTTGGGTTAGTTCTTATGTGATTTTTACTTTATAACATTCTATAGGTCTGTAAAATGCCTGGATTTCTAGACTTTAAGGCTGTAGTCGAGCAGGAAAAGCTGCGTCCTGTGCGATTTACCGATACGGGACGCGGTAGACTAGGAAAGCTTCTAAAAGCAGGTAGAGAGCTTCGAGGTTGGTCGATTATTGAAACAGAAATGGTGACAAAAGAATATGAGGCGGCTTTGTTTCGGACAGCAGGAGAGCCCGTACCAAAAGATGTCGGTATTAGTAATGCTACTGTTAGTCGCTACGAAAGGGGGAAGTTAGAAAGCTTGGATTGGCGATCGCTCAGTTTGTTATGCTTTGTCCTAAAGCCGATCGATCCTGTGACAAATCAACCCCTCGAACCGACAAACGCGCTTTACATCGCCTGCGAACATCCGCCGTACAACGATGCAAAGCTCTATGAGTAGTTGATTGCTAATATTTAGTTAGATTGGGAGTTTTTAACCGCAGATATCAATGGATGAACGCAGATGAACGCGGATGGGATTTTATCTGTGTTTATCCACGGTGATTTATTGTCGATCGCCCTTTTGTTTTGCCAGCATTGCTTTAGCCTGATTCCACAACTCGTCTAACTCTTCTGGGGAACAATCTGACAAAGGTCGATCGCACTTTGCTTCAACTAAGGCAAACCGCTGCACAAACCGCTGATTCGTTCCCTGCAAAGCGGACGACGCATCTAAGCCATACCAGCGAGCTAATTGAATCAACACAAACATAATATCTCCCAATTCTGACTCCTGCGCTGCTTTGTCCTCGTGTTTGAGGGCGTGTTCAAATTCTGCCATTTCTTCGTGGAATTTATCCCAAACGCCGTCTACACTTTCCCAATCAAAATTTACTTCTGCCGCTTTTTGAGAGATTTTTATCCCGGCGGCGATCGGCGGCAAAGTGCTGGCGTAACGGCTCATTTTCGAGGCTAAAGTTGGTGGCTTTTCGGTAGTTATACCTTTTTCGGCTGCTTTGATTTTTTCCCAGTTTTCGTTCACTTCTTCGACACTATTAATCTCGACATCGCCGAAGACGTGCGGATGACGACGAATCAGTTTTTCTGTAATCCCGTCGGCGATTTCTGCGAGGGTGAATTGACTGGATTCGCTGGCAATTTGAGCTTGTAAAACTACTTGTAACAGTAAGTCGCCCAATTCTTCGACGATCGCACTTTTCTCTCCTTGGCGAATTGCATCAGCCGTTTCGTAAGCTTCCTCGATAATGTGCGGAATCAGAGTTTGGGGCGTTTGGGCCAAATCCCAAGGACATCCGCTGTCTGGATCTCGCAATTTGGCCACCACTTCTATGAGCTCTTGAATTGCTGTGAGCGATCGACTTTCAGAATCAGACATCATAATTTACCTTTTGGATTTGCTGGAAGTTCGACTGCGAGGTTTGCGTTTGCGCCGTTTGATTGTCCCGGGAAGGTGCATCCCGCTCAATTCTTGCTTTTTGAATCTTTTGTAAGCCGAGCCGCCCCAATCGCTGAGATAGTGGCTCATCGCACCGAATTCTAAGCCGATGTAAACAGCTAAGAATTCGATCGGGTGTTCGGAGATCGATCGCCAACAACCTACAACCACATCCTCCCAAGTCCACCCAGGAGGGCCAAACTTTTCAGCAATCGCCAATCCCAAGCTCCCGAAAACCGCGATCCAGGTAGTCAGGTACAAGATTCGCAAAGCAGTGCCGATCAAAGGGCCGTGGGACCACAAAGAGCGGTGGCGCAGGCTTTTTTGGTACGGGAGCCAAATCGGTTTGAACCATCCCCAGCGCTGATACTGGCAGGAGTAGATATCCAAGTCAGGCCCGAACATCAGCCCGCCGAATAAGAAGCTGCCACAAACGAGCAAAGTCAGGTTGCTGCTCTTCGTCAGGCTAAATGTCAAGGCTGCCACAGCGGGCAAACTCCACAAGGTTATACGATCGTGCGTGCGGCCAGAGGGCATTGAAACTTTAGGATTTTTTTACTTGATTTTTTTCGGCTACTGTGATATGATAAATCCCTGTAAGCGCAATTGGGCGATTAGCTCAGTGGTAGAGCGCCTGCTTTACACGCAGGATGCCATAGGTTCAAGTCCTATATCGCCCATACTAAAAGTCAATTTCCCGTCAATTTCCCACAGATTCAGCCGTTTTTAGCCCTCGACCTGGGAACGGCTTAAATTTTTGTGGTTAACTGTTGACTGACTGTCAATTAAACATTGGCGTTGCTGAGAAAGGAGTATGATTTGCCTGCGAAATTTAGTAGGGGCAATTCATGAATTGCCCCTACTCTCTCATTTCAGGGATTGCCTTCGCTAGGTGAATCATACCTAAATTCAGCAACGCCTAAACATTCTGGGACAAATGTCAGCAAAATTGGCACTCTATGTTGGAAAATTAATTGATTAATTGATTTTCCTTTTTACAATCCTGATATATGAAGCCTAAAATAACCAGCCCGATCGCCTGGAAGCAAGCTGAACTTCTCATGCAGCCCGCCATGATCCGAGTTATTGACAATATCCGCAAACAATTAGAGGAGTCAGTTTGGACGGGAACTTATCAAGAAGTCCAGGTTCCCATTCCCGGTTATCAACTAATTTTAAAGCATCAAGGCGAGGAAAGATCCGTCGATATTTGGGAACTTTGCTACCAAGTCTGCTTTGTCAACTACCATCCCGCCCACACTCAAATGCAAAGCCAGGAAGTTTTGATTGACACTCATTTGATTGAAGATGATACTGGCGATATAGATTGGAATCGTCTTGATGCCAAAGCCCGTCAATTAATCCAGGAAGTATTCGCTAATTTGAGTAATTAGTTATTGGTTATTGGTTATTTGGTTATTGGTTATTGGTTATTGGTTATTGGTTTAGTCCTGGAAGCACAGACTATAGTTGTAGGGTGTACACTGCGAACCCTGACTACTACCAATAGTCTTAAAATCAACTTCTTACATAAGCCCTGTGATTATTAGTAGCAAATAACGAATAACCAATAACGAATAACAAATAACAAATAACCAATAACGAATAACCAATAACAACAGTCAACCGTCAACAAAATATTATGATTCAAGAATTGCACGACATTCAAGCCGCCGCCGGCGCTACTTTTACCGAGTCAACAACCACAGAAACAGTCATAGTTAGTTTTGGTAATGATGCAGCCGCCATTGCTGCAACCAAACAGGGTGTAGCTTTGTACGATCGCACTCACTGGGGACGTATTCAAATCTCAGACAGCGATCGACTCCGCTTTTTGCACAATCAAAGCACCAATAACTTTAATATACTCAAACCCGGACAGGGTTGCGACACCGTTTTCGTCACATCCACCGCTCGGACGATCGACCTCACCACCGCCTATGCTACAGAAGATGCTGTAATATTGCTAGTTTCGCCTAACCGTCGCCGCCAATTGCTCGAATTGCTCGATCGCTATATTTTCCCAATGGATCGCGTAGGATTAACAGATATAACCGATACAACCGTTGCTTTCAGTCTCCTCGGGCCGGAAAGCACTCAACTATTAGCAAAAATCGGAGTTACCGAACTACAAAATCAACCTTATGCTGCCCACAAATTAATAAAACCCCCCCCTCTTTCCCCTTACCAAGGGGGGGATGAAGGGGGGGTTCGAGTTGCGGTTGGTAGCGGTTTAGCAACTCCCGGATACACCTTAATTGCAGCAGCCAGCGATGCAGCCCGCTTGTGGACTGAGTTAGCCAAAGCTGGGGCTGTCCCGATGGGCGATCGAGTTTGGGAACAACTGCGAATCCAACAAGGCCGCCCCGCAACAGATTTTGAACTCACAGACGATTACAACCCCCTAGAAGCCCGCCTTTTACACACAATCACCTACGACAAAGGCTGCTACATTGGTCAAGAAACAATTGCCAGATTGAACACCTACAAAGGAGTCAAACAGCAACTTTGGGGACTACAGTTAAGCGGTGCAGTTGAACCCGGAACAGCAATTACAATCGGAGAGGAAAAAGTCGGCAAACTTACCAGTTTTACAGAAACCGAATCCGGCTTTTTTGGTCTTGCTTACATCCGCACCAAAGCAGGCGGCGAAGGGCTGAAAGTGCAGCTAGGAGAAATTGCTGGAGAAGTAGTAAACCTGCCTTTTTTAAGTTTATAAGCTTTGGTTTGTAGTTGGTAGGGTGCGCATTGCGCGATGGCATCTAAGTCAATCGGTGTGCAGTGTACACCCTACAAAGTACAAAGTAAAATATGCAGTTTAAATGCAGTACAGTTTATTAAATGATTACATATTCCTCGCCCAAAACAGCTTGAATGACCTGCGCTTTGGGCTCTACGGGGTCGCTGTAATGAGTGTCAATGTGTGCGATTAAATTTTCTCGATACGCTTTGAGATACGAGTCAAGCACTTGAATATCCTGCTGTCCTGTCGCGTAATGGGTATCTTTTCTAAATTGACCCGATTCCTTAACAAAAACCATATCAACTTGCCACAAAGCTGCATCAGTCGGGCGATATCCTAAGTCTACAATATCGTAGGCTACAAATCCTTGGGATTTCATAAAATGAACTATATCATACATTTGAGCGAACAAACAAACTTCGACAATGACATATTCTGTCTGTTGCAATATCTGAGTTGCTCCCATTAAAACATCTAATTCTAGTCCGTCTACATCAACTTTAATTAAATACGGGCCTGGTAATTTTTTTTCCCTGCATATTTCATCAAGCGTAATTGCTGGTATGTTCCTCAAATAAGGATTGCGGTTGTCAGCATTGACACCTTCGGAAATCGAAGAGTGTACCATATCGGGACTGATGTTAAGGGTGAAAACTCCTGATTGTTTGGTAGCAGCGGCAATGATATATTCTGCACTTTTGAGGTTGCGGCAAATTTTGGCGAGATAAGGTTCATTTTCGGCGATCGGCTCAATCAACAAATGTCGCGCATCGGGGAAAGTTTCATAAAGGTTGAAAGTCCCCAATGCCGCACCGACATCAATCACAGTTTTCGGTTCATAACCTAAATTTTTTGCCGTCAGAAGGCTGCCTGACATCGTGTTTCTGAGAGTTCCTGTTTGTTGGTTCATAATATTTATCCTGATTTTGAGTGCTCGTGCTTGATATAGCAATCCTAAATGAGTCCTAAATATTTTTACCCCACCCCAACCCTCCCCT
>CASBQF010000203.1 GCA_949127775.1 Oscillatoriales cyanobacterium PMM_0080
CCCCTACGGAATTTGTGATTTGGCGATCGGGGAAATTGGGAAATTGGCCGAAATTGGCGATCGCATTTCTGGCGTTGGGTGGGGGCGGGTTTATGCAGATTGTCGGTGGGAATTAAAGATTATTGGTGAACCCGCCCCTACGGAATTTGTGATTTGGCGATCGGGGAAATTGGGAAATTGGCCGAAATTGGCGATCGCATTTCTGGCATTGGGTGGGGGCGGGTTTTTGTAGATTGTCGGTGGGAATTCAAGATTTTTGGTGAACCCGCCCCTACGGAATTGTGGTATTTAACCGGATTTGATATCACCAATGACCAATCACCAATGACTAATAACTAACTGCGGAAATTCGCCACCGATTTTTGCAACTTGCTAACAGAACCGGACAAATCATCCAAAGATGCCTTAACATCCGAACCCTTTTGTGCAGTTGTATTCGCAATCTCATTGACTTGCTGCATACTATTAGAAATCTCCTCAGCCGAAACAGTTTGTTTTGCCGAAGCGCGAGTAATATTCTGCACCAAAGAATTCATTTCTCGACTCACTTCAATGATGGCATTGAGGTGAGTTTTAGCTTCGCTTGCTAGCTTAGTGCCTTCGACTACCTCCAGCGTCCCCGATTCCATCGCCTTCATCACACGGCTGATTTCTTCTTGAATTGTACCGACAATTTCCGAGATTTCCTCAGTAGCACCGGCCGATCGCTCTGCGAGTTTCCGCACCTCTTCGGCGACAACGGCAAAACCTAAACCTTGTTCGCCCGCTCGTGCCGCTTCAATCGTAGCATTGAGAGCTAACAAATTGGTTTGGGAAGCAAGTTGCGAGATGGAAGTCACGATTTTGCCGATTTGTTGCGAAGATTCGCCCAGACGCTTCATCATTTTCGAGGTAGAGGCGATCGTCAATCGGAGCTCGTTAATACCTTGGACAGCGCGATCGACCGCCATACCACCGACTTCTGCGGTGTGAGAAGATTGCTGAGCAACCGTTTCGGCACGTACCGAAACATCTCGCACGTCGCGGATCGAATTCACAATCCGCTCGATTTCTCGCATGATCGCAGATATTTTGGTTGCTTGAACTTCCGCCTGTTGGGTGAGTTGGCTGGTATTAGTAATAGACTCTCCCGTAGCAGATGTTACCTGTTCGGCTAAAGTTTGAATTCCCGTTACCACCTTCCGCAGAGAACCGATTAAGAAGTTAAAAGAATCAGCTACAGCACCTAAAACATCGTTAGTAACTTCCGCCCGAACTGTCAAATCGCCTTGAGCCGCGCCTTTAATTTCTCCCAACAATTTGAGGACTTGCTGCGTCATCGAATCGGCTTCTGCTTTGCGTTCTGCTGCAAATTTTTCCAGTCCTTCTTCTGCTTCTTTGCGCTCGGTAATGTCAAAGCGGATGGCGATATATTTAACGATTTGGCCACTGGTGTCAAAAATCGGCGCGATGGTGGAATCTACCCAGTAAAAAGAGCCGTTTTTGCGCCGATTTTTAATTTCACCCTTCCACACCAAACCGCGAGAAATTGTCAGCCACATTTCCTCAAAAAATGATTTGGGGTGATAGCCGGAATTGACGATGCGGTGGTCGCGGTGCAGCAGTTCTCCTAGGGTGTAACCAGATACTTGAGTGAATCTTTCATTGACGTAGGTAATCATCCCTTTGAGGTCTGTTTCGCTGACAATCGCAGCTTCGTCCAGAGCATTTTGTCGCGTTTTGAGTTCTTGCAGCAAGCGTTCCTGTGACTCGGCTAACTGCTGCATCTGCTGCTGGGATGCTTTTTCCTGGGTCACGTTGCGACAGACAACTACGCCGCCTTTGAGCGCTCCAGTTTCGTCTTTGAGTGGCCTACCGTTAATTTTTACCCAGGCACCATCTGGTTTACCTGCGTGCCTGGTAAAGACCTCTATGTTGTCAATTGACTCTCCTCGAATTGTGCGTGTTAAAGGGATGTCATTTGAAGGATATGGAGTAACTGCATCGGGCAAAAATATACCGTATTGTGCCGACCACTGGTCGGGAATAGTATCTGTTGCACCCAAGCCAAAGATATCTTTAGCTGCGGGGTTGAATAGCACAAAATTACCTTTTTCGTCGGCAGCAACTATACCGTCAGCGATGCTGTCAATTAGCAGTTGTAAAAGATTGCTTTGTTGCCGAAATTCCGATTCGGAACGGGCTAATTGTGATGTTGTTTCTTGTAATTTAGTAATTGCCTGTTTGCTTTCGGTAACGTCGCGAGCCACTGCATACATAATGTTTTCGTCTAGCAAAGGTCGCGATTTCCAGGACAGCCATTTGTAGGAACCGTCTTTGCAGCGGTAGCGATTTTCAAATGATATTGTTTCAACGCCGCCGGCTATTGTTGCCGTTTCTGCTAAGGTTTTTTCGAGGTCTTCGGGATGGACGAAATCGAGAAAAGGTTTCTCTTCCAGTTCCTCTAATGTGTAACCGAGGGTGGTTACCCAAGCGGGATTTACGCGCTTGAATTGGCCTTGAAAATCGGCTATGCACAGTAAGTCGAGAGACAGGGTGAAAAACCGATCGCGCTCTGCCTCTGCTTGTTTGCGATCGGTAATTTCGATCGCCACACCCGCAACACCGATCGGCTTACCATCCTCTCCGGGCAAAGGAAAGTAAGACGCCAGCCAATATCG
>CASBQF010000204.1 GCA_949127775.1 Oscillatoriales cyanobacterium PMM_0080
AATTAAATAAGCCTAAATGTCAAGCCTGATCAAGACTTGATTTACTTTTCTATATATTTGTTCAGATATTTTTACTGATTTAGCTATTGATTTAGCATACCAAGTAAGGAAGAACCTTATTTTACAGTCAAGAGTATTCCTTGCAGAATCGTTTGATAATACCATTTATCTTAAGTATTGATACAAAAAAAGGTTTATTTTCTGGCGTTTTTGATTTGGAGTATGATTTGCCTCCGAAATTGACAGTAGGGGCAATTCATGAATTGCTCTAAATTCCAGGGATTGCCTAAGTGAGTGAATCATACCTAAATTCAGCAACGCCTATTTTCTCAACCCGAAGTGCAAGGTGCGTCGTTATGAAATTGTCGATCTTGGTTTAGGGATTGTCGATGGCGACGCACCCTACAACTAACCCAAGATATGTTGAATTTTGATTGTAAAAATATTAGCAAATCACCCGATCGACAATATCCCCAAATTTAAAGATAGTAGGTGTTGTTTTATACTAAAAAAATGTTCTTATATGAACATTTTGATTATTGAAAATATTAGTAGGGAATCAGACTAATTTAAAATTGAGAAAGACAAATAACTTGAATATACAAATTGTGCACAAATCATGATAGTGTAAAATTACAAAATTAGGCAAAATCTGTAGTCTATATTCTAGGTAGCGATAATTGGCAGATCATGAAAGAGATGAAGGCGCTATTCGAGGAAGGAGTTAAGTGGCTACATCATCGGAATTTTGAACAGGCGATCGTCCTATTCGACCAAGTGCTGCAACACGATCCAGACTACACCGATGCTTGGATCTGCCGCGGGCTAGCCCTGGGACACCTGAAGCAGTACCAAGAGTGCATCGAAAGCTTCGATCGCGCGATCGACCTTCAACCCTCCAACAGTCAGGCTTTGCTCAACAAAGGCATCATTTTGGGAGAATGGGAAAAGCACGAAGAAGCCTCTGCTAATTTCGATCGAATGCTGTTCTACTATCCGCACAGCTACGAAGCTTGGGAGGGTAAAGCCAACTCCTTGGCATCCATCAAAAAGTATACAGAATCACTCAACTGCTACGATCGCGCTCTCGAATTCAACCCAGATTACTACAAAGCCTTCGCCAATAGAGCCAATGTTTTGATCGAAATGGGTCGATTTAAAGCAGCAATGCGTAGCTACGATCAAGCGATCGGTATTCAGCCAGACGATCCAGATGTGTGGTTTAATCGTGGCTGCGGGTTCATGGCTTGGGATAAATCCGAGGAAGCTTTAGACAGTTTCGATCGCGGAATCGCCGTTAACCCCAATCACGCCTCATGCTGGGTAAATCGAGGTCATATACTGGCTAAGTTGGGCAGAGAAAAAGAGTGTTTGGAAGCCACTGAAAAAGCCGTAGAAATCAATCCCAACTGTACTCACGCTTGGAACAACCGTGCGCTAGCACTGCGGCGTTTGGGAAGAGTCAAAGAGGCGATCGCATCCTACGACAAATCCCTGGTTTGTGACTCCAAAAACTACGAAGCTTGGGACAATCGGGGCTATGCTTTAACTAAAATGGGCAAATACAAAGAAGCTCACAAAAGCATTGATATGTCCCTGGAAGTCAAGCCAGATCACGCCAACGGTATTTACAATAAAGGCTATTGTTATGCCTGCGAAGGTAAAACAACTTTAGCTGTAGATTGTATCGCTAGGGCGATCGAACTCAACCGGAAGAAATATCTCAGCTTAGCTCAAACCGACTCGGACTTAAAGTCTTTGCACAAAAACAAACGCTTTCAAAAGTTGGTAGGAAAAACCTTTTGAGCCTCAGTATTCATAGCAGTATCTGTAGTCGTAGGGTGCGTCGCTACGATAAATCCCTAACTAAAAATCGACAATCTGACAGCGACGCACCTGGGTTTTTCAAGGGCCCAGGTAAACAAACCCAACAATTATTTGGTGGTAAAACTTTGTAAAAATGGTATTAACTCGCCACAAATCGCTGATACCCAATTCCCAATATCCTGGAGTAGAATTCTCTTCCCAACCCTAGGGGGGATATCTCCACAAGCGTTTCGAGCGACAATCGGTGAAGATTAAAAATATAAGTAGAGGACAACCCCATGAACTTTTCTATACAATCTGTTTACAACTGGTATCGCGAAACTCTCCGCAACCCCAAATACCGCTGGTGGATTATTCTGGGAACACTGGCATATCTGGTAAGCCCGATCGACATTGCGCCGGATTTCCTGCCAGTTGTCGGACAAATTGACGATGTAGCAATTGCTGTGCTGCTGATTTCCGAAATTTCCCAAATGTCGATCGACTATTTTAAATCCCGCAAAACAGAGACAGCATCAGCATCCGAAGCAACGGGCACCTATTCAGAAGCTAAAGGTAGCACCGTTGACGTAGATGCAGTTTCTATGTAATAGACTGCCAAAAGTAATGACGATTTATAACCCCGACTTCTTCAAGAAGTCGGGGTTATGGTTTTTTTAATGCTAACTGCTCAGAAAGTGCTCGAAAACTGGTAATTTTGAAAGTGGCAAATCAGTTAGGTAATGGTAAGGTGCAACCTAAGCATCCTACACATAGCCGTTCTGCGTAAGTCCTGTCAGCATCAACAGCAAATTTTTATAGATGAAATTTAGCGAAATCCTAGAAAAACTTAATTTAGCCAGCAGTCACAGCCTCAAATCCTCAAGGGCTGCCGATCGAGAAATTGCAGGCCCCGCCCCAGTCGATGAAGCCACATCGGGGACAATCAGCTACATAGAAGGTGCTAAATTTGCCTCTCACGTCACCTCGACAAATGCTTCGGCCTTAATTTTACCCTTAGATGAAAGCCTGCAAGCGAGGTGTGACGATCGCGATATAGCTTGGATCGCCGCCGCCGATCCGCGATTGCTGTTTGCTCAAACGATCGCCCTTTTCTATCAACCGTTTCGCCCAGCATCCGAAATTCATCCATCAGCCACGATTCACCCCACATCACAAATTGGTGAAAATGTCTACATCGGCGCCCACGCCGTTATTCAACCAGGAGTTAAAATTGGCAGCAACGTTTGCATTCACCCAAATGTCGTAATTTACCCAGATGTAGAAATAGGCGAAGGCACTGTTTTACACGCTAACTGTGTGATTCACGAACGTACTCGCATCGGGGCAAATTGCGTGATTCATAGTGGTGCGGCGATCGGTTCCGAAGGTTTTGGGTTCGTGCCGACAGCCTCCGGGTGGGTGAAAATGGAGCAGTCTGGCTGCACGGTATTGGAAGAGGGCGTTGAGGTAGGTTGCAACAGTACGATCGACAGGCCCGCTGTTGGAGAAACCCGCATCGGTCAAAATACCAAGATTGACAATTTAGTACACGTCGGACACGGTTGTCAAATTGGGAAAAATTGCGCGTTTGCCGCTCAAGTCGGCATGGCGGGCGGAGTAAAAATTGGCAACAATGTAATTTTGGCTGGTCAAGCGGGAATTGCCAATCAAGCTAAAATCGGAGATGGGGCGATCGCCACAGCCAAAGCCGGAATTCACAGCGACGTGCCCGCAGGGGCGATCGTGACGGGGGTTCCAGCCATTCCCCACAAACTCTTTCTGAAAGCCGCAGCCGTCTACAACCGCTTGCCGGAAATGTACCAATCTTTGAGGCAAATTCAGCGTAAGCTCGATCGGTAGTTATTAGTTATTGGTTATTAGTCATTAGTCATTAGTCATTAGTCATTAGTCATTAGTCATTAGTCATATTTCTTGTGGAACTGCATCCTGCCTGTTCAAAACTGGCTTTTCATATCAATTCCGGCTGCGCCGGAATGATATAGAGGACACGGCAGTGCCGTTTCCCTACCGCGATAAATTTTAGGAACCAAGGCACTCGCGGTGTTCTGATTTCGGGTAAAATTAATTCCGATACAACCAAAATTGATATCACTCCTATTTCTATTAGACATCAGTCAACAGTCAACATTGTTATAGTTGCAGCCTTTTAAATGTTGAATAGCCTCAATAACCTGCGACTGCTGTCGCCCTCAATACCCGCAATTATCAAAGTAATTGTTTTTTTCTCAACTTGGATTGTTGCGTGGCTTCCCGTAGCGATTGTGGTAGCGATCGCCCTCAAATGGCATCCACCCCAACCCCTGGGAAACAAAAAACTACCTTTACTAGCTTCCCTGTACCTGATTGTTCCCTTCATTTTATGGGCAACAACCTGGATAGAAAATACATCTTTTGCTAACTGGGGTTGGAATTGGCAACCCGCAGTTTTGATATCCTTAGTGCGGGGATTAGGATTAGGGATGATCAGCTTATTTATTTTATTTGGATTGCAATTAACCGCAGGCTGGATCGAGCTTAAAAAAAACGAAAATTCAACAGACATAGGAGGTGAAAAAACGATTAATTTGTGGGCTTTAATCTTTAATCCTGCTAGTTTACTGACTCTGTTATTAGGACTGTGGATTAGCACGACAGAAGAGTTAATATTTCGTGGTTGTTTGCAAAATATACTCCAGCAAGATTACTCAATACTAACAGCAGCGACGATCGCCAGTTTCATTTTTGCGATCGCCCACCTGATCTGGGCCGCCAAAGAAACTATACCGCAACTACCCGGCTTGTGGCTGATGGGTCTGGTTTTAACCTTAGCCCGCGTCGCCGACAATGGTAGTTTGGGATTGGCGATCGGCATTCACGCAGCTTGGATTTGGGGCATAACTACCGTAGATACAGAAGGCGCAATTAAACCTACCCAAAATGTACCCGAATGGATTACAGGAATAGCCGCAAAACCCCTAGCAGGTGCAGCCGGAATCCTGTTATTGCTAGCAACAGCAGCCGTAGTTTTGTTAATTAAAAATTAAAACCTCATACCCCAAACCCCTTTCAAATTCAATACGCTTGGGTAAGACGGCGGTTGAAACTGCGGAAGAGTCAAACGAATTTCGAGCGAGGGTGTAAAGAAAATAACATAATTTCAACCGCCGTTTAATCTTAATCTGATCTTCAACCCGCGGAGGCGGGTTTTGTTTGTGTAGGCGCGGTTTCAACCGCCGTCTAATCTGCGGTTAAAATTAGAGAATTAATCCAAAAGCCGATCGATCGTAATAATCGAAACCGGCCGCAACGGATCGAAACGAGTCAAATTCCCGGCCAACAAAGAACGCGATAACTGCACTTGCAGAATTCGGTAACTCCATTGCGGTTCCCGGCGCACCCGATCGCCAATCCAGCTCAAAACAGTAGCAATATCCTCCAAAGCTTCCAAAACCAGGACAATCGAGCCTCCAGGAAGCAGCCGCAGCGCGCAAACGCCCAAAATTTTAGTCAACCCTCCACCACTACCGCCGACAAAAATCCGGTGCGGCGGACGCAAGCGGTGCAAGATTTCCGGGGCGGTGCCGTGAATCGAGAACACATTTTGCAGCCCAAAACGACCGCAGTTGAGTTCGATCGCCGAAATACCAGAAACCGTTTGTTCGATCGCATATACGTCAGATTGCGGGAATAGACGAGCAACTTCGATCGACACAGCACCGTTACCAGCACCAACATCCCAGACAACTTGTTCCGGTTGTAGCGTCAATTGAGCCAGCACCAAAACCCGCAATTCCCTTTCTACCGTCAAGCCCGGGCGATCGCCACAACCCACAAAAGCCCCATCAGGAACGCCCAACAAAGGCAACTTCGCCAAATCCAAAGGTTCAGCCCTCGGTGGGGACTCCCGCAGCATCACCACCACGCTCAGCGGTGCAAAAGACTCTCTCAGTAAAGCTTCCAGAGACTTACGAATTACCCGTTCGTCCGCCGCACCCAAATTTTCGCAAACCCAAAACTCGTAGCGTGTTGGCAAATCGAGAGCCTTTACCAAATTTGCGATCGCCGCCGGAGTTCGAGTTTCGTCCGCAAGGACGGCAATCTTCTCCACACCGAGCTTCAGCTTCGCTGTCAGCTCCTCAAAATAGCGTCCGCCAGAGCCTACACAATGAGCATCTTGCCAAGGTATTCTCAAGCGATTAAAAGCCAACTGCACGCAACTGACATGGGGGTGAAATGTCAATTTATCTGGCGGTAGTTGGGCAATTAGCAGCTTTCCCCAGCCGTGAAACAGCGGATCTCCGGCTACCAAAAGGACGATCGACCCAGCATCCGGCTCTAATTCGGCTTGAGTCGCCAAATGGCGCCGAATTTCGAGAATTGCTTCGGTTAAATCGGACAGTGCCCAGCGCTCTCCGTCATGCTGGGGAAAATAACTCAAATGGCGATCGCTCCCTATTAGCAAAGCGGCCATTTCTACAACCTGCCGCGCCGATTCACTCAGCCCAGCAGCTCCATCTAAACCGATACCAACAACGTGTACTGTCACTTTTTAGGCAAAAATTAAAAAACCAGAATTACTGATTTTTCCTGGTTTCTCATAAGTTTTTTGCTTGACTTTGTTGCCAAGCCAGAATAATTAAAGCATTTAATCTGCCAACTTTTGACTTTTGACTGATATCTGGCATTCGGCAGAATATTTGATGTTGATTCTGCCGAATGCTGAATACGCAGTCATGGCCGTTCAAAACTCGAAAACAGGCCAATCCGGTTGTCGGAGGTAGCTCGTCATGTCGTCAAACTTCCGCAGTTCGGCTCGGTGTACGAGCAGTTCTTGGGGCGTGTCGAGCCATTGCTCGTTTAGTTCAGACATAACAGCGCACAAACGAGCGCGGTCTAAGTTCGGGCCGATGTCGCCAAAATAAGCCAGAGTAATGTGTGCCGTAAAATGGTATTGCTGTTCAATTCCCAAGGCAATTAAATCGGGATTTTGATAGATCGATCGGCGTAACTCTAGAATTTGCTTGTAAGAGTTTTCGTCCGTCGGTGCAACACAAACACCTATAGCTCTAGTCATCACCATAAAGCCTAGGACTGTCCAGCGAATGGGAGACTTGCCCGCTTCGACAGGTTTTGAGGCGGCAAAACCATCTGCCATGCACGATCGAAGTTGCACTTCAAATTCAGGATTTTTATCGGAGGCATCTCGAAAAGCACTGCTCCAAATCAAATCTGCCAGAGTGACATGGAAGCTATCGGGAGGTAGTGCGATCGAGGAACCAGGATGAAGTTCCTGCTGTAGCCGTTGTTGGCAGGAGTGCAAGTTAGCATAAAATCCAGCATTTTCTGCATCTTCCCCAGCAGGTGGCGTAATCACCGAATAGCCGGGAAATGGCACTGCAACTTTAACGCCAGCTTTGTCCAGTCCAAATTTGGGAGATTCCTGAATGTGCTCTATCTGGGACTTGTAGGAGTCCAGCAGCGTCATTCGCGCTACCCGATTTACATAAGCTTGATAAGTATCGTCCAATCTCCATTTCCTCGTGCTAATTAATAGCTTTGGGCACTTACCTGACTTGAAAATTGTTAGGACTTGCGCAGAGAAAGAAAATCTATGTTTGAGATTCCTTTGTACTGTTGAGTGTGACAGAAGTTGTCACGATCGTACAAATCCTAACTTTCAAATTCTCGATCTTTGAGAATAGTGCAAGATGTAAAAATTATCGAATAGAATCTTTAACTACTTGCAACAAACTTTATATAATACACCATTATTGGGTGGCTTGGTGCTAGAAATGCAAATTTACCTGTTTTGGGGAGAGGACGACTTTGCGATGGGGCAAGCTGTGACAAGTTTACGCCAAAGTGCCGTCGATCCCAACTGGGCTAGTTTTAACTATGACAAGATTATTGCCGATCGCGCCGATGCTGTGGTCGAAGGACTCGATCGAGCCCTAACGCCACCCTTTGGTACCGGCAGTCGTTTGGTCTGGCTCGCCAATACCACTGTAGCCCAGCAGTGTTCTCCAGAACTGTTAGCGCAATTTGAACGGACGCTGCCAGTGATACCCGACACCACGGTATTACTGCTGACATCCGTCAAAAAACCCGATAGCCGGCTCAAGTCCACCAAGTTACTGATCAAGTCCGCCCAAGTGCGGGAATTTTCACCGATTCCGCCTTGGAATGACAAAGAATTAGCCCAGCGGGTGCGCCAAGTCGCCACCGAAATGAATGTCAAATTGACCGCCACCGCGATCGAACTTTTAGCCGAATCCATCGGTAGCGATACCCGCGGGCTATACAGCGAAATGGAAAAATTGCTGCTGTTTGCCGGCAACCGTAGCCAACCTCTCAACCCCGAGGAAGTTGCAGCACTGGTGAACTCTCACGCCCAGAATACATTCCAGCTAGCCGATGCCATTCGTGAGGGCAATTCCGGGCTCGCTTTGGAGTTATTAGCGGGCTTAACGGCCCGGAGCGAGCCTGGTTTGAGGATTGTGGCAGGCTTGACTGGTAAGTTTCGGATTTGGTTGTGGGTAAAGGCGATGATCGAAGCGGGCGATCGCGATGATAAAATTGCCCAAGCTCTAGACCTCGGCAATCCGAAACGAATCTACTATTTTCGCCAAGAAGTCAAAAACGCCAGCTTAGAAAAACTCCAAAAAAGTTTGCCTTTACTGCTGGACTTAGAAGCTTCCCTAAAGCGAGGCAGGGAAGAAATCTCAACCCTGCAAACCAAAGTTATAGAACTTTCTGGCTTATTTCGCTGATGTCCGCTCCTGGCAACAGGAGCAGGTACTCATTGTAAATTTTTACAACAAATTTCGCGCTCTGGTATACGCTATATCCCAGCAGTGGGCAAAAAATCTTGAGTAGATCGCAAAAATAATCTCAGAATGCCACAGTAGAAGTTAATGTGGTAAATAAACGTTGTCCGCCGCCGAATGCCGATCGGTTAATATTATTTGCCGGCTCTCCACCCCCCCAACAAAAGAGCGCTACCCATGACACAACAGAACCTGCGGGAACTTCTCAAGCAGGGCGATCCAAAAGCGATCGCATCTAGCATCAACCGTACACTCAAGCCCAAAGGCATCAACGCCGATGTGACGCGGGATGAAGGCTGTCTCCACATAATTCTGGAGTCAGACAAAGTACCGAGTCAAATGGCATTGGTCGATTTCATCCGCAGCGGGATGACGAACTTGGGAGTCGAATCAATTCACACTATCAAGGTTTACGGGCGTCGAACAGGTGACGGCTCGGCCGCGTGGGAAGATGAAATAGAGCTGATGCCCTCAGAGCCAATGTACGACTCTGACAGTGAAATCCCTGACGACTCCGTAGGTTTAGATGATGTCGAGCCCGAAGGCGAAGACTATTATCAAGATCAAGAATTCGATCGAGATGATGACAACGACAACGAGGAAGATGAAGACGACAACGAGGAAGATATAGCCCCGCCTCCGAAAAAAAAATTCCCCAAATGGGCAATACCTGTGGGTATCCTAGTGCCTCTAGGGTTGATCGCAGGGCTTTACTTGACTGGAAATTTCCCCGGGGGCGGCTCGAACCCAGAACCCAGCGCCCCGGTAGCTGCTTCCCCCTCCCCCAAAAAAGCCTCATCTCCTGCATCTAAAGCCACATCTCCATCTCCCAGCGCATCTGGGGAGGCCCCACAGGCAGCATCTCCTGCACCAAAAGCCGTTCCCACTACTGCTGCTGCGCCCGCAAGCCCTGTTCCCACACCTCCAGCGCCTACAGCAGCACCAGCATCTCCGGCCCCCAAGGCAGCATCTCCTGCACAAAAAGCCGCCGCGTCTAAGCCTGACTCTTGGAGGGAAGGCGTTAACAACGCTCAGAATGCAGCAAAGCTGGCCCAGACAGCTCAATCCCAAAATGAGTGGATTGCAGTCGCCAGCGAGTGGAAAAAAGCAGTTGACTTGATGAGAAGCGTGCCACCAACCAGCCAAAATCATCAAAAAGCTCAGCAAAAAGCCACAGAATATCAAGCATATCTCGTTATCGCCAACCGTAGGGCGGCAGCAGCCCCCTAAGCAACAGTTTTCAGTTGAATATCAGATAAGCAACCAGTCAAAAGTACGAAGTCAAAAGTAAAAAATCTTGCAGTAAAAACAAGACTTTTTACTTATGACTTTTTTTATTTTATAGATCTAAGACCAAAAAATAATCTGCTCCGCCCCGAAACGAGCGATCAGAGTTTTATTTAACGTTTTTGCTGGCTATTAGTCTGGCCAATTGATTGTTGAATCGCTACCGATGATATCGCCGTTTCTAGTGCTTTAAATACAGACGCTGCTTCTATGACTGGAGTGATTAAGATGAATTCTTTTAGTGGCATCGATTTTACCCTCACAGATCGCACTTTGCTTGAATAGAATTTGTGGAAACTAATGTGACGATGCTGATGTTAAATATATTGGCAATTGCCGAAATCTGCCAGGAAATTAATTCCCTGCCGGACTATGAGAAAGCGCGTTAAGTTAACCGTAGGGACACGGCACTGCCGTCTCCTATTCCTATAACCGTAGGTAGGGACACGGCACTGCCGTCTCCTATTCCTATAACCGTAGGGACACGGCACTGCCGTCTCCTATAACCGTAGGGACACGGCACTGCCGTCTCCTATAACCGTAGGGACACGGCACTGCCGTCTCCTCTAACCGTAGGGACACGGCACTGCCGTCTCCTCTAACCGTAGGGACACGGCACTGCCGTCTCCTGGCCTTAGCCGACAATGCCATCTCCTATAACCGTAGGGACACGGCACTGCCGTCTCCTGGCCTTAGCCGACAATGCCACGTCCTTACCAAATACTATATAAAAACTCGATCGGGTGCGCTCTTCTTCTCCCACCAACCACCTCAAAATCCCACCATGATTATACCAAATCTCGATGCAATTATCGGCGCAATTACCAGCATCACCAACCCTTTAATTAAAGACAAGCTTCAGCGCAGCGAAACCGTCATCAAATTACTCAAAAAATTCAACCTTGATCCCGAACATCCGTTACCAGACTTCAGCAGCGTTTACGTTTATACATTAGTAGAATACGGCGTCGGCAAACCCAAGCCAATTTTACAACTATTCCGAGAAGAAGAAATTAAACAAGCTTTTCGCCAAGCATTCGATCGCAATTCTCCCGCTATTTTGATCCAAGGAGGAGAAATTTTTCTCGATAGCTATGCTTTGGGAGATGAAATTAAAGATTTAGGGATTGACATTCGGCGCGAGTTTGCTACTTTTTCAGCAGTTTTCATCGCCGTCACCAAGCGCACCCGCAATCCCAAAGAAGCTTTTACCAACCATCAGATTGATTCAGTACACAAACAAATTATCGCAGTTCAAGAAAGACTCGATCGACTCCCAACTTTAGAAGGAATTCGCACCGAAATGGCGCGATTGGCTGTTGAAAATAATCCGGCTTTACCAGCAGCAACCGAAACTGTGGCAAAATCCCAAGGGTTTGCCTTGGCGCAGCAAATGCGCGGCTGGTTTGAAATATTGGGCTACGATTTTGAGCCGTATCAAGTTTGGGAAGATAACTATTTTGAATGGATTATTCAAATTCCCGTGAGGCGGGGCAGATTCGATCGCATTTTGAT
>CASBQF010000205.1 GCA_949127775.1 Oscillatoriales cyanobacterium PMM_0080
CGGGATTTAATGAAACTTCAGTACGACTTACCTCAAGCTATGCTGAATCCCATGTTAGGTGACTCGAAACTCATTTATCCTAAATACAGCATGGGATTGTGGGAAAAAGGAGCAGCCAACTTAGAAGCATCCCAGATGCAGATGATTGATGATGTGATTGAGAAGCTAGAAATTCAGGATGGCGATCGCATTTTAGACTTTGGCTGCGGTTGGGGCTGCGTTCCCAATTACATTCTTGGCAAATTCCCCAATGTCCAGTTTACTGGCATTAACCTCAGCCAGCACCAATGCGAGTATATGCGTCACAAGATGCAAGATCCCGAAAGTCACCTTAGTTCCGGTCGATTTACCCTATTTGAAGGCGATTTGAACGACGCCCAATTCGAGACCAAATTTGACAAGATTCTCTCCATCGGAGTTTTTTGTCATGTAGGTAATTTAACTAAAGCTTTCCAAAAGCTCGCCTCTTTCCTCAAAGATAACGGCCGCCTTTTCATTCACATCATCACAGTTCGCACTCCTAACAACATATCCAGCGTTTTTACGCACAAATACATTTTTCCCCACGGCCGTTTCTGGAAATACGATGCAGTTCCCAGCCATAACAAAGACCTCAAAACCATCAAACAATGGTATTTAAATGGATTTAATTACTCGAAAACCTTTGCTAACTGGCTAAAAAACTTTGATGAGTCTCAGGCGATAGTCAAAGATTTAGAATACGGTATCGACTATGCCAAATTTCGCCGAATCTGGCGGTTTTATCTGATTTGGTTTGTAGCTAATTTCGCGAGTTGTGATGGTGAATATAACGGCAATGGTCAATATTTAATGACTCATGCCTAATCGCTGATAAGTAGAACCTAAAAAAAGCATAACACCTCCTTCCCCGACTTCTTTAAGAAGTCGGGGATTTAACAGTGAGCTACTTATCTTGAGCATGAAACTTCACTATGTGGATTTATGGCGATCGAGAAGTGTTGCATTATTTTAAGAAAGTTATCTAAATTTAAAAAAGTCCGGAATTGGATTATCGATCGGCGAATAAACGCTATATCAAGCCTGAACCTAGGCGCAGAATATTTTTTAAATTCCATCCTTTATCGGTAGTGATTATCTCTGATATTTTACTCCCCAAAAAAGGCTAATTTTTGACAGTAGGCCAACAATATGAAACCTTCGCTTCCTCAAAACGATCCGAATAAAGAACAGCGCCAAGATCACTTGAATCGTCAGCAAAAATCTTATTTGTTTGACTATAACGCTTTATCACCTTTGGCATTACTGAAAGATGTGCCGTTAGGCGAGAACTTTTCGAGCAAGTATATTCGAGAACGGATTTTAGCAACATCGGAACTTCCCGCTAATATGCTGGCGACTGATTCGAGAAGTTTTCTCGATCCTCTCGATGAGCTCGAAGACTATGAAGATTTATTTACTTTGCTGCCACTACCTCAAGTTGCCAAAATCTACCAAACCGATCGCTCTTTTGCAGAACAGCGCCTGTCTGGAGCAAATCCGATGGTACTTCGTTTGTTAGATGCCAGCGATCCGCGGGCGCAAACATTAGCACAAATTTCCAATTTTCACCCATTATTCGATCTGCGCCAAGAATTGGAGCAAAAAAACATTTATATTGCCGATTATACGGGTAGTGACGAACACTATCGCGCGCCTTCAAAAATTGGAGGCGGCAGTTATGAAAAAGGCAGAAAATTCTTGCCAAAACCCCTGGCTTTTTTCGCTTGGCGGTGGACGGGAATGCGCGATCGAGGTGAACTGGTGCCGATCGCAATTCAACTCGATCCCCAGCCAGATAGCTATCTTTACACCCCATTCGATCCTCCTGTGGATTGGCTGTTTGCGAAACTCTGCGTGCAAGTAGCAGATGCCAATCACCACGAAATGAGCTCGCATTTAGGTCTAACTCATTTGGTGATGGAACCAATCGCGATCGTCACCGCCCGACAGTTGGCGAAAAATCACCCCCTTAGCCTGCTGCTGAAACCGCACTTTCGCTTTATGTTGTTCAACAACGAGCTGGCGCGTTCTTATTTGATCGCTCCCGGCGGGCCCGTCGATGACTTGCTAAGCGGTAGCTTGCCAGAAACAATAGAAATAGCTAGAGAGGCTTGCAGTAACTGGAGTCTGGATCAATTTGCCTTCCCAACCGAACTGAAAAATCGGGGCATGGATGACCCGAATCAACTACCTCACTATCCTTACCGAGATGATGGATTGCTGCTGTGGAATGCGATCGAAACCTTTGTATGTGGCTATCTCAAATTCTTTTACCCGACAAATGAAGCACTCGTTCAAGATGTGGAACTGCAAAGCTGGGCCAAAGAATTAGCCTCGGATGAGGGCGGTAAAGTCAAAGGAATGCCAAGCAAAATTGACACAATTGAACAATTAATTAAAATTGTCACAACTATAATTTTCACCTGCGGCCCGCAGCATTCAGCAGTCAATTTTCCCCAGTATGAATACATGGCTTTTGCCGCCAATATGCCCTTGGCAGCCTACCGAGACATTCCCAAAATTACTGCTTCTGGGACTCGGGAAGTGATTACGGAAAAGGACATTTTACGCTTGCTTCCTCCGTACAAGCGAGCGGCTGACCAATTGAAAACTATGTTTATTTTGGCAGCTTATCGATACGATCGTTTGGGTTATTACGATAAATCTTTTTGCGAGCTCTACCAGATGAGCTTCGATGAAGTTTTTGCGGGAACGCCGATCGGCCTTTTGGCCAACCAGTTCCAACAAAATTTGAATATGGCTGAACAAAGGATTGACGCGAATAATCAAAGACGGGTCATCCCTTACTTGTCTATGAAGCCTTCGTTGGTGCTCAATAGCATCAGTGTGTAGGAGTGATATCAATTCGGGTTGTATCGGAATTAATATAACCCGAAATCAGGATACGGCAGTGCCGTTTCTTGCGCAATAAATCACCACGCCCGAAATCCGGATACGGCACTGCCGTATCCCTACAATAAATCACCACGCCCGAAATCCGGATACGGCACTGCCGTGTCCCTACAATAAATCACGGTAGGGAAACGGCACTGCCGTGTCCTCTATATTATTTCGGCACAGCCGGAATTGATCTAAAAATTCAGGACAATATTTAAATGTAGGGTGCGCCATAAGCACCTTACTTTGGATTAGCCGTGTTTGAATTATTCAACGATCGAGCAATTCACGGACATTTCTCCTAATGAATCAGTAAAGGTGACTTCATCCTGGTAATGCCGTGGTGTTCTCATCAGCAACTTCCAAGCTTCACCAGCATTGATTAAATTCAGGCGATCGGGATAATGAACTTTTAACAACTCTTGCACCATCGGATAATAGTCTGAGTTGATGCTGGGGAAAATATGATGTTCTGTGTGATACGAAAAATTCAAGTGCAAGACATCAAATATTTTAGGAACCCGCAGCGACATACTGTTGATTAGCGGGTCGTTAATCTCGGTCATCCGACAGCCCATGTGATTTGTGAAGATGTAGAACATTGCGCCCGCATGACCAAGTGCGATCGGCAAAACGTAGGCAAGAGCAACTTTAATCGGGTTAAATTCTAGGTAGAACAAGATACTCAGATGAATTCCGACAATTCCCAGACATTCAAAGCCGATCGCCATTCTATCTTTAGCACTAACCGTAAAAGCCGCCGGCACGTAATCAACTGATTTATCGTTGAATAACAACACCGAAGACACGTTGCGGAAATTGTGGACAAACCACGATCCAGCCATCCCGACAATGAACCACAGCGGATTGACTTCTACTGACGGTACAAACAGATTTTGAATCCATTTTCCCCAGGTATCTGGTTGCTGATACAGGTAATTGCGATCGGGATCTACTAGGGAATTTGTGTTGTTGTGGTGTACGAGGTTGTGCAGATTTTTCCACTGAGTAGGCGGCATAAACAGCATACTTAGTCCCAAAAAGGCGATCGGATAACTCAGGCGCGACTTTTTCTGAACGCTACCGTGCATGAAGTCGTGGGAACTAAATAGCAAAACTATGATACTATTGCCCATGATGACGGCTAAAGGTAAGTAAAGCCATAAAAAGTAGACAGACCAGCGATCGAGATTAGCAGCAATTCCCCATCCGAGCAATAGAATGCCCACATTAATTAGCAGTATCGTTAACTTGCTTGAATTGGGTTCAAAGGCATCTGATGGCAGCAGCGGACGCAATTTCTTAACGTATACTGAGTGGTGAATTAGCGTTTCTTCACCTAAAGTCGGTGTTGGAGTCTTGTCTAGAGTATTGAGTGTTTTTTCTGATTTCATGTTTTCGATAAGAGTATTTCGATATCACTCAATGACTTTCTATAGCTAATTATATCTGAAATGTTGACTGTTGACTGTTGACTGTTGACTGTTGACGGATAAATAACCAATAACCAATAACCAATAACCAATTACCAATTACCAATAACCAATTATCCCTAACATTAAAAAAGTCCGTTTCCCTGAACAATTTCTTTAATTGTCGTCAGCGTATCCAAACCAATTAATCCTCGGCGATAACCTTTTTGATTAGACATTCCCAAAAATATCGCATCTCCGCGATTTTGATAGCGCCAAAACCGAGGGGAGGCATTAATAAAAGTAGACGCGCTGTTGACATCGAGAGCAAATTGGCGACTTTCCAAGTAAGATTCTGTGGCGATACAATCAGCGTGGCCACTGCTGTAACGGTTGATCCAGCCGATCGCAATTGCCAGACTATCAACAACTTTAAACGCGATGGTTTTGTTTAAATAGGGTTGAGTCCACTCGTAGGGCTCCGCCAGCTTCAACTCCGGGAAATCTGCGACGAGATCCGCATCACCGCTAATTTGAAAGCCTTTTTCTTTTAAACTATTCCACAGTCTGACTAAGGAAGAAGGCTTTTGATTGCGATCGATCAGCACTTTCTCGATCGCATTCACCGGATCGGGTACGCTTTGATGACTGTCCAAAATCATCCACCTTGCCATCTCCAAACTACCAGTCGGCGACCAATAAAGGTAGCAATTGCCCATTGCCGATCGCAACACGGGCGCGGTGCACAGCCTTACCACCTGCTGAACCAAACTCGGCCTGCCGTAGGGAATAATTAAATTTAGATATTGGTCTTGAGTCACCAAATCCCGGATCGAAGCGCCCCGATCCGGCGGCAATACCTGCAAACATCCTGACGGTAAACCGACATCATCGATCGCCGAATGTAAAGCTTCTCCAATTACAGCATTAGTTTGCCAGCTTTCACTACCGCCTTTGAGAATCAAGCTGTTAGCGCTTTTGAGACACAAACCGGCCGCGATTGCCCCCAACTCTGGAAACGCCTCATAAATTAGGGCGATCGCCCCCAGTGGTAGCGACTGACAGTATACTTGACAGCGATCGACTTGATAAGAAGCATTGATCACCCTGCCGATCGGATCTGGCATTTCCCCCAATCGCTGAAGAATTTGCACAGTTGTCTTGATCCGATCCGGTGTCAGCTTTAACCAATCGACAATCAAGTCAGGAATCGCCATATCGCGACTCGCTTCTAGATCCAGAGTATTTGCTTCTAAAATGTCATTTTGCCGACGTTTCAGCGCCTGCGCCATTGCTTGCAAACCAGCAGCGCGATCGGTACTTTTTGTCATCGCCAACTCCAAAGAAGCAAGATTGGCGCGGCGGGCGACATTTGCCCCATCTGATGAATGGCTAAAATCTTCTATTATCATCTAACTAACGCCTGTAAGCCAGCCATACCATCAGCGCCGGCAGCATTGCGAGCAGCACGGCGACCA
Organism: Oscillatoriales cyanobacterium PMM_0080; assembly: GCA_949127775.1. Classification (GTDB taxonomy): domain Bacteria; phylum Cyanobacteriota; class Cyanobacteriia; order Cyanobacteriales; family Microcoleaceae; genus Microcoleus. The sequence goes on from CASBQF010000205.1 coordinate 5,810, forward strand.
TTGCCCACAGAATAACATTCGGGCCCGGCGAGTGCAGTGCCAGGGGCAACCAAATCACTAACGGCACCAAAATCATCCCCAGGGCTAGGGGTAAGTAATGAGTCTTCAAACCCGGATGTGCTCTGTCCCACTGATTACCAGTCCAGCGCCAAGCCTGTTTGTAAGGATAATTCGTTGATAGTTGCTCGATGACGTGTCCGCTTTCGTCCAATACAAATATTTGCTGACAGCGGTTGCAGCCAAAGGCTTCTGTCAGCGTTATAGGTACGAGACGCCCCCGGCGTCGGCAAGGGCACGGGTACTCATCGTTTAAGTCAATTTTTGGAGCTTTTTGGGATGGCACGGGCGATCGGATAAAAAAAGCGTTTTTACAAAAATAATCGTTAACATATCCACTCGGATCAAGTTTGTCAATTCTGCCCTATCGAGTGTTTCAACTACGTGTTATGAGCGATCGCTCGATCGGCAATTTTGACTTACAAGTTCTGCACTCAAGTTTACCACTAACTTCGGTCTTTTAAACCACCATTAGGAGTATATAAAGAATCCACAGAAAAAGTACACCCAAGAATTACTTGGTGTACTTTCCGACTTTCTTAATTTTTCAAAGCGGGTGACGCGATTCGAACGCGCGACATTCACCTTGGCAAGGTGACGCTCTACCACTGAGCCACACCCGCATTTCTGCGGTCTTAACCATACTGTCTTAATTCTCCGAATTTGTCAAGTCTTTTTTATAAGTTTTTTTTCAGAAAGCCTGTAACAGCGCCCCAAAACCATTCTGCGTCTGAAATTGCAGCAGCCAGATTGTTAACAAAATCAGTAATTGCAGCGTATTTGACCGTCAACCGCCCAATACACAGTTACAATCAAGCTGCAATTGTGGGAGAACAAGGCTCATGTCAGATTTAAATCGCGGAATCATGAAGTTCAAAGGAGCTGACAGCCCGATCGTGATTGCCATTTCGGCGATCGTCATTGGCAGCGGCATCGGCTTCTTGATCTGGTGGGCGCTACAATCAGCCTACACCTTCAGCTAACAGACGACTAAAACCTAAAAATTAGAAAGCATTGCTCCGGAGGCAGAATTTAAGCAAAATTCTGTCTTCTCTATTTTTTTCCTTAAATACTATCAGCTCGCGATCGCCCATGAGACTCGAACCAAATAATCTCATTTCTGACCATCTGCGTAAGCTAAACCTATTATAAACCACCATTTGCCACAAAAAGCAGTGATCGTGGTCATGATTATTCGTTGAGAGCGATCGCCTTCTTCTCCAACTCAAGAGAGTATAATTATCACCATCAGTTAATTGCCATCTACAGGAAGACAGATTTTGCCAAAAAACTCAGCGGTAATTCCGTCAACTTAAGCAAAATCCAACTTCCAGGAGATAACGCCTCAGAAGAAGCCTTATTTTCTATAGGATAAATTATTCAAAAGTCACCTGCGATCAGAGCACGTATCTACAACCAAGCCATAGTCTTCTTTCCAGGTTTAGAGGAATTGTAAACCTTAAACATATTTTAACTAAATGCCCCAGAAAGTCCACTTTATATCCGGACTTCCGCGATCGGGCTCAACCTTACTCGCGGCCATCCTGCGGCAAAACCCCCGGTTTTACGCTGC
>CASBQF010000206.1 GCA_949127775.1 Oscillatoriales cyanobacterium PMM_0080
CGGTATTATTCGTGAATTTTTGGGGTTTTGAGCCACGCTCTTCTTTTAGTAAAACGACATGAAAGTCTTTTTTACTGATATCTATCCCTAAAAATGTCGGTGTCATTGTTTGTTCCAAGAGGGCGGGTTTATGAGATTGTTGATTTTTATCATAAATGGTTGGTGAACCCGCCCCTACAAATTCGTCTTGTAACGAGTAATCTAATTAATGTCTCAGCAGCCGCAAACCGCTCAATGTTACTAAAACTGTAGACCCTTCATGACCGATGACGCCGATCGGCATTGTGATATTTCCAAGAAAATTAGCAGCCAACAATAGTATAATGCAACTGAGTGCAAAAATAATATTTTGCTTGACCACATTTTGAGCGCGCCGCCCCAAACTAATTGCTTTAGCTAATTGTTCTAATTTATCTGCCATCAATACGATATCAGCCGTTTCTAAAGCTACATCGCTGCCGGAAATTCCCATCGCAATTCCCACGGAAGCTTGGGCGAGGGCGGGGGCGTCGTTGATGCCGTCTCCTACCATTGCGACGGTTTGATATTGGGTTTGTAGCTTCTTAATTATGTGCACTTTGTCTTCTGGCAAAAGTTCGGCGTACACTTCATTGATTCCTAATTGGCGGGCGATATATTGGGCGGTTTGCTCGTTGTCGCCTGTTAGCATTATGATATGTTCTACGCCTAATTTTTGCAGGCGTTTGATTGTGGCTGCTGCTTCCGGGCGGACTGTATCTGCTACTGCAATGATACCTAACAGTTTATCTTCCTTTGCCACCCAAACAACAGTTTTCCCTTCTGCTTGCAACTGATGACTTACTTCTGTCAATTCGGCAGTTGCTGCGACAAAATCGGCTTTACCAATGGTAATGGTTTGATTGTCAACTTTACCGACAATTCCTTGACCGATTTTTGCTTGTACATCGATCGCACTTGACAGCGGTAACTGTTTCTGATTTGCGGCTTGGACAATTGCTTGGGCGATCGCGTGTTCTGAGTAAACTTCCAAAGCAGCCGCTAATTGCAATACTTCCGTTTCAGTATATCCGGTAGCTGGTACAATTTGGATAACTTCAGGTTTTCCGGTGGTGAGGGTTCCAGTTTTGTCAAAGGCGATCGCCCGAACTTGACCTATTACTTCTAATTGCGCGCCACTTTTGAACAAAATCCCCTGTCTCGCACCGTTAGCAATCCCCGAAAGCAGCGCCGGCATAATCGAAGCCATCAGCGCGCAGGGAGAAGCGACTACTAGGAAAATCAGCGCCCGATAGATGGTATCTTCCCAATTCCAGCCTAAAACAAACGGCGGCAAAATTGCTAGCAGCAAGCCTAAACCGACAATTAATTTAGCATAACCGCGCTCGAACTTTTCCACAAACTGCTGAGAAGGTGGCGCTTCTGTTTGCGCTTGTTGTACCAGCCGAATCACTCGCTGAATCAAACTGCTTTCTGGATTTTTGTGCACTTCCAACTGTAGCGCACCGAAACCATTAATTGTCCCGGCATATACTTCATCGCCGATAGTTTTTTCCACGGGCATTGATTCGCCAGTAATCGAGGCTTGATTCAGGGTGCTAAAACCTTCGATAATTATCGCATCTGTGGGGATGATTTCTCCGGGCTTGACTAAAATACGATCGCCTATTTCCAATTTTGCGATCGCCACTTCCCGTTCATCGCCATACAATACAACTCTAGCAGTATCCGCAGTCAAGCTCATCAAACTGCGAATACTCCGTTCAGTCCGCTGCATAGCATAACCTTCCAGGGCGCCACTAACTGCAAAGATTAAAATCAACACCGCACCGTCAACAATTAAATGATATTCTCGTCGCCACAGCCCCAAACCGGCGGCCCCCAAAGCAGCAACAATCATCAACAAATCGACATCTAATTCATGTTCTTCAAACAGCGTAGTCAAGCCTTCGCGGGCACTGGAATAGCCGCCGATTACGTAAGCAGCGGGCAATATTAACACCGCTAAGCCCAGCCAACCGAGTTGTAGGGCGATCGAACCCAAAATTACTAGAATTCCGCACAGGGCGGCAGTCACAGCATCTGGGTGTTCTTCGGCGAGGCGCGAGAGGCGAGATATGGGGAGGGAGTTGGGAGTCATTGGGAAAATTTGATTTGGTAGAATGACTCCTGCATCGTAAACCTTGACATTAGTGTCAATGTCAAGCTTTTGGTCTAAATTTCTTCCGGGTGGGAAACGGCATTGCCGTCTCCTGTATTTCGGGCGATCGCAAATCGCGATAAACTGTCGGTAAGGTCGATCGGACTTCAAACAAACTCTACCCTGGAATCTATCCCAATCGGTAAATCAATTCATCAGTCGATAACTGAGGCAATTCTTCCAACAACAATGTCAATTCTGCAACTGGTAAAGCCAACAAATTAGCAACCATTGCAGGCAAACTATCGCTAGATTGATTTAACCGCAGTACCAAGACATTCTCTGCTAACAACCTCACCGCTTCTTGTCGGCCTGCCGCATCCACCGTGAGCATAGATATCCCCAGTAAAATTACCGTAAACTCGGCAGCAGGTATTTTGGAGATAGGAGAAAGAAACGCTATCATCAGCGAGTCTAACTCTCCAAATCTCACTCGCAGAAAATTCTCTAAAATTAAGCGCTGTTGTTCTTGTCTTCCTTGTTCGATACCTTGTTCGATACCTTGTTCCTGTGCCGCTTGTAACTGTTCTTGAAAAAGAGGTGCGATAGTCATAATTAACTCCCTATCTTCTGTTTCTATGGGCTGTTCTAAATCTGCTACTAAGTTTGATTGCAGTCGATACAGCAATTCTAACGTATTAGTTCGCAGGGGATTGTCTGTAGCCAAGGCGCTTAACTCGGCAACTGCTCTTTCCTGCACCTTTCCTTTGCCCAAAATCCTTAGCCATAAGGTTTCGGGAGTTTTTGGTAACTGATGAATCACCACAATTCCCGATCGCATAAATTCCCCCAAAAAATAAATCCCCGGCATCCAATTGGGTTCGTCTGGTTGTGCGCGAAACCCGTTTAATACCATTTTTCTAAAGATCAGATAGAGATGGAGGACGACAAGACATGGTAATTTATCCACTTTCCCTTTTTGGCAAGTCTGTCATAACTTTAAAAAAATGGTATAACAGCGATTCTGACGCTGTGGGAGTGAGAATCCACAATTTCGGAAAATCATTTTCGTTAAGTCGAATATTGTCTCTTCTGGCTTCTCGCTCTAATTCGCTGTGAATATCAAACAATTTGCTGATGCAACCGACAACTTCCCTGATAGTTACCGGGTTGCGGAACGGTTCAAACATTGCCGTGGAAGTTGCTAGTCTTCCCAATAATCCTAAGTTTTCGATATGTTCTGGGATTGTGGCTTCATGGATAAAATAAACATCGATTTCGCGCACTTCGGAAGTGACATCGCGACCGATATTGACGGTTCCTAATGGAGATAGCATCTCTTCTCGGTATTCTTTGGCAAAGCGATCGTGAATTAATCGAGTCATTCGATTTTAGATTGTAGATTTTAGATTCACTGCACAAGTTGATTTTATCATGCTTTCAATCTGTATTTTAAATCTTTTGTTATTCGTTCCTTCGTCGTAATTACAATTCTGAAAATTGACTTTTATCAATAATTAAACTCTCTTAAATAAGAAGGTTGATCGGAAAATTGCATAACTCCCATGCCGGATACAGCATTGCCGTTTCCCTACAGATATCGGGTATAATTTAGAAGGTTTAATCCTAGTTTTCAGAATTGGTATGATGCAGCAACAATACCTAACAATCAAACAACTTACACAAGCTGTCAAAGGCACAATTACCCCTCGGATGGTGCGACACTATCACACCTTGGGGCTACTTTCTCCGGCCGTGCGATCGACCTCCAACTACAGACTCTACACCCGCAGCGACGTACAAAGACTGCAAAAAATTGTCGCACTCAAGCAGCAAGGCTTTCAGCTTTCCCACATTCGTAAACTCTTGGAAACTGACGCGGATGCTTCCCCTGACGCGCTGATGGGGGCGCTACAACAGCAATATTTGTCTGTCACGCAACAGATTGTTCGCCTCCGACAAACGGCTTTAGCACTGGAAGGATTGCTGGGACGGGATCTTTCGTGTCAAGCGGTGCAAGCGGGCGCACTCGCGCAAATGAGGCTGTTACAGGCGGAAAATGAGGGGGGATTGGAAGGGTTGGAACAAGTTTGGGATAGTTGGGATGCGGTGGCGCACTCTCACCCGGAGGCGTTTGGGGAGTCGTTGCAGCATTTGTTGCCGGATTTGTCCGATCGCTCCGAAATTGAGGTAGACTTGCTCTCAAAACTGGTTTTAGCCTGTGGTGATTGTTCGCTATTGCCGTTTGTGAAGTTGAGTGAAACTGCGATCAAATCGGCGCGGGAAGCTTTGAAAAATAGTTGTCAAATTGTGGCTGATGTGTCGCCTGTTTTTGCGGCGTTGGATCGCACTAGATTAGCACATTTGGGGACAAGTATTGAAACTTTGATTGATGATCCTCACATTAATGCTGCGGCGGAAGCGGAACAGGAATTTTGGCAGGAAAGGGCTTGGTTTGAACGGTTGTTGAAACTGGAACCAGGATGTATATTAGTCATCGGATATGCGCCGTCTGTGTTGATGGCTGTCTGTGAGGCGATCGCAAATGGGCAACTGCAACCGGCTTTGGTGATTGGAATGCCGATCGGTTTTAGTCATTCTCCGATTGCGAAACGGCGTTTAGTGCGATCGGGTGTTCCTTATATTACGACTGTCGGGACTTTTGGTGGTGGATTGTTGGCGGCGGTTGCTTTGAATGCTTTGGTTGAGTCTTTGATTGAAAAGCCGAATTGTCACTGTCATCTCAAGTGAAGATCGGATTTACATTTATTATGGCTTGATTTGGGATTTTGGTTCTTCATGCCCCAATACGGTAGGATCGGAATTATTAATCCGAAATCAGGAGACTGCACGTGCCGTCTCCCTACCCAAAATAAAATTGTAGGGAGACGGCACTGCCGTCTCCTCTATCCTGTCTGAGTAGGGGCAATTCATGAATTGCCCGGGCAATTCATGAATTGCCCCTACTCTAAATTTCGGAGGCAAATCATACTCCTTTCTCAGCAACGACTATTTTTTAATATTTGACAAGAACTTGATTGGTTTTAGCTTGTTTTTCACTGACATTATTGGCAGTCAATTCATCTGCATAGGGTGACTGATGCAAGTAAGCTTTACCCGCAGAACCAAAAAGTTGTAGTTTGCCAGCAATTACCAATCGCATAGCATCGATCGCCTTTTCCATAACTTCCAACAAATCCGGATCTGACAAAGAACTGCTTGTTTTTAACACATCCATATAAGCATCACGAACTTCCGTATTTACATTAAATTTAGATACACCTAATTTAATAGATTGATTAATCATTGATTCCGGCAAACCGCTAGCACCATGCAACACTAACGGCACCGAAACTGAAGCCTTGATTTTAGCTAAACGCGGGAAATCGAGTTTTGGTTCGCTGAAATATTTGCCGTGCACGTTGCCGATTGTTACCGCTAAAAAATCTACCTTAGTTGCTGCAATAAACTCTACTGCTTCCACTGGATCTGTCATTTTTGCAGCTTTTTCTTCGATCGTCAAACCGTCCTCCGTGCCGCTAATTCTGCCGATTTCTGCTTCTACTACCGCACCGTTAGCGTGCGACAACTCAGTCATTTCGCGCGTAAATATCAAATTTTCTTCGTAGGACAAAGGAGAACCGTCAGCCATGATGGACTTGATACCGGCGGCTAGGGCGAGGTGAATATCTTTTTCTGAGGTGCTGTGATCTAAGTGTACTGCGATCGGCACTACAGACTTGCGCGCTGCTTCCATGCACATGGCGACTAAAGGCGATTTCCCATATTTGAGGGCGCTGGGATGAAGTTGCAGCATCGCAGGACTTTGTAGCGCTTCGGCTGCATCGATGACGGCTTTCACTCCTTCGAGGTTGTAGACGTTAAAAGCGCCGATCGCATAAGCATTTCTCCGGGCCGTGTTCAGCAATTCCCTAGTTGAGGCGAGCATAAGTACCTGGCTTAAAAACTTTTCTGAATGTTGATAATTCTATCAAAGTTTGGTTGCTAGCTAATCTTGATTTTTATTTCTGGTAATTGCAAATTCTTACGTAGGGTGCGCATTGCGCACCATAATATTTGTTTAGTGCGCATTGATTCTCGCCTTCGTGAGCATTGATTCTCGGCTTGGTGCGCATTGCGCACCCTACGATTTGTATGCGAATTCTCGGCTACGAATTCATTTACGGTTTTTGTGCGTTACCAGCGTGCAAACCGCACTCTTTCATCGTCGATTCTTCCCACCACCAGCGACCTTCGCGTTCGTGTTGGTTTGGCAATACTGGCCGCGTACAAGGTTCGCAACCAATGCTGACAAAACCGCGTTCGTGTAACTTGTTGTAAGGCACATCTAAACCCCGAATATATTCCCAAACCTCTGCCGAAGACAGGTTTGCTAAGGGGTTGAATTTAATTAATTGATGCTCAGGAGTTGAGAATCCACTATCAACTTCCATCACCGGAATATGGTTGCGGGTACTGGGACTTTGGTCTTTGCGCTGACCAGTAATCCAAGCATCAAGAGTATTTAATTTGCGGCGCAGCGGTCTGACTTTTCGCACGCCGCAGCATTCTTTATGACCATCTTGATAAAAACTAAACAATCCCTTTTCATCTACTAGGGCTTGTACTTCTGCTGCATCGGGAAACATTACTTCTAATTTAATGCCATAATGTTCTCTGACTCGATCCAAAAATTGATAGGTTTCTGAATGCAATCGCCCCGTATCTAGGGTAAAAACTCGGAAGTCTTTAGTAATTTTTGAGGCCATATCGATCAGAACTACATCTTCAGCACCGCTGAAAGAAATTGAGATATTGTCAAAATTGTCTAGGGCAAATTTGATGATTTCTCGCGGTGTTTTTTGATGGTATTCTGTTTCTAGGGCGGCAATGTTGAGATTTCTCTGGATGGCAACCATGATTTCGTGTTCTCGGTGTTCTTTTTTTCTAATTTTTGATTATAGCCGATCGCACGATGTCTCTCGCCGCTAAATTTGACTGCATCTTGCAGCAGACTTGGCGGCTGGGCATAGGATCGAACTCAAGAATGACGATCGCCCGCTTGGCCCAATTTGGGTGAACCCAAAACTCCTCTACCGGGGAAAATTGCACCGCCGCCCAGTAAATCGCCAATCACTAATCAATCTTACAAATTTTCCATTTCTTTCTGCCATTTTTTTAATAAAACTTCGCGCTCTTTTTGTTCTTGAGGTTCCGGCATTCTCAAGCCATTTGTAGCATCATATTTGCCATAATATTGCGACATTCCCTGAAAAGATTTAGTCCCATCATTGGGCACAATCTTTTTCTGTCTCAGCCACTTTTCGCAAGAACTCTGCCACATAAAAACACGATCGTGAACTTCGCCACCTAATTTTCGGATGCGCTTAAGAGACAGTTCTTTCTTCACAAAAAGCAGCCGATCGCTCTCTTTGCTGCGCTTAATCAAGCGAATTTCGGCGCCGCTTCCCCGGAAAAACTCGATCGCATAATAGCCCTCCAACTGAAAAATGCAAACTTCAGTTAATTCGCTACCGTCCTCTGGTAAGATATCGACATCAAACTGCAACTGGTAGCCGATCGTACTTACAGACGACTGCGGCAAAAGCAAGCGTACTCGTTGAATGCGATCGCTATAATTTGCCCAAAAATCTCGGCGCTCCTCCAACTGCTTAATTTCCGCTTCAGACAGTCGTAGCATCCGTGCCACCAAATCGACCGTTTTCTGGAAATAACTGTAATTAAGCTCTCCAATCCATCGAAGGAGCGACTCTTTTCCTTTGTCCGACAGTAACTGTAACTTCGGATCATATTCAGATCGCAGCCACTCAACTAATTTCGATCGTTGATTTTTGAGAATATCAGTCGAAATACTAACTAACAACTCTTCAACTGCTGCAAGCCGATGCGGCGCAGGCATTTCCTTCAAGCACCGGAGCAGCCATTCTACGCCCGACAAATCGGAAATCTGATTTTTGGCAAAAATTCCGGCAATGTGTGCTCCGGCGCGATCGACTACTGGAATTGTTGCAGGTAACTGAGCTTTTTTCAACAGTTCGACAGGAGTTTTTAGATATTGCCAGCTTAGTTTTGCTAGCTCATACTCTGGTAACTTGCGGGTGAGTATTTTGATAATTTGTACTGGCAAAGCATCGATTCCTGTCGCTGTATTCGCAAACTCGGCAAAGCACTCTACCAAAGATCGATCGAGTACGGGACTATTGCTAGAAGCTGCATTTTCTAACTGGTGGCTGTGATGGAGAGCTAAACGCCATAACAACTGCTGTTTCAGCCGCGAATTGTGCTGAGCGATCAGCCAAATCGCTTCCGATATTTCGGGAGTGCGAGCGGGATTTTTGATATCCCATTCAGCTTTTGCCCACAGGCAATAAGTCCATTCCAGAGGAGTAATACTGTCAGAGCGATCGCTCTCAATATCTGCAATAATTTCTGTCATCCCTCGTAGCAAGCGCCCTTTTATTTCGGGAACATTTGGCTTGCTTGTCGGTAAAAAATTGCTGGCAATTTTTATGCTTTTTGGTTCCCACTGGCTGGGGTTTTGCGGTAGTTGAATCTCACGAAACTGTACGCTCATTTGTATAAATTATCCCAATTATAAATTACTACATACGATCGCGATCAAGGCGTTTGATCGTTCGGACTTCAGTCCAATCCAAATCCTCGGACTGTCATTCCGAACGATCGAACCAATTTGATTGTGGTCGATCGCTCGCGGATGATATAAATCTTGTTACTGTCATATTTTACACAATTTTGGATCTTAAGGGAAAGTGCGATCGTCAAAAATTCCTCGATTGCGTGTGATTCAGTCTTTCGATATAAGTCAATTCAGCTTGTCCGTACAAAAAAGTGCGTGCCAAGCTATTCCCTAGGAAATCGCCCTAAATGAAAATCTCCCTCTCAAGGAGCATAGACTAAATTTGTAAAGTGTTATTAAATTTGATGATATGCGACACTAACTCATAAGTTAAGAAAAGTTACTAACACTACTTACGGTAACAACCTTTTCTCGCGTGTCAATTTTTACAACAACAGATAAAACTAGAAGGTTTGTGATGAGAATTGCCCAAATTGCCCCCCTAGCCGAGCGAGTTCCGCCCCCAGCTTATGGAGGAATTGAACTGGTTGTCAGCCTGTTGACCAACGAATTAGTTAGAAGGGGACATGATGTCACCTTATTTGCCTCCGGCGATTCAATTACTTCTGCTGCTTTAGAATCAGTTCATCCCAGAGCTTTGCGTCTCGATTCCACCGTTAAAGAATACGGAATTTACGAGCTGCTGCAACTAAGCAAAGTCTATGAAAAAGCCGGAGAATTTGATATCATTCACTCCCACATCGGCTGCGCGGCTCTGCCTTACTCGCGCTTAGTAAAAACGCCCACAATTCACACCCTCCACGGCATTTTTACCCCCGACAACGAGAAGATGTTTGGCTTTGCCCGCACTCAACCTTATGTGAGTATTTCCAACTCTCAGCGGGAAGATAGACTAAATCTCAACTGCGTCGCCACAGTTTATAATGGCATCGATCCAGCAACCTACGAATTTTACCCGCAGCCGGATAATCCTCCTTATTTAGCTTTTTTAGGTAGAATTTCACCAGAAAAAGGGGCGCATTTAGCAATAGAAATTGCCAAGGGTTCCGGCTGGCATTTGAAAATGGCAGGCAAAGTAGATATTGTCGATCGCGAATATTACGAGCAAGAAATTAAGCCACACATCGACGGTGTACAAATAGAATACTTAGGCGAAGCTAACCACGCTCAAAAAAGTGTGCTGATGGGCGGTGCAGTAGCGACATTATTTCCGATTACTTGGCGCGAACCTTTTGGCTTGGTGATGATTGAGTCTATGGTAACGGGAACGCCCGTAATTGCCATAAAATTAGGCTCGACTTCTGAAGTAATTCTTCACTCCAAAACTGGTTTTCTGTGCGAAAGCGTGGCAGAATGTATCGCCGCGATCGAGCCGGCCCGGAAGCTCGATCGCATGGACTGTAGGCAACACGCAGTCGATCACTTCAGCGTTCAAAAAATGGTTGATGGATATGAAGCAGTTTATCAACAAATTTTAAAAGAGCGCTTTTCTCAAAATGGTCATGGGCATCATTTGAAAGAATTAGAACTCCACAGCAGATAGCTGCGCGAGGACAAGTTAAACGCACGGTTGGTTTACATATCTAAAATTTACGTACAACACTTAATAAACCGGGTTTTTTTAGGGAAACACCCGGTTTCTGCGTGAGTTTAATTAATTGTCATTTTAGTTGTGGTAAAATAGGATAGAACTTTCAGCAGTAGCAGGAAGAAGCACACGGTACAGCCATTCATCGTGTCAATTATAAAGTTAAACGTAGTGCCGGTCTTCTGTCTGACGATTGAGGCCAGATCCCCCCTAGCCCCCCTTAATAAGGGGGGGACAAGAAGTATTCAAAGTCCCCCTTCTTAAGGGGGATTTAGGGGGATAGAGACTTTGCTATAACCGAGATTTATCAGGGGTTTTAGGCGATTGTTGACACTCCGAAAGGCAGTGCCGTATCCCTACTATATTTTAGTGATTAAAAACTGCTATATTAGTGGCTAGATATTATGCTAATTTTTTACCGAGCGCTGCACTTCTTTTGTCCGGCTTCAAGAAAAGTTAAATTTGTTTGATTAATCTAAATTTTGGTTGGTAGTAGGCTAAAAAAATGGTACTATCAGAATAGTGAAGCATTACATCAGAGCGCTTCACGTACAATTTCAATCCCAAAAAGTCAAGACTCAAAAAATCAAGAAAGTTAAACTTTTGAAAGATGGGCAACCACTTTTAGTAACACAATGTCCGATACAAATGAACTCCAAGGAAAAACATTTGTAGCTGCTGCGGAATCTCCTGTAACCGAGTGGCCTTGCGCGATCGCCGATCGACCTCAACCAACACTCACCCTCAAAGACGACGATTTATTCCTGATTACCGACACCCTCGGCAACATCTCAGGCTGCTTAGAAGACGATAGCGTGTCCAGCCTCGGATTGTTTTGCCACGACACGCGCTTTCTCAGTCGCCTAGAATTGCAAATTGAAGGCCGATGGCCAATTTTGCTCAGCAGTAATGCCGAAAAAGGCTACTTGCAAACAGTTTTGTGCTCCAATCCCCGCATTGACGATCGCATCAGGGCCGAAACCATAGGTATCAAGCGAGAAATGGTACTCAACGGCGGTTTGTTTGAAGAAATAGAAATCACCAACTTCACCACAAAACCAGTCAGCTTTGAAATAAGTCTCAGCTTCAGCTCAGATTTCTTAGACTTATTTGAAGTCCGGGGTTACGGCCGCTCCCAGCGTGGGAAAATTCTGCGCCTGATGCCACAAAAAACCGATGAATCATCCCCAGGTCAAATTACAGATCCAGAAGCCCTGACTGCGCCTGCTAATGGCAATAGCGACGGTGAAAACCTGGCAGTAGAAAACCTAAATGTGGCAATTCAAGAATTAGCAAAAAACCCGATCGATCGATCGGCGATCGCCCCATATCCTGCCTGTGAGCTTCAAGAAGATTTAACCCTTGCCTACCAAGGTTTAGACGGCTTAATGATGGCATCTCACATTCAGTTTTACCAGCAGCCGCCAGCACAGTTTCAGGGAAATACAGCAATCTGGCAGATTTCCCTAAAATCCCACGAAGCAATCAAATTGGGATATCGGCTCAAAATGCTGATCGACGGCAAATCAATCTCCCAAGTTAGCACTCCCGTAAACCTAGTTCAAGCCAAAGCAGCGGAACTTTTAGAAGAGCGAGAATGGCTGAGCGAAATTACCAGAATCAAGTCGGACAAAAATACCTTTAATCGACTCCTAAAACGCGCCGAACAAGATATTTATTCCCTGCGCCAAACCTTTGGTAAAGGCAAAGCAATTTCAGCCGGAGTTCCCTGGTTTTCAACATTATTCGGCCGCGACTCCATCATCGCCGCCACTCAAATCTTAATTCTCGATCCAACTTTAGCCCGAGAAACTCTGACAACCTTAGCTCACTATCAAGGCAAAACCGACGACGATTGGCGCGACGAAGAACCGGGCAAAATACTCCATGAAATTCGCATGGGAGAAATGGCTCGCTGTAACGAAATCCCCCACACTCCCTATTACGGAACAGTCGATGCAACGCCACTGTGGTTGATGCTTTATGCTGAATATTACGCCTGGACTTACGATAGCCAAACTCTAGATCATTTGTGGCCAAATGCCTTAGCAGCAATGGAATGGATCGATCGCAAATGTGCCGAAACAGGCTACCTCAGCTACTACCAAAAATCCCAGCGAGGCTTAGCAAATCAAGGCTGGAAAGACTCAGGAGATTGCATCGTCAACCGCGATGGCGTAATGGCAGAAGGAGCGATCGCCCTTTGCGAAGTCCAAGCCTACGTTTACGCTGCCAAAATTCGGATGGCAGAGATTGCGCGCATCAAGAAACGGATCGATTTAGTCGATCGCTGGGAAGAAGAAGCAAAAGACCTAAAAACCCGATTCAACCGCGATTTTTGGATCGAAGATTTAGGTTATTGCGCCCTAGCATTAGACGGCGAAGGCAAACCCTCAGACAGCATTTCATCAAATCCCGGACACTGTTTGCACCTCGGCATCTTGTCGCGAGAAAAAGCTCGAAGTGTAGCAGAAAGATTGCAAGCCCCAGATATGTTTAGCGGTTGGGGAATTCGCACCCTATCGTCAAAATCTCCCGCCTACAATCCCATCGGCTACCACACAGGCTCAGTCTGGCCCCACGACAACGCTTTGACAGCTTTGGGATTGCGATCGCTCGGCCGCGTCGAACAAGCCTTAGAAGTAGCTCAAGGCTTATTTGACATGACATTGCTGCAACCCTACGAGCGTCCCCCCGAACTTTTCTGCGGCTACGAGCGCAACAGCCCGAGCGATCGCCCCGTGCAGTATCCTGTGGCTTGCTCGCCCCAAGCTTGGGCAACCGGCAGCATTTTTCAACTCTTGCAAATGATGTTAAATTTAGTTCCTGATGCCCCTAACAACCAACTGCGAATTATCGATCCTGCCTTGCCAGAATCAATTAATAAACTTTCGTTAAATAACTTAAGGATAGGATCGACTCTGCTGGATCTGGAATTTGAGCGATCGGGTTCATCCACAGCTTGTCGGGTAATCAAAAAACGGGGTAATTTGCGAGTAATTATCGAAGCTTAAATTGAGCTAATTAGGAATTGAGAATTGGGAATTGGGAATTCCCAATTCTCAATTAGCTCAAAATCCGTTAAATCCGTTATACAATCCGTTGCCGAACCTCTTTCTTCCCTTCAGCTATGCGATCGGCTATATTGTATTTGATAGTAGATAAATTTGTGCGCTGGCACGGTGCAGTTAAATATCCCTAGCAGGGGCGATAGCTGGAAGCCCTCGCCCTCGGTTCTAAATCAAGATTGTCCGCCGTCAATAATCCCAAGGAAGTGTGGAATCATGCCAAAAGTTTTAGTAGTAGACGATGTTCCCAGCGAACTAGAAATCATCTGTCGCATTCTTCAAGATGCCGGAATCGATGTCATCCGGGCTGGTGACGGTGAAGAAGCGATCGCCCTGATCAGAAAAGTGCCGCCGGATCTGGTTGTTTTAGACGTGGTGATGCCACGCATGAATGGATTTGAAGTAATTAGAGAATTGCGGGGCGATCGCGCAACTGCACACTTGCCCGTAGTATTTTGTACTCATAAAAACACCGATATCGATAAAGCTTGGGGAACAGATTTAGGCGCCGATGCTTACGTCAGTAAACCCTTTGAACCTCAGCAACTTCTCAACATTGTACAGCGTTTGCTACCCTGATAAACTCAATATCAAACGGAGATATTGTTTATAGTTTTTATAAGTAAGGATGAATGGTGATGTTTTGTGAAGGGCGATCGGGAAACACCAAACTCATCAAACAAAGTTCTGTTTTGTAAGCTACACTAAAAACTAAACATTAAGTCATGAAAGCAAAGGCTCTCCTCCTGTGAGTAATCAGACAAGTGGAACCAAGCAATTTTTAGTCTTCGGTCAAGGAGGCAGTCTGTTTGGCATAGAATTAGACGCTGTGCGGGAAGTGCTTTCTCTCAACGATCAGCCGATTTCCCCGGTTCCCAACACGCTGCCATTTTTGCTGGGATTAACCAATTTGCGGGGCGAAATCTTAGCAGCAGCAGACTTCGGACGGTTTACAGGGATTGAGTCGGTTGATACGCACCATCCAAGCAGCCGCATCTTAGTGGTGGAAGCGCCCGATCCGCGAGACGTGAGATTGTCTAAAATGCGGATGGGATTGGCAGTATCGCGCGTCGAAGGAGTTTTATCCCTAAATCCCGATCGCACTGTCTCGGCGGTAGATGTTAGTCCCGACTTAGCTCCTTTTCTCAAAGGTTTGTACAATTCCGAAGGACGCTTGCTAATGATTGTCGATGTAGAGGCGATCGCCCATTCGGAACGCTGGTAATTAAACAGTTAACAGTTAACTGTTAACAGTTAACAACTAACAACTAACCAATAACAACTAACCAATAACAACTAACCAATAACTTATGCAGCTTCTCTATTACTTTTTTGCAACGACATTCACGCTGACATTACCTGATATCTCCCTATCGCTGGTAGCTGGGGCTGCTAATTGCGTTATTTCTTTCTGTTACTTTGCGATCGCCTCACTAATTACTTTAGGTTTGTGGCGAAACCGCCAAGCCGGGTTCGACACATTCGCCACAGTCACAGCAGTTATATTTTGGAGTTGTGCCTTCGGACACAGCGGTCACGCAGCACAACACTTAGGATTGCCGCACTCCCTTGTTTTGCAAACTCTGTCCGATTGGATTACAGTAATTCCGGCGATCGCCTTTTTAAGCCTCTCCAGCCGCTATAGTTTATTAGTAGGTTCCACCCAAATTCTGCAATCTAAAAAAGATACAGAACAAGCCCTCAGCGAAACTACTCAGCGATTTCAGGCAATCTTCGATCAAGCTTTTCAATTAATAGCCATATTGGAACCAGATGGTACTCTGCTTGAAGCAAATCAAACAGCGTTGGAGTTGGGCAATTTCCAACAGTTAGAAGTGCTGGGGCTAAAATTTTGGCTAGCACCTTGGTGGGCATCATCCCCAACCAACCAGCAACAACTGAAAGCTAGTATTCAACAAGTCTCCGCAGGCAAATTTGTCCGATCGGAATACGAAATTATCGGATTCAATAACCAGGTAATAGTAATTGATGTGTCCTTTAAGCCTTTATTAAATGAAGCAGGGGAAGTATTTCAAATACTCGCCGAAGGTCGCGATATTACCCAGCGCAAACAGACAGAAGCGGCTTTGCAGGAGCTAACCGCAGAACTAGAGCAGCGAGTGAATGAAAGAACCGAGCAAATCCTGGAAACAAATACCCAATTACAACACGAAATTCGCGATCGCACCGCAGTCGAACAGCAGCTATTACGGCTCAAATCAATTTTAGAAGCAACAACAGACTGGGTGGGAATGGCAGACGCCGAAGGACACAGCCTTTATCTGAACTGCGCCGCCCGTGAAATTTTGCACGTTGGCATGGACTCAGATTTAGCTGGAGTCAGCATTTCTGCCCTGACATCGCCCAAAAGTATCGACACTATTATGAAAGTCGGCATACCCGCAGCTTGCCGAGACGGGGTGTGGAGTGGCGAGACAATTTGGCAAAGTTTAGACGGCGAAGAAATACCCGTTTCTCAAGTAATTATTGCTCACAAATCTGAGAATGGAGAACTGGAATTTCTGTCAACGATCGCCCGAAACATTACTAATCGCAAGCGCACGGAACAAGCCATGCAGCAAAACTTGCAAATGCTCGACCTCGCCAGCGATGCTTTCATTATCCGAGAACTAGACGGTACGATTAATTACTGGAATCAGGGAGCCGAGCGAATGTACGGCTTTTCCAGGCAAGAAGCTTTGGGTAAAGTTACTCATAGCCTGTTTCATACGATTTTTTCCAAACAACCTTTAGCAGCCATTTCGGCACACCTTGAACAGCAAGATTATTGGGAAGGAGAACTGATTCATAGCACCAATCACGACACTCAAATTACAGTATTCAGCCGCTGGACTTTGCAGCGAGACGAACAGGGAAATCCGAAGGCAATTTTAGAAACAAACAACGATATTACAAAGCGCAAGCTTGCTGAACTCGAAAACAAAAGATTGATTGCGATCGTCGAAAACAGCACTGATTTTATCGGATTAGCCACAATGGAGGGGCAGTCAACATACCTGAATCCTGCTGGTATGAAGCTAAACGGACTCAGAAATCTCGAACAAGTCAGAAGCCTGAGTATATTAGAAGCCTTCCCCAAAGAAGACCACAAAATATTGACAGAAGAGATTATTCCTGCTGTCATGCGAGATGGCTTGTGGGATGGCGAATTCCGGTTGAGACATTCTCAAACAGGCGAAAGCATTCCCGTAGACTTTACCTTATTTACTCTCAAAGACCCAGAAACAGGCGAGCCTATTGGTTTAGCGACTGTGACGCGCGACATTCGCGATCGCAAACGGGCAGAAGAGATGCTGCGCGATCGCGAAAGACTGTTCCGAGCCATTTTTGACCAATCGTTCCAATTTATTGGTTTGCTAGAACCCGACGGCACGATGTTAGAAGTCAACCAAACAGCCCTCGACGCCACTGATGTGGGGATTGAAGAGATAGTAGGGAAGCCGTTTTGGGAAACCCCGTGGTGGGATATTTCCCCAGAAGTCAAGCAGCGGGTACGAGAATCTGTCGCCAAAGCCGCCACCGGCGAGGTAGTTCGCTACGAAGCGGAAGTCCTAGTTACCGGGGGTTTCCTCGCAACCATTGACTTCTCCCTCAAACCGATCAAAGACGA
>CASBQF010000207.1 GCA_949127775.1 Oscillatoriales cyanobacterium PMM_0080
TAAGTTGATAAAACGTTCTGCATATGGCTTTAGAAATTTTGAAAACTACAAAAATAGATGTTTGCTTACTTGGCATTTTAATTGTTAGTTTGGCATACCAAGTAAGGAAGAACCAAAATTTCTACAAAGCATTGTGCCTGTTTGCGGGAACGTTTAGTTTCTTGTCCTTGAGCATCCACAGTTACCACTTCAAACTCAAAAGTTGAAGTAGTTGGAGGAGAAGATTGAGGTGTGATTACTGCTGCATCTAAACTAGCCCTAGGATTTAGGGGCGGAACTTTATGAATCTCAGGAGTGTATTGGGCATCAGCAATTACTTTGACTAGCTCTAAATACTGGCATATCGACTCGATAATCTGTTCTTGCTGATCGGGTGATTCAAGCTGAACAATCAGCGTGATGTTCTGCTGAGTAATATTCCCAATAGTCAGATTGCCATCTACTCTAAGATGGTTCAAGAGTTCTTGCTGAATTTTGGGGTTTAGCTTATCTGCTGGCTGATTATTTGTCACCTCGGTTTTCCTGGGTGATGTCACCAACTTTGGCATCGCTTCCCACTTGCCAGTCTCTACCTAGCAACTGCTTGGCAGAAGTCTGCCCCTCTTTGATTTGTGTAATGTTTCCTATATCTAGCTTGCCTCTTATGCGTAGTTGATCCAAAATCACTTGTACAGCAGGAGATTGAGACTGAATTTGGTTAACCAATTCTGTTAACCGGGCTGCAAACTCTCGATCTTCTTCCATCTGACTTACCAATTCCGCTTCAAGTACCTGCACATTAGCCTCAGTTGGATTTGCTTCTGCCCGTGCCAGTAAGCCGGCTGTACCTGTCGCTTGCAATTTAGTTTGGACAAACTCGCGTGTAGTCTGAATTAATTCTCCACTTTTTTCCCAGACAGCTTCGCCTATTTTTGCACCAACTGGAGCCAAAATAGGGGGCAGTATTACTGTGGTAACTATTCCAGCAACAACAGACACAGACAATGGATCGAACATATTTTTGTTCTCCCGTTATGGTTTGAGGAAATTTATGTGAAAAGGGTATATCGAGGCTTATATCAGTTTAGGATGGCTCGTCGCAAAAGAAAAGCTTCCGATCAAGTTATAGCAGCAGACAAGCAGATCGGGACAAAAATTGGATAAAGGCTCTCCAAGCGTTTGATGGCGACTTGTCCTAACAGCTTTGGTGACTGCTATACCAACATATCAATTATTAGCTCGCAGGCGCAGTATTTTTAATAGGGTGTTAAATTGATCGGGCAAAGGTGCGATCGCCTCAATCAACTCTCCGGTTAAAGGATGCTGCAATGTCAGCTTCCATGCGTGGAGGGCTTGTCCGGTTAAATTGACGCCTACAGAACGGTTGCAACTGTACATGGGGTCGCCGACAATCGGATGTTTTATCTCGGCTGTATGGACGCGAATTTGATGGGTGCGGCCGGTTTCTAATTGATAGTGGATTAAGCAATAGTTGCCAATTCTTTCTTTGATTGTCCAGTGAGTAATTGCGGGACGACCACCTTTTTCTACTGGTACTATACCCATTTTTTTTCTGTCTGTGGGATGTCGGCCAATTGGTAAATCTATTGTGCCTGTTTCTATGCTGGGAACGCCATAAACTATGCCTAAATATTCGCGGCGGGCGGTTTTGGTTTTGAGTTGGGCTTGTAGGTGTTGGTGGGCGATGTCGGTTTTGGCGATCGCGATCGCTCCTGTGGTATCTTTGTCCAATCTGTGGACGATTCCCGGCCTTTGAACTCCGCCGATTGCGGATAACGGACAGTGGGCTAAAAGGGCGTTAACTAAGGTTCCGTCTGAATGTCCGGCGGCGGGGTGGACTACTAATCCGGCTGGTTTGTTGATGATTATTAGGCTGTCGTCTTCGTAGAGAATATCGAGGGGAATTGCTTGGGGCTGTAAGGAAGTGGGCTGGGTTTCGGGTAAAGTGAGGTGAATACGATCGCCCGTTTTGACTGATATTTTTTTCGAGGTGCAAGTTTCGTCGTTGACTTTGACGTTACCTTGTGATATGAGGGTTTGGATGCGCGATCGGGATAAATCTGGAATTTGGCTGGACAACCAAATATCTAATCGCTGAGTGACATTATTTTGATTCAATTCCCCTGTATTTTCGACTGTATACATTTGTTCCGTGTCTATTTCTATCATTTACTTTTTTTGGAAGAGGTAATCGGCAATTGAAAATCGATCAATTTGCGTAGAGTAAATCTGTTGTAGGGGCGGGTTCACCGATCGTAATTGCCTAAAATCAACAATCTAGTAAACCCGCCCCCGCCCCAACAGTAAATCGCAATTAACTAAAATCACCGACAATTATCGCAGTGGCCGCAACGCATTGATTTAGCCTCTTTTTCAAACCCAAAAGCTTGTAGCAAGAATTGCCACCTACATTCCCGGTGTTTCAAATATTTTACCATTTCCTCAGCAACGGTAAAATTTGGTTTTTCGGCTTTCTGCTGTGCAGATTTATTGATAACATAATTAAAAGGATCTTGCCATGTTAATTGTCCGCTGCTGTGCAAGATTGAAAGGGCGATCGCACTTTCGGGAAATTCCCGCGAAACTGCGTCTACATTACCTTTCACTGGGAGGTTTTTAGCTAGCTGCTGGGCTTCTCGATATTGCGATCGCAATTTATCTTGAAAAAACTCCTTTCTTTGTTTATCTTCCGGGTATAGCAAGCCCGTCGGTTCGCTAATTAACGTTAGGGCGATCGCCGATTTGCCGTCGCGTCCGCCTCTACCAATTTCTTGAATGTATTCAGATAATAGTAAAGGTGCTTGATAGTGAACAACCCACCTAACATCGGGCTTATTGATTCCCATACCGAAGGCTGAGGTACAAACTACAAATTTAAGCTGATTGTTCAACCAAGCTTTTTCTATTTGTCGTCGTTCTTCTGGACTTAAGCCTGCGTGATATGCTGCTGTTTGATAACCTGATTCTTCCAGCAAATCTGCCAATTTTTCGCTATCTTTTCGAGTCCGAACATACACTAAACCTGCTTGTTTCGGTCGAGTTTTAATAAAATTTAATAATTGCTGTTTGCGTCCCCTCGGCGTCCAAACAGTTTGCACTTGTAGATGTAAGTTAGAACGATAGGGACTTAGCAGAAAAGCTTCGGGCTTTTGTAATTGTAAGACTTTTTTGATTGTCTGCTGTGCTTCTGGGTTGGCTGTAGCGGTGAAAGCGGCGATCGCAATTTTACTTCCTTGCGGCTTGGTTTTCAATAAAGCCGATCGCACAGTACCCAAACGCCGATAAGCTGGTCGAAATGTATCACCCCATTGCACTAAACAGTGCGCTTCATCTAATATTAAACCGTTTATTGGTATTTGCGGCTGACTGATAATTTCCCAGACTGGTTTGCTAAGCAAAGTTTCGGGAGATAAATAAAGTAATCTCAATTTATTCTGTAGCAGCGATTGCATAGTCTGCTGGCGCTGCTGTATTGACAATTGACTGTGGAGGAGGGAAGCGGGTAAATTGCGATCGCGCAATTCTTGGACTTGATTTTCCATCAGTGCGACTAACGGCGAAACTACGAGAGTTAAGCCTGTTTGTAACAAAGCTGGCAGTTGAAAGCAGATTGATTTTCCGCCACCAGTCGGCATAATTATAATTGTATCTTTTCCTGCTAATAAACTGCCAACTATTTCTCCTTGCGGTGGCCGAAAGTCGTCGTATCCCCAAATTTGTTTGAAGGCGGCGCGGGCTTGATTTAATGATGTTGGTTCTGGTTGGTATTTCATGTTATTTATTCCCAAATCAGACTCGAACTTTTGTAATTTGTAGTAATTTGTAGGGTGTGCACTGCGCACCAGTTGACTTAGACACCCAACGCGCCAACATTGGTTGACTTTTTCAGTGCTTTTTGACGCACCCTACAAGATCAGCCTGTGCGCATTGCGCTACAAACTGATGTACCAAGAAACTAACGAATTTTTGGCAAATTCCGATCTTTTCGACAAGTCGAGAGTGGTAATTGTTTACCACCTTGTATCGTGGTAATTCTCATTCGATTTCTATCTGTTACCACATTTAAACAAGCACAACCATATCCATAATTAACGTTAGTTTTGATATATTCATCGTCGTTAAAAGGAGGAATCTTGTTCATTCCTCGGGCTTGATATCCCCCTTGTACCGAGATAGTCCACTGAGCATCTTTGTCTTTGAGATACCAATTAGCAGGCGTGGGATTTATTAACCATCCACACCTGGTTTCAGCCGCTTTGGCAGGAATAACAACGATCAAAAAAGATGAGATAATTGCAGGTATCAACCACTTTAGTTTCATAGCTTTACATTCTAATTTTTGAGGGACAATCATACAGTAATTATGCGCTTCGACAAAAGAAACCGGGTTTTTTAGCGAATCTGCGGGTGACAAGGAAATATTGTCGCAAAAACCCGGTTTCTGACTACCCGCGCGTAAGTTATGTCCAAAATCCAAAATCCAAAATCTAAAATCCCCTAAGATTCCTCGCCGTCTCGGCGGCCGAGCTCGTACACACCGCCACCAATACAGGCGATCGTACCCATAGATACCGCCCAACTGGTACCGAGAGACAATTCTACGCCCCAATTACACAGTCCGCCCACAATCAAAAAGGGCAGAATGCTCAACAGCGAAGCGTAAAAGGCATTTTGAGCTTCTCTAGCTTGGCGAGTCTTCTCAAACTCCGCTTCGGAAGTGTAGAGGGATCTTTCGGCAAAATTCATCCAGCGGTTGAGTTGCAGGATCACCCATGCTGTGAAGGGCGACAGGCCCCAGTACAGGGCCAAAGACCATAATGACGCACCGGCGATCGCAGTTGCATCTATGGCAAAACTAAAGGGGAAAATTTCAGTAAGCATTGCTTGATATCTATTATGAATTTGAGATTTTGGATGACATCCAAAATCCCCGAACTACTATAGTGTCAAACAAAGGCTCGATCGAATTCAACCGTAGCCGAAATTCTGTGGCTAATTTTTTTGCCTCACCCCCAGTAAGTGTCCTGAAGCCTTGACACGGGTTTTGGATGGAGTAAGATACACGTTGTTGATTAACTGATTCGCGATCGCGGGTAGAGCTCACACGACATCTTGCAGCGAATTGGCACTCCTCAACGCATACACACACATTCAACTTTGAGCCGTGAAAAAAATCCTGCAAGACTCTAGAGGCCCGCTGACGGCAAAACGCTTTTTTCGTCTCAGACAAATGCTGCTGCTGGCACTTTCGATCGGCATTGTTTTGATCGGCCCTTATTGGCAACAGCATTTGGTCATAGCTCAGTCTGGCTTACCCACTAAAGTAGCGACGGGTAATTTGTGGCAAGAAGCTTCTTTTCCAGTCGAAAATTTTGAAACATACACTTCCCCGTTTGGCCCCCGCGGCGGGGATTTTCATTACGGTTTGGATCTGGCGGCGCCCGAAGGCAGCTATATTCGCAATTGGTGGGGCGGGCAAATTGTGGAAGTTTGGGAAGATGGCAGGTGCGGCACTGGTATGGTGGTGCGATCGGGAAATTGGGAACACATCTACTGTCATCTCAGGGGCCGGGTACTCACGGCTAACGGTGGGCGTTATTATACCGATCGCGAAGGTACTTTACAAATTTGGCAAGGTCAAACAGTGCCGGCTGGTGCGAGAATTGCCAGAGTTGGGATGACTGGCCGCACCAGCGGCCCTCACTTGCACTGGGGATTGAAGTATAGTGGCCGTTGGGTAGATCCGGCTTTGGTACTACGGGAAATGTACGCGCAACAATCTTAAATTAGCGCGCAAGAAACGGCAGTGCCGCGTCTAGAGAAAAAGAGAAGAAAGAGGAGACGGCAGTGCCGTTTCCCTACAATTGATCGAGGTAGGGACACGGCAGTGCCGTGTCTAGAGAAGAAACAGGAGACGGCAGTGCCGTTTCCCTACAATTAATCTGGCCTAGGGACACGGCACTGCCGT
This sequence comes from Oscillatoriales cyanobacterium PMM_0080, assembly GCA_949127775.1. Classification (GTDB taxonomy): domain Bacteria; phylum Cyanobacteriota; class Cyanobacteriia; order Cyanobacteriales; family Microcoleaceae; genus Microcoleus. Next base: position 5,969 of record CASBQF010000207.1, read on the forward strand.
GTCCTGATTTCTGACTGTTTATGTCGGTGCCAACTCTTTTTTAGTCAACTTGATATATCGATCGACAATTTGGCGAAATTCGTCACCGTCGATGGTTTCTTCCTCCAACAACGCTTCGACAAGTTTGTCTGCCAAATAGCGGTTTTCGCGGATAATCCGGCGGGCTTCTTCGTAGCATTGAAAGGCGATTGCTCGGACTTGCCGATCGATCTTAGTTGCCATTTCTTCGGAATACTCATTTCGCGAATTCCAACTCTGCCCCAAAAACACCTCATTGTTCGGACTTTCAAAAGCCACAGGCCCCAAATCCGACATTCCGTAAAGCGTTACCATCTCCCTAGCGAGACTGCCAACTTTTTTGAGATCGCTACCGGCACCGGTGTCAATTTCAGCATCGCCATAAATTTCTGCCTCCGCCGCCCGTCCCCCCAAAGCTACGGTAATTCGGTTTAACAACAAAGCCCGACTCCTCAAACCTTCGCTGTCGATCATTTCGTCATCGATGGTAAAGCTAGTAAAGCCTTCGATGCCGCCCGATCGTGGAATAATCGTTACTTTTTCAACGGGGTCAGCATTTTTGAGCATTGTCGCGACTAAGGCGTGCCCGATTTCGTGGTATGCTGTCATCCACTTTTTCTTGCTGTCGAGTAACGGGTTCAACGTCAGTCCGATCGTGATTCGGTCGATCGCATCATTAACTTCCAAATTACTAATCGTGTCTTTGCGCCGCCTCGCAGTCAGAATTGCTGCTTCGTTGAGCAAGTTTGCCAAGTCAGCGCCGGAAAAGCCGGGAGTGCGACGGGCAATCATGTCTAGGGCAACTTCGTCGTCGAGTTTTTTGTTGCGCGCGTGCACTTCCAAAATCCCCAAACGCCCTTTGTAGCTGGGCAAATCTACCGTTACTTGTCGATCGAACCTACCTGGCCGCAGCAAGGCACTATCGAGCACATCAGGGCGGTTAGTCGCCGCAATCACAATCACGCCGCTGTTACCCTCAAAGCCGTCCATTTCTGTCAGCAACTGGTTGAGAGTTTGTTCGCGTTCGTCATTTCCGCCACCGATACCAGCGCCGCGCTGCCTTCCTACGGCGTCTATTTCGTCGATGAAGACGATGCAGGGGGAATTTTCTTTAGCTTTGCGGAACAAGTCGCGGACGCGGGAGGCGCCGACTCCGACGAACATTTCGACAAATTCAGAACCGGAGATGCTGAAGAAGGGGACGGCTGCTTCACCTGCGATGGCTTTTGCCAACATTGTTTTACCTGTTCCCGGAGGCCCGATTAACAGAACTCCTCTAGGAATTTTGGCGCCGATGGCGTTGAAGCGTTCGGGTTTTTTCAGGAAGGTTACGACTTCTTGCAGTTCTTCTTTCGCTTCTTCGATGCCTGCTACATCGTCGAACATCACGCCGGTTTTGGCTTCCATTTGGAAACGGGCTCGGGATTTGCCAAAGTTCATGGCATTTCCTTGCGATTGGGTCGATCGACGCAGGATTGCCATCAGCGCTGCTAGCACTAGGAAAATTACCAGTAAGTTTACGACTAAACTTACTGCTGCGGCGTTGTCGGCTGTTTGTTTGACTTCAAAGTCAATCTTTTTGGCGCGGATTTGCGAGTACAGTTCTCGGTTGTTGTAGTCGAAGAGAGTAACTATTTGTTCTCGATCGCCTTTTTGATCTTTTACCTTAACTCTGGCGGTTCTTTGAATTTCGTCTACTTCGACTTTAGTGACTTGCCCTTTTTCTATTTTTTCGATCAGTTCGCTATAACTCATCGTGTTTTTGGGCGCGCTGTCGGCAAAAACCGGAGTCGAGAGCAATATTCCTTGAGAAATCACCAAACTGCCCAGGATGCGCCAAATATTCCGTCCTAGGATTGATTTTTGAGGATACTGCTGGCTCGACTTGTCTTTATTTACAGCTAGATGCCCCAGCCATGCGTGTTTCCAAGAATTTTTCATAAAACCTCGCGGTATGTGGGAAACTCAGCGTCTTTAGACCTGAGAGGGAAACGGCTCGGCGATTTCAATCGCCTTGAATCTTTCCATTACCGCCTTGGGGCTGTTTGATTTGGTGTACTTTTGTATTGCACTTTCGGCGGGACAGTTACCGCTTCAAATCTCACAACCCTGTACGCATAATGGTTGCCTTTGTTGGGCCTCCCTTACGGGGTAATGTTAGCTTGTCGGTCAATGTTTAGTGAGCTTGTTAGGCTAGCAGCACTGTTTCAGTGACTTTAAAACTGTTTAACCACTAGCGACAGAGCAGGGGACTAGCTTCGCATCCTCAGTCGTGACTCAAAAAACGTAGTCAGTTAAGACTTAGGCTGGTCAGTACAGCTTGTTAGATTTCTCTTTCAAGCTCAGTGTCTTTAGACCTGAGTTACTGACATTGCTGTGCCGCTTGTTGAAGACTGCCAAGATTTACCGCTTTTGGTTTGCTAAGTTCATTTATTTTAACAACAGGGCGGGTGTTGAATGGGTTTATCTGTCGCTGGGATCTCAATAGACGACTCAAGATGGCGGGTTTTGAACCCACTACGGCTCAGAAACCGGGTTTTTTTCCCAATCTCCTGGCTATAGCGCGTCTTTTGGTGAAAACCTGGTTTTTCGGCCCCTCCACCTTACGCACTGCGACTCAGAAACCGGGTTTTTTAGAGAATCTGCGGGCTTCAACGAAGGATTTTGTTAAAAACCCGGTTTCTCGGCCCCTCCGTAAATCTAAAATCTAAAATCTAAAATCGATTGACAATTGCCGATCGAACTTGCTACATTAATCATAGTCGTAATGAGTACGCTTTAGTAACTTTTTGCAAATCCTATGGTAAAGATTATCGGCATTGGTGGAAGTTTGCGGGCTGGTTCCTACAGCCAGATAGCTCTGAGGGTAGCAGCCGAGCGGGCGCAGGTACTGGGTGCGGAAGTTGAAATATTGGATTTGCGATCGCTCGACCTGCCCTTTTGCGACGGCGAGAATGATTATCGCAATTACCCGGATGTGGAAAAGCTGCGGAATGCGGTACGCCAAGCCGACGGCTTGATTTTGGCAACGCCAGAATACCACGGTAGCGTCAGCGGTGTTCTCAAGAATGCCCTCGATTTGATGAGTTTCGAGCATTTGGACGGGAAAGTTGCAGGTGCGATTAGCGTGTTGGGAGGGCAAGTTAACAGCAACGCGCTTAACGATTTGCGAACGATTTTGAGATGGGTGCACGCTTGGGTAATTCCTGAACAAATTGCGATCGGAGAAGCTTGGAAAGCTTTTAGTCCTGACGGTAAATTGTTGGATGAAAAACTATCTAAAAGGTTCGATGAATTTGCGAAAAGTTTGGTAGAAAATACCTGCAAATTGCGAGGAGTTTCATAATATTTAATCTTAACAGTCAACAGTTAACTGTTAACAGTCAACCTAAAAAGGCATATCGATCATATCTCCGAAAGGATGCGGTACGTCGATCGGCATTCTTCCGGGTTTTGACTCATACTTGTCAATCCACTTTTTGGCCAATTCCAAAGCTTCCTCCTCCGTCTTGGCATTTTGGACGGCGACGTGGCGGTTGCCGCGGCTATCCCAAACCTCGACGTAGAAAACTTTCTGGGATTGCATAATCCAACCTTTATAACTGTCTGCTGGTTCCATAGTTAAAATCCTAAAATTATCGATCGCAGAGTTGGACTGGCTAGCTAATTTTCAATTTGTCCTGTCTAAAATGAATTTTACCGGGGTTTCTATAGTATTTTTGGGAAAAAGTCAGTTTTACGGTTAACCTCAATGACTAGACTCCTGAAGCAATTATTTAACTGGAGAAATTATCTCCAACAAGCGGCGGTGGCGCTCGCGCTCGCCCTGATCGCATCCCAGATAGCGGTATTGCCAGCATTGGCGACGGGTGTGTACGAAATGCCGATGTTGTCGGCGGGCGATCGAACTTGGGTGTGGGACAAAGGTGAGGTGCTCAGCCGCAGCAGCGAAAGCACTATCACCAGCGAACTCGACAACTTAGAAAAGCAAACAGGTAAGCAAGTTCGCTTTGTCACCATCCGCCGCTTAGACTACGGCGAAACGACTGCCACATTCACCGACCAACTTTTTGAGCAGTGGTTTCCCGCCAAAGAAGACCAGACCAATCAAATTTTACTCGTTCTAGACACTGTTACCAACAGCGCCACAATACGCACCGGAGAAGGGGTTAAATCCCTGCTAAACGATGACATTGCCCAGAGTGTAGCGGGAGAAACCGTGCAAGTGCCGCTGCGCGAAGGTAACAAATACAACGAGGCGTTTGCCGCAGCCAGTTCGCGGATTGCAACTGTTTTGTCTGGCCAACCAGATCCCGGTGCGCCTGAAGTTGTTGACAACATTCAAGTTGAAGGCACATTTAAAAAAGCTGAAGACACAGATCAAGGCAATGCCACAGTTATTGTGGTTGTGCTATTGCTGTTGGCGACAGTGATTCCGATGGTGACTTATTTCTGGTATCAAGGTTTTTCTTGAACAGTTAACAGTTAACAGTTAACAGTTAACAGTTGCACTAATCTTGAACGTATTCTCGATCGCTCAACAAAGCAATTTCTGCCCGCACAAATTCCCGTCCTAGATAAGCCGCGTGATCGAACATCGTCACCGGGCTGGGGCGGGTTTCTTCTAGGATTTTGACACAAAGTTCTTTGGCGGTTCTGCCGCTAAAAAGTGTGACTTCAGTGCGTTCTACCTTGCCGCGGGCGGGGATGGGTTTACCAGTTTCGGGATCGACGGCGAGGCCGCGATCGTCGATGATATTGGTGAAGTGTTTGGCGCAAATTAGGCTGGTTTCGCGATCGATGTAAATGATGAAGTAGCCGCCTGGATCGAGGTCGATGTGGCGTTTGGACAGCTTGTCATCGATGGCGGTGAGGTTTTCCAATGTTTGACTCATAGTTGGGGAAAGGCAGTAAATAATCGCTGTTATTGGTTTGGCTATTTCTAGTTTAGTGCGCTGCGGGACAAGTTTGGGAGTTTTTTGGGCGACATTCTACCCGATATCTCTAGGAAGCAGAAACCGGGTTTTTTAAGAAAATGCTGCATCGAAGCCTTTAATACCGGGAAAAACCCGGTTTCTTTAGTATTTATGCGTCCATCTGTAGGGAAACGGCAAGGCCTAAGTCCGGCGCGGGATTCTGGGACTTTTCGCGATCAATATAAGATTGAGCAACCAACCGCAGAGAACACAGAGAACGCAGAAGAGCGATAACAGATAGAAACACAATCTGTTATCATTGGATTGAGTAACAGTTTGTCTTAAATTATATATGAAATTTATAGATTTGTTTGCGGGAATAGGAGGTTTCAGACAAGGCTTTGAAAGGGCAGGATTTGAATGCGTATTTTCCTGTGAAATTGACGCAAAATGCCGAGAAGTTTACAGCAACAACTTTCACGAAATTCCCACAGGAGATATCAAAGAAATCAATCCCGCCGATTTAGCAGACTTTGATGTTTTAGTTGCCGGATTTCCGTGCCAACCTTTTAGCATTTGCGGCAAAAAGCTTGGTTTTGAAGATACGAGAGGAACGCTCTTTTTCGAGATTTGTAAAATCCTCAAAATCAAACAACCTCAAGTTATCGTTCTCGAAAATGTCAAACACTTAATCCATCACGATCAGGGAAATACATTAAAAGTAATTATTGCCAGTCTTGAGAGTTTGGGATACAACGTGAACTGGCAAATCTTAAATGCTAAAGATTTTGGAGTTCCCCAACATCGAGAAAGAATATTCATTATTGGAACTCAGGGTAAAGCATTCAATTTTTCTCGACTTCCGACCAATTTTCCTCCGCAACTCAGGGATTTTCTGGACATTAAAGCTGATTTTGAAATCTTGGATAGTTCTAAATATACTTTAATTGAGCATCCGAGAAAGCAAGTTTCGGGGCTATTATTTGTAGGTTATAGAAATAAGGGTACTTGGAAAACTGGTGTGAAGCCAAATACAGAACATTTATCAAGGGTTCACCGACAGCCAAATCGCATTTATTCGGTAGATGGGGTGCATCCGACAATTCCGTCGCAAGAAACATCGGGCAGGTTTTTTATCTATTTTCCAGAAACCAACACTGTCAGGAAACTAACGCTGAGAGAATGTTATCGACTGATGGGTTTTCCTGAAGATTTTAAGGTTCATCCCCAGGTTGGGGAAAGTTACAAGCAAATTGGGAATTCTGTGTGCGTGCCGGTGGTGGAAGCGATTGCGAAAGAAATATTAATCGGTGATTGAAACCCCCGAGTATTATCAGGGGCTTTTGACCCGGATTTTATCTAGCAACTTGCTAAGCTATGTTTGCGGAGGTTGCCATACAATTATAGACAGCCTTGCCAACAAAAGTGCAAACTCATCAGCCCTTGGACGGTCATCTTCTCGATACGGTAGACGGATAATACTGCCATGAGATGAAGAGTCGTGAACTATATCCAAATCTAGCGATCGAATGTCACCTACAGTAAGGCTAGCAACTCCTTCACAGTTCTTGAATACACTTAAAGATTGTTGGATGGAAAAATTGACAGAAATGCCTTGCTCACTGATGCGCTTGCGTAAATAGTAAGCGTCTGCTTTGACTATGGATCTATCCTTATCTATCCATCCCTTTCGGAGAACTCGGTAAACAATAGTAATATCTGGTAATTTTTCAACCTCTGACGCACTCTCTGAAGATTGTTCTATCATGTCTCGTTGAACCACTGCAACCAGTAGACTAATGTTGGTGATGAAACGATGTCCTCTACAGCATATTCATCTTTTGTATGGTGAAAAATGTCAACTGCTTGAACCGCACTGAATGGACAAAATAGGCGAACTGTGCGATCGCGATCTAAACTTGTCCAATCTAGTGTAATACTACCTGCATCGTCTGTACCAGTCGATGCTTTCGGGAAACTATCACCCAAAACGTCATAGGCTTCTACAATCAATTTCATCGCTGTCTTAAAAGCGTATTCAGTCGGTCTCAAAATTCCATATTCGTCTTCTTCTTCTAAATCTAAAAGTTCCAGGAGACGTTCAACAGTCACGCGGAAGTTTGATAATCCCTTCGTGCTACTGCTATCAGTAATCTGTTCGTTAGCTACAGTCATAAGATGTAAGTTCCTCGATGCCGATCGCCTATTTCATCTTAACACAGCACAATTATAGACCGCTCTGCCAACAAATCAGCTAATCTTTCAGCCCTGTCTCGGTCATCTTTCGGGTAAGGTAAACCGATAATTTCAGCGTGGGATTCTGAATCAGGTACTGCATCTAAACCTAATTCACGAATTTGTCCTACTTGGAGACTAGCAACTCCGTAACAATTCTTGAAGTTGGCTGCACATTGTTCTGGCGAAGAAACACTGGCAATTGTCAGGGATAAACCAGGGTCATTTGGGCGCAGTAAATAAGCCTCAAATGAAACTAAATTATTTTCTTTGTCAATCCATTATTTGCGGAGTAATGCCCTATAGACAATAGCACTGTCAGTTAAAGGAGCGAACTCAGAGTTACTGCTATAAGATGTCTCAGTCATACCTTGTTAAACCACTCTAGCCAATGAACTAACGTTGATGCGGAAATGATATCTTCCGATTTGTATTCCTCATTTTTTTGATGATAAACGTAAGCTTGATCATCGGCATTAGATGGGCAAAATAACCTGACTCTACAATCAGCCTTTGTATTCTGCCAAGCAAGTCTGATACTACCTGCGTCGTCTGTACTTGTCGATGCTTTCGGGAAACTATCACCCAAAACATCATAGGCTTCTACAATCAATTTCATCGCTGTCTTAAAAGCGTACTCAGTCGGTCTCAAAATTCCATATTCGTCTTCTTCTTCTAAATCCAAAAGTTCCAGAAGACGTTCAATTGTTACCCGGAAGTTTGATAATCCCTTCGTGCTACTGCTATCAGTAATCTGTTCGTTAGCTACAGTCATAAGATGTAAGTTCCTCAATGCCGATCGCCTATTTCATCTTAACACAGGCTCCTATTGCGACATTTGTCGATCGAAAAATGGCGATTCCCTACGGGATAGCTGGGTTCGCGCGTACTTCCATTGAGTCAGAAACCCGGTTTTTTTGATTTTTAGGAGAAAAGGGCGATCGTAATTGGTGTTAATCGATCGCCTTATTTAGAGATAATTTGCGCTGAGAAACAACACAATCTTGCAAGTAAAGATTAATTAATTCCTGAGAAGATATCCCGGCTTCTTGAGCCATATTTTCAAAATATTCAATCACATCAATCCCTAGAGAAATAGTGACCTGTTTTTTTAACTGTTGGGCAAAAGGATTAGGTCTTTTCTTCATCTTTGAAAGATCGTATTCCGGTTCCATTGTTTTATCTCCTATATTCTTTACTTTCATTTTTAGTAGATTTTCTAGCTGATATAATTCTAATGATGGAATCTTCTTCTCGAAAACAATGAACTACAATTAATATTCTCATTTGATGACTTCTGCCCAGAAGCAAAAAACGTTCCTCTTCTTGGGAGTGTTCTTCATCCCAAAATTGAAGTGCATAATCATCAAAAAAAACTGATTGAGCTTCTTCAAATGAAATACCATGCTTTTGTTGATTAATTATGTTTTTTTGCTCATCCCACTGAAATGTGATTTTATTCATTATGTAAAAATTGAGTTGAATCTTTATCCTCACAAATTAAAAAGTTGGGAACTTTTAATCACCATCTATTTATCGTCTTATTTGTTATGGTAATGATTTAATTATAATCGAATTTACTCCCGACTCCACACATACATTTGACAAATGGACTTTGCCTCCTATTGTACATCATTCGCAAGCGATCGCGCCCTACCTGTAAAACAGGCATTCTACCTGTTACATAACTTCACGAAATACAAATCATTGAGAATTGTTCTCCTCTTGACAAACTTTTAATTTCTGTTTTTCCTCTGGATGAGTTCACAAACCGGGTTGCTATCAATATCTGATTTTAGCCAACAGCCCTTAACCAGAAATAACACCAATTTTAAGGACAAATATCATCGCAGAGATGTCGATCGCTTTCACTCACATTCGGATTAGTTTTGAGATAATCCCTAATCCAATTACAACCTTTTTTGAGTAAGTTATTCAGTTTAACATTTAGGTCTAAGATTAAATCTTCAGGATCGATAGGCCACAACCGCACAGTTTTGTCAAAACTAGCAGAAGCAATGATTTGACCATCTGGACTAAAACTTACTCCATAGACTGAATCAGTATGCCCTTCTAGGGTTCTCAAGAGTGTTCCATCAAGGTTCCACAATTTCACGGTTCTATCATCACTAGCAGAAGCAATGATTTGACCATCTGGACTAAAACTTACTCTCCAGATCCGATCAGTATGTCCTTCTATGGTTCTCAAGAGTGTTCCATCAAGGTTCCATAATCTCACAGTTCTGTCAGCGCTAGCAGAACCAATAATTTGACCATCTGGGCTAAAACTTACTCCATATACTCGATCAGTATGTCCTTTTAGGTGTCTCAAGAGTATTCCATCAAGGTTCCATAATCTCACAGTTCTGTCAAAACTAGCAGAAGCAATGATTTGACCATTGGGGCTAAAACTTACTTCGTATACTCGATCAGTATGTCCTTTTAGAGTTCTTAATAGTTTTTCATCAAGGTTCCACAATTTCACGGTTCTATCAGAACTAGCAGAAGCAATGATTTGACCATTAGGGCTAAAACACACTCCCCAGACCTGATCGGTATGTCCTTTTAGGGTTTTTAAGAGTATCCCATTCAAGCTCCATAATTTCACAGTTTTGTCAAAACTAGCAGAAGCAATGATTTGACCATCGGGGCTAAAGTTTATTCCATATACTCGATCAGTATGTCCTTCAAATCCTTCTAGGGTTCTCAAGAGTTTTCCATCAAGGTTCCACAATTTCACGGTTGTATCAGCACTAGCAGAAGCGAGGATTTGACCATTGGGGCTAAAACACACTCCCCAGACCTGATCGGTATGTCCTTCATGTCCTTTTAAGGTTTTCAAGAATGTCCCATTGAGGTTCCATAGTCTCACGGTTTTGTCAAAACTAGCAGAAGCAATGATTTGACCATCAGGGCTAAAACTTACTCCATAGACTGAATCGGTATGTCCTTCTAGAATTCTCAAAAGTTCTCCATCAAGGCTCCACAATTTTACGGTTCTGTCAAAACTAGCAGAAGCAATAATTTGACCATTCGGGCTAAAACTTACTCCCCAAACCCAATTATTATGTCCTATTAGGTTTTTCAATAATGTTCCATCAGAGTTCCATAATTTCACGGTTCTGTCAGCACTGGCAGAAGCAATAATTTGACCATCGGGGCTAAAACTTACTCCATATACTTTAGCAGTATGTCCTTCTAGGTTTCTCAATAATGTTCCATCAACGTTCCACAACTTTACAGTTTTATCAAAACTACCAGAAGCAATGATTTGACCATTGGGGCTAAAACTTACTCCATATACTCGATCAGTATGTCCTTTTAGGGTTCTCAAGAGTGTTCCATCAAGGTTCCATAATTTCACGGTTCTGTCAGCACTGGCAGAAGCAATGATTTGACCATCGGGGCTAAAACTTACTTCATATACCCGATCAGTATGTCCTTCTAGACTTCCCACGATTGTTCCATCGAGGCTCAATAATTTCACAGTTCTGTCATCACTAGCAGAAGCAATTATTTGACCATCGGGGCTAAAGCTTACTCCCCAGACCTGAGCATCATGTCCTTCAAAATTCATTAATAGTTTACCATCTAATCCCCAAAGTTTAACAGTTTTATCATCACTGACTGAAGCAATCTTTGAACCATCTGTACTAAAAGCAACTCTACTTACTTCACCTTTATGACCTACAAGTTGATTTTGCTCGCTAATTTCATAGTTTCCTTGCTGTAATCTTTCAATGACATTTTTTTTCAAGTCCTCTGAAGGTTCTTTAATATTGTGTAATTTAACACCTGCTTTAATAGCAATTACCAAGGAACTCAACTTTTGTTTTAACTGTAATTCCTTTTGAGATAAAGTCAATAAATCTTGAATCCTTTCAATATCTTCTTGTTCCTGATACTGACGACTAACTAGGATAAATTCTCTTTCTGCTTGGTCAATAATACTTTCACTTCTTTTGTTTAACCAGTCTTCCGCTTCTACCAGTAAAGCTCCTCGTAGCAAAGCACCATTATCTTTACCACTATTTTCCCAGCTATACTTTTCCGCACGTAACCGATCTTGCCATTTCCGAAATTCCCGATCATCCTCCATCCACTCCCGCAGGCGTTCCCATCCTCTAATTAAAGCTTCATGGACTACCTCAACAGTCGGTTGTTGTTTAGAATCTTTTCCTGTAACCACTAAACGAGCTTCTGCATTAGCTAAAGTAGTCACTAACTGCCAATTTTTCTCTCCTATTTGCTCACGGGTTGCTATGCGACGAGTCGCATCGGTATTTTCCCCAAAACGAACTAATTGGGTAAAGATATGCTTAAGTCGATTTTGCTCGTCTTCATTTAATTTATGATAGAATTCCTCAGCATGATTCGCTAAGGCTTTTTCAACTCCGCCTATTTCCTGATAAGCCGCGATTGTTAATTGACCATCCCTTTGTTTTTCCCACAATTGTTCTAAGCAAAACTCTAGTAAAGGTAACTCACCTGGGTTACTCTTAACTGCATCTAAAATAATCTTTGTCAGTCCATTCTGAATTGTCAGGCCAACTTTTCGTGCTGGTTCTTCAATGGCGGCTTGTAATTCATCTTGATTCATTACACCGATGAGTTTTTGCTCCGAGTTTTGGAATACTTCTAGTAAAGGTTGATAATCTATAGCGTGTCCATAAAAATCGGCTCTGAGAGTAATTACCAAAACAATATCATGGGTTCTGTTTTTCTCTCTTTCTGCATTAATCACTTCTAATAGTTGGTCTATAAAAACCTTTCGTTCATCTTCGGGAGAAAGAGTATAAATCTCTTCAAATTGATCTACGAAAATCAGAAAACGCTGCTTAGGCATTTTTTTTTGTAAACAGACATCTAAAACATCCTTTAGAGTTAATTCACCTGTTTTAAAGTTGTTTGCGGATTTTTTTGCTTTAGCAAGACACTCCAATGAATCAATCTCAGGTTCTAGCAAGGCTAACAGAGCATTAGCTAGTTGAAGCAACGGCGCATTTGTTGGTCGGAAAGTAATAAATTTCCATCCTCCAATTTCCTCTAATTTAGGAATGAGGCCAGCAAAAACTACGGAAGACTTACCACTGCCAGAGTTGCCAATAACAGCTACAAATGGTTGTTCTTGTACGGCATCCACTAGGCTTTTAGTGAATCTTTCACGTCCAAAGAAAAAGTGAGCATCGTCTTTTGTGAAAGCTGATAAGCCTTTGTAGGGGCATTTTATAATTTTTGGAGTAGTCTCATTAACCTCATCTTTTTTGTCTGATATCCAAGCCTCATATTGTGCTTTTAGCCATTCCTCTAATTCTGGCAATTTTCCTGAGCCTTGAGAACGAAATTCGTAACCATCCGGTTTTTGCTTGCTTTTGGCAAATTTATCAAAAATTTCTCCTTTAAATTTTTTATAACTATATAAACTTATTCCTTTAAATTGATTTACTAACTCATTTTCGGTTTGTCGGATTCCTATATTGTCTTCAGAAAATTGTTTTAAAAATACTGTTGTCTGTGCTGCACTCAACTCATAAATATCAGCAATTTCTCTCAAAAAAGCATTCCACATCTTTATTTTGTCCGTGATATTATTTATGAATAATCTACCAAAATAGCAAAGTAGAAAATATCTTCTACTTTCTTCTACTTTTAGTAGAAACAATTGGTGACTGACATTGAGAAGTCGGATTATCTAGGATGGATGTACACCAAGAGAGATGGAACGACGGGCAAGAAACTTGCCAGATATATTCGCCCAAATCATTTTATCACGAATCCAGGAGCCATTTATGCAGTCTTTTTCCTCAAATCAATCGACAAACGGCATGACGCAGGTTATAAGCCAGTCGGGCAGTAATAGTGCTTGTATTGTTTCTGAGATAAATATTGAACAACTTTCTAATGGTTGTATTGCACTGACAACAATCTTCGCGATCACTCTGCTGATCAAACAAATCAGATTGCTGATTGAATCTGGCAAGCAATAGTAGTTATGAGCGTGATAAGCTGTGACGCATTTAAAAGGTCTATTAGTAGGCTAACTGCCTGTGACAAGCAGGATGCTTATCCTACATTATGTCGTTTCAATGCGTCTTAGCTTACTTATTAATTGCCGATTACGACATTTGTACAACAGGGATATCTACTGTTTGAATTTTGATTGGCTATCTACCCCTTAGTATTTTTCAAAGAAACGATCGCACGTAAACCCACCCTTAACTGTTTTCCTCTCTCCTGCACATTCGCCAAAATCCCCTCTGATTCTATAGTTTGACACACTGACAAAGCCACAGCACCAACAAAATTCGCAAGGACACGGCAATGCCGTGTCCCTACCGAAAACTGCCCTACAAGCAGCAATCCATCGGACAGGATATTAACAGTCATGGGTGCATCAAGACCAAAGAAACCGGGTTTTTTACCTGATCTACGGGCTACTACTAAGGATTTTCGTAAAAAAACCCGGTTTCTGACCATCCGCGCGTCTAGGACTAATTCAGCCAACAAGTCTTAAGCTGGAATTTGGATTCTTTCACTTCCAGCTAACTCAAAGACTGCATGAATTGCCTTCAAAGCCATTACACCTTGTGCCTCATCCACAACGCAGCTAATCTTAATCTCGGAAGTCGCAATCATTTGAATGTTGATTTTGTGCTGCGAAAGCGCTTCAAACATCTTTGCCGCAACTCCCGGATGCGCTACCATTCCAGAACCCACAACGCTAACTTTGGCAATTTCGGTATCGACTGCTACTTCGCCCCAGCCAAATTCAAGGGCCGATTTTTTGAGGACTATTTTAGCTGCTTCGGCGTCAATTTGTGCTACGGTAAATGCAATGTCGCGTGTTAATATGCCATCGATATTGCGGCAGCGTTGCGATTGAATGATTGTGTCTACGCTGATATTTTCCTCGGCTAACAGTCCGAACAGTTTTGCTGCTACTCCGGGCCGATCGGGCAAATGGCGAATTGCTAGACGCGCTTGATTCAGATCCAACGCTACAGCGCGGACTGCGGGCGGTTTTTGCGATGACGAATTGAGTACGATCGCAGAATTAGACACTTCAAATGCTTTGCACAATTCGGCAACTGCCCGATCGCAATCCGTAGCATCGATCGTACAACTAACTTTCACCTCGGAAGTCGAAATCATTTGAATGTTAACTCCCGCATCCGCCAAAGTCTTAAACATCTGGGCGGCTACCCTCGGACGCCCGATCATTCCCGCACCTGCAATGCTAACTTTAGCTATGGGTCGTTCTTCTACTTTCACTTCCGGTTCCCCCAATTCTGGGCGAGAATTCTTACCGAGGGCGGGGACGATCGCATCTGCAACCGCAACAGCTTGATTGAGCGAATTTCGCCTGACTGTGAAGGCGATATCGTTCGTATTTCCTTCGTGAATTGACTGGATAATTAAGTCTACATCGAGGTTTTGCTGCGCGATCGCCCCAAACAACCGCGCTGCTACTCCCGGGCGATCGGGCAAACGCAACAGCGATACCCCCGCCTGATCCAAGTCAAACTCCACCGCATCCACCGCTTTTGCGAGCTCCAAGCCCTCCAAAGGCCGAGGTTGGGGAGGGGGAGACACTACCAGGGTACCGGGGGCGTCACTCCAGCTAGAAAGCACGATCAGCGGGATGCCGTAATTCTTGGCAATTTCTACTGCGCGCGGATGCAGGACTTTTGCACCTAAACTTGCCAATTCCAGCATTTCGTCGCAGGTGATTTCGTCCATCAGTTGCGCGTCAGCTACCAAACGCGGATCTGTAGTTAGGATTCCGGGCACGTCGGTATAAATTTCGCATCTGTCGGCCCGCAGCGCTGCCGCGAGGGCGACTGCTGTGGTGTCGGAACCGCCGCGCCCCAAGGTGGTAATTTCCAATTCTCCGGCATCGGTGATGCCTTGGAAACCGGCAACGACGACGACTTTACCCCTGTTTAACTGGGTTTCAATCCGAGTCGGATCGATTCGCAAAATCCGGGCGCGGGTGTGGGCGGCTTCGGTGACGATGCCGACTTGGGCGCCGGTGAGGGAAATTGCGGGCTGTCCCATTTCCTGCAATGCCATGCTTAAAAGGGCGATCGATACTTGTTCCCCAGTGGAGAGCAACATATCCATTTCCCGTTTGTTGGGATTTACGGAAATTTCCTTCGCGAGTTTTACTAAACCGTCGGTGGTTTTGCCCATCGCCGAAAGTACGACAACCAGGGAGTTTCCCAACTGTACTGTTTTGACTACTCGTCGGGCTACTTCTAGAATGCGATCGACTGTACCAACCGATGATCCGCCATATTTCTGAACAATTAGATTTTTCAACGCAATACCTACCTTTCTAGCCATTCTATCCTTAGTTTCTAGATTGATTCTATACACTTAACTTATTTACGTTGTTTCAGGCGTTGAGCCTGCTTACCTGTAGCCGCTTACTTTCTAGGGCAATTCTAGGACAATTCCAGTCCATCGGTGACATAAAAAACCCGCCGGGCTAGGGCGGGCGATACATGATTGTAGTGGATTGACGCCGGGTCGTAATATCTAATGTCTTCAATCGAGATATGCACACGTCTCGATTCAAGTAGAGTGAGTGTCAGGCAGGGGCGGTGAGATTGGATTGAGGCAACCATCGTGTTGCACTGCACCGATGCAACATAGGTGTACCAACTTGTCTACCGCCTCACTCATATTCCCTTGCGCTTTGAGCAGAGCTACCGTTTTTGGCTTAAGCGTGAGATTTACCCTGATAGCGCTTTTGGCATTAGCGCCGGGCTTTAGGTTGGCGATCGAGTGAGGGGACATCTTCATTTCGGAAAACCTTGTTTCTTGTTTGGAGACTCAATTATTTTTGACCTGCTTAAAAAGCATTTTACCTAATGGTTGAGAGTGTACTTGCTGGTAAAATGGTACGTAGGCACACTGTACAGCGTTACTCACGCTGTCTTGTAATCCAACTTTTGTGTATCCAGCGCGTAAGTACACAAAGTTTTGATAGACAATAGCTTGAGGTAACCGATACTCTTCGACTACGACTTTCTTGATTTTCCGAGACTTATCGATATTACACAAGACTATTAATGTCATCCTATACTCTCCGATTGTGGATACTGTACGTTATCTGCCCAGGATTCTTCCATCAATAAGTTTTGATAGCTATGGGAGATAAACTTCATCCAACTCGTCAGCGCCTCTGCGAAAGTCGGAAAACCTTGGCTGGACTCGACGCACCCATACCGCCAGTGCCAATCGTCGCCATAGCTAAAGAAAGTAGCGACGCGACAAGCGTTGACCTTATGAATCAATGCTAATTGCTCAAAACTTGTATCTTGAGAATATTTCAGCGTCAACTTATCAATCATTTTTTGTTGCGCTTCTACCACGGAAAGTGAATCTTCCAGCTTGTGCGCTAGCGATTGCATAAGCTTAATGAAACCTCTGTGTTCAAGTTGCAACCTTTCTACTGCTTCTGTTAAGGCAAATTGATCTCTCGATTCTACAAGCTCGATATCATATCTCAGGCGGCGTAAATCAGTCCTGAATTCGATCATCTCTGAGTCAAGTTGTTGAACTATTTTTGCAAGCTTGACTGTATTGAACGGGTTTTTTGGTGATGTGTTCATGGTGGTTGTATCTATTTTTGCGTTACAAAATGGTGATCACTGACTACTAGAAAGGTGATTTTTCTACTAAGTCAGCTTTTGTTTAGATAATCAGTTACTTCTGTCCAGTCAAGTTGGCTCAAGAAATCAAACAAGGCTTCTGCCTTACTGTCAAAAAGGACACCTTCAGCCTCTTTCACTTCCCAGTAATATCGAATATTGTCGGGTGCTAATTCAACCGTTATTACCCTCAATTCTGTTAGGTTTGAATTATTGATAGCCTTTATGAGTTCGTTGATATCTTTCATGGTGTGTTTGCTCCGAAACTACTTAAGGTAACATGATAGTTTAAAGTCATTTCAGACTATTAACCATAACCTCCGATCACTAATCACTAATGACAAAAAGAGCGATCGAGTGAGAGGACATTTTCATAAATACACCAATCTTGTCTCACGGATCACAATGTCAACTTGATCCTCTGTCAATAAGTCGAAATCATCGTCAGCCTTATTCGCGCCAACCACAAGCACTTGCCCGTGCAGGACGTAGCCTTGATAAGTGCAACAAGTAGGTTGACAACCTTTGAGCAAAAACTTGTCATCACAAATCATATTAATTGACTTGTCAGAGTAGCTTTTGTAAGAGGTTACCTCGGCTCTTCTGGGTTTGCGGTGGAAACTGTATAATATAGGGACTTTATGCTAGAGCGTCGCTCATGGATTTTCATCTTGACGGATTACTCAATTTGCCAGACATTACGATTGAAAGATGTATTAAAAATGATAAAAAAACAATTTTAAAAGTTGATTTTTTGACGGATCATGCTACTTGTCCTCACTGTCAACAGTCCACAGATGAACTTCATCAGATTCGGACAATCTTGATTAGAGATTTACCGATTTCAGGTCAGTTAATCGAATTGGAAATTCCTCGTCGCCAATACTACTGTAACAATTGTCAAAAATATTTCACAGAAAAACTGTGTTTTGTTGATGAAGGTCGGCGCTATACTCAACGATATGAGGAGTATATTTATCACCGTGTTCAGGTGACAACGGTGGAACAGGTAAAACGAGAGGAAGAATTAAGTTGGGATCAAGTTCAAGGGATTTTCAATCATCAACGATCGCAAGTAAAAAAGTCTCATGGGGAGCGGTTAAACGTCTGAGTATTGATGAAATTAGTATGAGGAAAGGGCATCAAGATTTTGTGACTGTAGTCTCCGATATTGACCAAAGTCAATTGATTGAAGTGATCGATAGTCATGAATAGCAAACAAATCATAGAAGTTCTTATGCAGCAACCAATTGAGGTCTGTGAGCAGGTATCAGAAGTGAGTGTAGATATGTGGGGTGGTTTTCCCAAAGTGATCCAAGAAGTTTTTCCGAATGCGATGGTGGTGTATAGCCTTTCTCAGAAAGATGAGGTATTATGTTACTGACCCTCACTGGTGAGGTTCAAACAGAGAAAAGCAGATAAAATGAACTATAATTACATGGTTCAGTCAAGCCACGCGAAAGCGATACCACGCATAATAGCATTTTTTTGACAGCACGATCTGCTTGACTCACAATACGTCTACTTATGCCAACTTCATACATTGTTAAAAATGAAAGCTTATTCGACTGATTTTAGGCAAAAAATTCTTGATACTTATCATGCTGAACCGATTTCACAAAAAGCAATAGCTAAGCGTTTTTATGTAGCCCTCAGCTTTGTACAAAAATTGCTTAAACAGTATCGTGAAACAAAAAATATTACTCCGAAAACTGACCGATGTGGAGTCAAAGGCAAACTTAATGCGGAGCAACTACTTATCTTGGCGGAATTGATTGAAGCAAATAATGATGCAACTCTTGAAGAACTCCGTCCCAAGCTTTAGGTCA